>NZ_JADNJD010000012.1:0-102758 GCF_015554745.1 Anaeromassilibacillus sp. 1001302B_160321_C8 | reverse complement strand
TTTCGGATGTTCCCGTCTCTCTCAAAGTCATTACGGGTCCTTCATTTCGTAACGTTGTTTAATTTTCAAGGTCCTTCGCCTCTTCGATCAAGTTCAGAGGTGATGTTTAACATCATATCACATTCGCTTTATGGTGTCAAGCATTTTTTCTGTCTCTCTCGACGGCTTCACTATAATATCACACTCGTTCCCCAATGTCAACGCTTTTTTTGCATTTATTTTATGTCTGTCCCTTTCTACCAATTATATTGCGGTTTTCCTGTCAATTTGGTATACTTAAAAGTAATATGTCCTATTTACCTTTCGATTATACCCCAAAATCTAAAAAGAATCGAGCGAAATAATATGCCTATTAAAATACAAGCGGAATTGCCCGCTATTAAAGTATTAGAGGGAGAAAACATCTTTGTCATGACGCATGAACGCGCCAATATGCAGGATATCCGTCCACTCAAGATTGTCATTCTCAACTTGATGCCGATCAAACCCGTAACCGAAACGCAATTGCTGCGCGTTTTGAGCAACACGCCGTTACAGGTTGATGTCGAATTGATGCAGATGGCCTCCCATGTTTCGAAAAACACCTCTGCTTCCCATCTCAATACCTTTTATAAAACCTTTAAGGATTTGAAAAACGAGAAATTCGACGGCATGATTATCACAGGAGCACCCGTTGAAAACATGCCGTTCGAAGAGGTGGACTACTGGCCGGAGCTCTGTGAGATTATGGATTGGAGCCGGAAGAACGTCTACTCCACCCTACATATCTGTTGGGGCGCGCAGGCCGGGCTTTACTATCACTACGGAATCCCCAAATATCAATTGCCGCAAAAATTGAGCGGCGTTTATCTGCACCGTGTGTTGGACCCACACCATCCATTGGTTCGTGGGTTCGACGACAGCTTTTATGTCCCGCATTCCCGAAATACGGAAATTCGTCGGGACGACATCAAACAGCACGATGAACTGATGATCCTGTCCACCTCCAGCGCGGCCGGTGTCCATCTGGTGGCCAAAAAGGACGGGCGCCAATTTTTTGTCACCGGGCACGGCGAATACGATCGCGACACCCTGGCCAACGAATATTTCCGCGATGTGCGCAAAGGATTAAAGCCACACATTCCGGAAAACTACTTTCCGAATGACGATCCCAGCTTGCAGCCGCGTTTTACTTGGCGCAGCCATGCGCATCTGCTCTTTGCCAATTGGCTGAACTACTATGTTTATCAGCAGACCCCTTATGACTTAAAGGATTTGCGAGAGGTATAAAGGATGATCTTTTCTCTAAAGGATGGCAGACCCGCCGAATTGCGGGAAGCGGTTCCTTCCGATGCGGAAGATATGATCGACTATCTCCGTTGTATCGGAGGAGAGAGCGACTTTTTAACCTTCGGTAAAGACGCATTTTCCATGTCTGTCGCCGAGGAGGAAGCCTACATCAAAAGTTTTCAATCCTCCAACCGCATTTTGCTGGTCGTATATGTGCATGGACAGCTGGCCGCCATGGGGAATCTCACCGCAGCGGAAGCGCCGCGCCTCTGCCATACGAGTGAACTGTCCATCTCGGCAAGGAAGTCCTATTGGGGGACGGGAATCGCCCAGGCATTGATGGAGCAGCTCTTGCAATTTGCCCGGAATTCCAAACAAATTCAAGTGATCGGCCTGACGGTCAATGCCGAAAATGTGCGTGCAATCCGTTTGTATCAGCGCTATGGCTTTCAAGAGGTCGGTGTTATCCCCGCTTTTTCCATTTAGAGGACGGCCGTTTTGTAGATGCAAAATGGATGAACCTCTATTTATAACCTTCAGAAAATCTTAATAAGTCCTTCTTGGTTTCTTAAGAAGTCGACAAGTGAATCTTAAAGGAAAGATCGCCCCTGTTCGGTAGAATAAAGACCGAACAGGGGCGATCTTTTTCGTTTCTGTTTAAAATATGTATTTCTGTACGATTGGACACAGGGGAACGGCACGCTTCTCTGTTGTCTTTCCCAAAGGAGGCTTTACAAATGAACACCTTTCATCGGACAACGGTCGCTCCATCCCCCGATGATCTCACAAATTTGTCTCAACACCTGCACACCAGTCAAACACCTCTGGAGTGTTCGGAGCGCAGAAAGAAACTGGCCATTTTGTTTGGCGGCTGTTCCACAGAATATAGTGTTTCTCTACAATCCGCCTATTCCGTGATTACCCATATAGATTCGTCTGCTTATGCATGCATATGGATCGGCCTTCATCCGCATACCGGCCAATGGTTTTGGTACCGCGGGGACCCAGAGCGCATTCTAAACGATAGCTGGTTTTCGGAGGACTTCTGCATCCCGATCTTTCCCTCCACAGATCAGTCCATCCACGGATTTCATTATATGGACAACGGCATTCTACAGACGGTTTCTTTGGACGCAGCGCTCCCCATCCTCCACGGGAAAAACGGAGAGGACGGAACCGTACAGGGGCTTTTGGAATTGGCCGGTATCCCGGTCGTCGGATGCGATCTCTTGAGTTCCGCTGTATGTATGAACAAAGAAATGGCCCATCGCCTGGTGGCGGCGGAAGGGATCGCCGTTCCCCGGTCCTTTTTGGTCCGGCCCCCGTTCAACAGAGAATCGCTTCAACAAGCCGCAGAAACGCTGGGCTATCCCCTGTTTGTAAAACCCGTCCGATCGGGCTCCTCCTTTGGCATCACCAAAGTACACGCCGTTGAGGAACTGTTTCCCGCCATCGAACATGCATTTTTACACGATTCGGCAGTCCTCTTGGAAGAAACGATTCCTGGCTTTGAGGTGGGATGCGCCATCCTGGGAACGGACCATCTAACCGTCGGCGCCGTGGATGAAATTGAGCTTTCCGGCGGCTTCTTCAACTATACGGAAAAATATACATTAAAACACGCAAAAATCCATGTTCCCGCCCGCATATCCGACCATAAGGCGGAAGAGATCCAGGCGGTCGCTAAAAAGATTTTCCGCATTTTGGGGTGCAATGGATTCGCCAGGGTGGACTTGTTCTTGACGCCGGAGGGCCGCATTTACTTCAATGAGGTCAACACCATTCCCGGATTTACCTCCCACAGCCGCTATCCCAATATGCTGAAAGAAATCGGCCTCTCCTTCACAGAGGTCATCCAACGTCTATTGGAAACGGGGGTATCCATATGAAACCGGTTCTTCTCAGGCAGGAGAATATTTCTCACGGCGACCTTCTTCTGGTTGCTCCTGGATACTCCATGCCCCCATTTTCAGTGCTCCCGGAGATGGCCCCAGCGCTTCCCGATCAACCGGACATTCTTTTGCAGCCCCATGCCGCACAGTCTTTGCAACGTCTAATCGCCACCCTCGACGGTTGGAAACAGGTGGCCGCTGTCAGCGGTTTCCGCACCCAGGAAGAACAGGAGGAAATCTGGCGGGATACGCAGGCAAAGGAGGGGCTGGCATTCACCCAGAAGTATGTCGCCCTCCCCGGACACAGTGAACATCAGACCGGGCTCGCCATTGATCTGGCGGCACAAAGTGCCCGGATTGATTTTATCTGTCCGGACTTTCCGCACACAGGCATCTTCCAAAAGTTCCGGCAACTGGCTCCGCAGTTTGGATTTATAGAACGGTATCTCAGCGGCAAGGAATCCTTGACAGGCATCGCGGCGGAGCCATGGCACTTCCGCTTCGTCGGTGTTCCCCATTCAATCGTGATCGCACAGAAGCATTGGGTTCTGGAAGAGTATCTTTCCTTTTTGAAAAACGCTACCGCTCCCGGTCATCCGTTTTCCTATCGCTTTAACGGGATTCATTTTGAACTGTTCTATGTTCCCATGGAAAAGCCGATAGAAACAACGGTGGAAATCCCGGATTCGATGTCCTATTCCCTCTCCGGCACCAACGCGGGCGGCATCGTTCTGACCCTTTGGAGAAGTCCCCATGAAGACTAAAAATTACGCAGGTGTGGACCTGTTCCGGATTCCCGCCGCCCTGATGGTTGCGGCAATCCACATCGCCCCCTTTTCGACTTGGAACCGCGTGGGGGACGTCCTGTTCACCTACTGTCTCGGCCGTATAGCGGTTCCCTTTTTCCTGATGACAACCGGCTTCTTTGTATTGGCGCCGTATGCGAAGAGCGGATTTCGGGACAAGCGCCGCCTCGTCCGATTCTTAAGACAAAACACGCTGCTCTATCTGGCTGCCACCCTCTTCTATTTCCCGATCAATTGGTATGCAGGAAACCTACCCAAAAACGTACTGGAATTTTTTAAAGCCCTTCTATTTGATGGGACGTTTTACCATCTGTGGTACTTTCCGGCGGCAATCCTCGGGTGCCTCCTTGTGGCGATCCTCGCCAAGCGGTCCATGCGGGCTGCGTGGATCTACGCAGGGATTGCTTATCTGATTGGCCTTGCCGGTGACAGCTATTATGGGCTAATCCAGCAGATTCCCGCACTTAAAGCGTGTTATGACGGCATCTTCTCCATCAGCAATTATACGCGCAACGGTATTTTTTTCGCACCCATCTATCTATTGCTCGGCATGGCCATTGCCAATCCCAGAAACCGCTGTTCCAAAACCGCTTGCCGGTGGGGGCTTCCGATCTCTGTCGTTTTCTTGCTGATCGAAGGGTATTTGACCGATCTTCTGCACCTGCAACGGCACAACAGCATGTATCTTTTTCTGTTGCCAGTCCTGTATTTTCTGTTCCAAATGTTGCTGCGGATACCCGGACAAGCGCCCCGTTGGGTGCACGGCGGTTGCACCCTGTTCTATCTGATCCATCCGGCTGTGATCGTTCTTGTGCGCGGAGCTGCCAAAATCACCGGCACAACTAAGCTGTTTGTTGAAAACTCAATGATACACTATTCGGCTGTCTGCGTTGTATCGCTTGGGCTGGTGGCAGCCGTCTTATTTTTGAAGGAAAGGAGGAACGCGGTATGTGCCAAAAAGGTAGGGCCTGGATCGAGCTGAGCCGGGAAAACTTGGCCCATAATGTCCGAGAACTTCAGCGGATTCTTCCAAAGCATACCGCCATGATGCCAGCGATCAAGGCGAACGCCTATGGCCATGGCGCGGCCCTCGTCGGCAAAGCGTTACAGGATATGGGGATCTCCGATTTTTGTGTTGCCACCGTGCAGGAAGGGATCGAACTCCGGCTGGCCGGCATTACGGGACAGATCCTCGTATTGGGCTATACCCATCCCTCCCAATTCAATGAACTGGCCCATTACAACCTCGTCCAAACGGTCATCGACTATCCCTATGCCCAGGTTTTAAACGACTATGGAAAGGCACTTCCGGTACATGTGGGCATCGACACCGGTATGCGGCGTTTGGGGGAACGCAGCGATGCAATCGAAAAAATCCGCGCCATTTGGAGCTTTCCCCATTTGAAAATCACCGGCGTCTACTCCCATCTGTGCGTGTCCGACGGGACAACAGCGGAGGAGCGCGCCTTTACCCAGCTGCAAATCAAGCGGTTTCGGTCCGTGGTGGATGTGCTCCATAAAAGCGGCATATACGGGTTTAAAACACATATCCAGAGCAGCTACGGAATTTTGAACGATTATGAACCTTCCTTCGATTATGCGCGGACCGGCATTGCACTCTATGGAGTCCTAAGCCGTCCGCACGACCATGTGCGCGCAGCCGCCGACCTGCGGCCGGTTCTCTCCTTAAAAGCTAGGGTAGAATGCGTCAAAACATTGTCTCCCGGTGAAGCCGCCGGATACGGGCGGGCATTTACGGCCGCTTCCGAGCGGACCATCGCCGTTGTTTCCATCGGTTACGCGGATGGGATTCCACGCAATGGCTCCCAGACCAGATATGCGCTTCTCCATGGGCAAAAGGTCCCCATCGTTGGACGCATCTGTATGGATCAACTTTTCATCGACGTCACCGGCATTCCAAATGTGGCGCCGGGGGATGAAGCCGTCCTGATCGGAAGCTCCGGCATCCAACAGATTTCCGCCAGCGACTTGGCCGAACAGTCCGGCACGATTTCCAATGAAATCCTCAGCCGGCTGGGAAGCCGGCTGGAGCGAATCGAGGTCCGTGATTGACTTCCGTCCCAAAACGGAAAAGCAGTGCGTTGCCCTCTCCTTGGGCATGGCACTGCTTTTTCTTTGGAAGCCTAATACACTCCGCTTCTGTTTCAAACGAAAATGCTGTCCCCTAAACCAATTTTCTTCGAAGCTCCTGTAAAATCACCTTTTCCCTCCGGGAGACCTGGACCTGCGTCATTCCCAGCGCCTGCGCGGTTTCGGTCTGCGTCCGATGCTTATAATACCGGAAATAGATGATGTTTTGGTCGCGCGGAGGCAATTCCTTTACCACCTGTTTCAAAGAGAGCAGCTCCGCGATCTTCTCATCCTCCCCCTCGACGCTGATATCCATCTGTCCGCCCCCATCCTCTTCGGAAGCGGTCAAGGAGAGGGGCATCTGCGCTGCACCGAGCGCTTGCGCCGCTTCCGCCGGTTCCACCCCTAAAAGCTCTGCAAGCTCTCCGACGGTCGGAGAACGCCCCTCCTTTTCTGCAAATTCCGCCGCCTTTCGGGAGGCGCGAATGGAAAGCTCTTTCAGAGAGCGGCCCACTTTTACAGCGCCGCCGTCCCGGAAAAGACGGCGCATCTCGCCCAGGATAACCGGCACTGCATACGTGGAAAATTTGAGGCCGCGGCTCTCGTCAAAATGGTCCACCGCTTTGACCAGACCTAAACATCCCGCCTGGAAAAGGTCGTCATACTCCATCCCGCGCCCCTTAAACCGTTTGGCGCAGGCATGTACTAAGCCAATGTTTTCCTGTATCGATTGATCCCTATCCATTCTTCATCACACGCCGCGCAAGGTTCTTCTGCATGGTGACGGTGGTTCCAGACCCCAGTTTCGAAGTGACGCGAAGCTTGTCCATAAAGCTCTCCATCACAGCAAAGCCCAAACCTGCGCGTTCTTCCCCGGCCGTAGTAAAGAGCGGCTGCATAGCCTGTTCCACATCTGCAATGCCACACCCCTTGTCGCGGATTTTGATCTGCAAGGTTCCATGGTCATCGTATTTTGCCGTTATGTAGATCATCCCGATCGTATCCCGGTAGGCATGTACAATGCAATTTGTGACCGCTTCCGAAACAGCGGTTTTGATGTCGCTCAACTCGTCGATCGTGGGGTCCAATTGCGCGGCAAATGCGGCGACAACCGCCCTTCCAAATGCTTCATTGTTGGAATTGCTTGGAAACGAAATGCGCATCTCATTCTTCGCCTTCAACTTCCTTCACCTCCTTTACAACGCTACAGAGATCCCGCAGGCCGGAGAGGGATACGATCTTCTCCAATTTGGGCGGGAGATTGGCAATGGTCACGTTGCCACCCCACGTCTGCATCAATTTATACCGTCCCATAATCAATCCGATCCCGGAGCTGTCCATAAATTGCACACCGGAAAAATCCAGTTTTAACACGCTTGGCCTTGTCCGCATTGCTGTTCCATCGATCTCCTCCCGCAATTCCCTTGCCACATGGTGGTCGATCTCTCCGCTGAGCAAAGCCGTAAGGCAGCCGTCTTTTAAAATCAGCCTGACACCCATTCGATTGCCTCCTATGTATCCATTCTTGTATCTTGGACCATTCAAAAAGGATTCCCACTTTTTGCCTTTTTATACGAAGGAAAAACTTTTTTCAGAAAGGCGTTCTATGCTTCTTCTTCGTAGGTATACAAAAAGACCCTTTATCTATAAAGATAAAGGGTCTTTGCTAAAATTTTACTCGAAATCTGCGGGCAAGCCGACTTTTTCCCGCAACCGCTTTCGGGCAATCGGGCGAATCTCTCCCGCGAGGAACAGCGAACCACAAATCACCAGCGCACCGTTTTCCTTTAAAAGGGTAAGCGCCTTGTCCAAAGCCGCGGATACACCCTCCACAGGGTATGCTGGCGTCCCACGTACACGCCAGATGGCCGCCAGCTCTTCGGCGGGCATGGCGCGCGGATTGTCGGGTGTGACCGTCACCACCTGTTCGAAGAGCCCGTCCAAATTTTCAGCCGCCGTGTGGACATCCTTATCCGCCAGCATGCCGATCAGCCCCACCAAGGGGCGCCCCGCCAAATGGTTCCGAAGTGTCTCTGCAAGCGCATGCGTTCCGTCTGGGTTGTGGGCGCCGTCCAGGAAAACCAAAGGATTTTCGCTCAGCAGTTCCATACGGGCGGGGAAACGGACCGCAGCGAAACCCTCCATGAGCGCTTGGTCGGGGATCGAATAGCCGTGTTCCTGTACAACCGAAAGGGCAGCCAAAGCGGTGGCGGCATTTTTCACCTGGTATTCTCCCAAAAGGGGCAAGTGCAAGGAGAGCCCCTCATAGCGCAGTTCCGTCCCATGCAGCCCGCTGGAAACCACCGAGAGTACGGAAGGCGCGGCCTCCACAAGCCGGTTATGTTGCTTCATCGCTGCGCGCCGGATCACCTCCATTGCGCCGGGCAATTGATCGCCATAAGCCACCGTCACCCCATACGGCTTGATAATCCCCGCTTTTTCCGCAGCGATCTGCTCCACCGTATCCCCCAGCACGCTGGTATGGTCCAGGGAGATGGACGTGATAACGGACACCAGCGGCGTTCCGATCACATTTGTCGCATCATTTCGCCCCCCCAGCCCCACTTCCAAAACAACAAAATCGCATTGCTGGCGTGCAAACCACAGGAAGCCGAGCGCGGTGGTAAAGTCAAACTCCGTGAGGGCTTCCCCGTTTTCAATCAAGCCCTGTGCAACCGGAAGCGCCTCCTCTGTAATCTCGACAAGCGATTCCCTTGGGATTTTTTCAGCATCCACTCGGATGCGCTCACAAAAATCGCTGAGAAATGGGGACGTGAAAAGGCCCGTCCGGTATCCTGCTTTTTGCAATACGGATGCAATCATCGCGCAGGTGGAGCCCTTCCCGTTTGTACCTGCCACATGAATATATTTCAAACGATCCTGGGGATTCCCCAGCTGTGCCAAGAGTTTCCGGACGCGCTCCACCCCGGGCGAACCGCCAAAACGTGGAAACGCGTGAATCCTCTCCAAGGTTTGTTCATAGGTCATTGTACCCCCACTTTCCTTCCAAAAAAATTCAGGAAAACGCCCAAATATCCTTCGATTCCTTTCCATCCACAACGAATGGTCTCAAACCAGCGCGGTCGAAAGCCATCGGATTCCGGCGGCATTCCCTTCCTGCTTATCATGCAGTATTGCAGAAAGAGGCATACTTCCGCTTTGGAAAGCATGCCTCTCTCGTTTCCTGCAAAAATCTTATTTCGACAGCGCATCGATGCTGGACTGAATCAACGCGATGTGCTCTTTCAATTTCGCTGCATTCTGGCGAACGCCCTCCACGACGTTCTCCGGGGCCTTCGAAAGGAATTTCTCGTTGCTCAGCTTTTGCTGTGTCGTCGCATACTGCTTCTGTGCCGACTCCAATTCCTTCGTCAAGCGGGCAAGCTCTGCTTTCTTATCCACCAGTTCGTCCATCGGGATATATGCCTTCGCGCCGCTGGTGACAATGTTCACCGCGCCTTCGATCTCGAATGCGGGTCCAATCTCTACCCCGTTGGCAAAGGCCAAACGCTCGATGATCGGAGCGCCCTCCTGGAACACCTTTTCCGCCGCAGTCGCAATGTACAGATGCGTCTTTCTCGACGGGGGCACGTTCATCTCCGAACGGCGGTTGCGCACTGCGCGGATGACATCCATAATGCCCTGCATATCGGAGGCGGCCTGCTGGAAGCAATGCGCTTCTTCATAGACCGGCCACTTGGAGACCATAATGGACTCGCCCTCATGCGGCAGCGACTGCCAGATCTCCTCCGTGATATACGGCATAAACGGATGCAACAGCTGGAGCGTTCCCGTCATCACCCAAACCAGCACCTGGCGCGCTGCTTGGGCGGCCGACTCGTCGCTGGACTGCAAACGGATCTTTGCAATCTCAATATACCAGTCGCACAGCTCGTCCCAGAGGAAATCGTACAGCTTCTGTACGGCAATGCCGATTTCAAAATGCTCAAGGTTATCCGTGACTTCTTTGACAACCTGATTAAACTGGTTGACAATCCACTTGTCTTCCAATGCCAGCTTTTCAGGCAGCTGGTTGGGGACATCGTGGCCATCGATATTCATCAGAATGAAACGCGATGCGTTCCAGATCTTATTCGCAAAATTCCGGCTGGCTTCCACCTTCTCCTGCGAGAAACGCAGGTCGTTCCCGGGGCTGTTTCCCGTCACCAACGTAAAGCGCAGCGCATCCGCACCATACTGTGCGATCACTTCCAGCGGGTCAATGCCGTTGCCGAGCGATTTGCTCATCTTGCGCCCCTGGGCATCACGGATCAGGCCGTGGATAAAGACCGTCTTAAAGGGTGGCTCGCCCATATGCTCCATACCGGAGAAGATCATGCGGGCAACCCAGAAGAAGATGATGTCATAGCCCGTCACGAGCGTATCCGTCGGATAGAAATACTTGAGGTCTTCTGTCTGATCCGGCCAGCCCAGCGTCGAGAACGGCCACAGCGCGGAAGAGAACCAGGTATCCAGGGTGTCCTCATCCTGGTGCAGCTTTTCGGAGCCGCACTTGGGGCACGTATGCGGCGCGTCCATCGCGACAATCGTCTCGCCGCAATCCTCGCAGTACCACGCCGGGATGCGGTGTCCCCACCAGAGCTGGCGGGAAATACACCAATCCTTGATGTTCTCCATCCAATTGAAATAGATCTTCTCCATGCGCTCCGGAATAAAGCGCACACGTCCGTCGCGGACGCATTCGATCGCCGGCTTTGCCAGCGGTTCCATCTTTACAAACCACTGCTTCGAAACGCGCGGCTCCACCACGGTGTGGCAGCGGTAGCAACTGCCGACATTGTGCTTGATCGGCTCGATACGCACCAGGAAGCCCTGTTCTTCCAGCTCCTTGACGATCTGTTTGCGCGCCTCAAGGCCGGGCATTCCTGCAAACTTCCCGCCGTTTTCATTAATGCTGCCGTCATCGTTCATCACATTGATGATTTCCAGATTGTGGCGCAGGCCGACTTCAAAGTCGTTCGGGTCGTGTGCGGGGGTGATCTTCACCACGCCGGTCCCAAAGTCCTGCTCGACATAGGTATCCGCAATCACCGGGATCTCACGGCCAACCAACGGGAGGATCAGCATCTTGCCAACGATGTCCTTATAGCGCGGGTCGTCCGGATGCACCGCCACGGCGGTGTCGCCCAGCATCGTCTCCGGTCGGGTGGTGGCCAGCTCCAAATACCCACTGCCGTCCTTAAACGGATAGCGGATGTGCCAGAAATTGCCGTCCTTCTCTGCGAATTCCACCTCCGCGTCGGAAATGGAGGTCTTACAATGCGGGCACCAGTTGATGATCCGCTCGCCACGGTAAATCAGGCCCTTATTATATAACCGCACAAACACCTCACGAACCGCCTTGTTGCAGCCCTCGTCCATGGTGAAGCGTTCGCGCTCCCAATCGCAGGAGGAGCCCAGCTTTTTGAGCTGTTCTACAATCCTGCCGCCGTATTTCTCTTTCCACGCCCAGGCGCGTTCCAGGAACTTCTCGCGCCCCAGGTCCTCTTTGGTGAGTCCCTCCTGGCGCATCGCCTCCACGATCTTGGCCTCTGTCGCGATGGAGGCGTGGTCCGTGCCGGGGAGCCAAAGCGCAGAATACCCCTGCATTCTTCTCCAACGAATCAGAATATCCTGAAGGGTTTCATCCATCGCATGTCCCATATGAAGTTGGCCGGTGATATTGGGCGGCGGGATGACGATGGTGTAAGGTTTTTTCTCCGGATCGACCGTTGCATGGAAATAACCGCCGTTCAGCCAGAAATCGTAAATCCGATCCTCCACTTCCTGCGGGTCATAGGTCTTTGCCAATTCCCTGCTCATGCATGTTCCCCCTAATCAACACAATCGCCGCAGGCGCTGAAGCAAGGAGCGCGGCGGCGTTTTTTACAAGATGCTACAAATAAATATATGTTATAGTATGCCATTTGCGCCCCATTTTGTCAATGGGCGCAAAGATCTCAAACCGGCAAGGCCACAGCAGAGCCAGCCTGCGCACTGCTGTCGATCACTGCGGCGATGCAGATGCACAATACGGCATTCTCCGCCTCCGCAATCTCCAGTGCAAAACATTCCCCGCTGGACTCCCAACAGCGTCCGTGCGACATGACCACCCGGCCCTCCGCATCGACCACGTCAAATGAGCGCAGGGCCATATCTCCGCGCAGCCTCCAAGAAATCCCGCGGATGCGGAACGGCGTCTTCAAAGAAGCCAGGTTTTGTAAGATCCGCGCGCGTTCCTTCTCCGCCACCACGATGGTATAGCGGGAAATGCCTGCCAGCCCCATATGGGTGACCCGCGCTGCCTCCACACCGTTGGAGTCGTACAGATACATTTTTCCTCCAAGGGTTTGTGCATCCCCGGAAAGGCGATAGCAGACTCGGCCGCAAGTATCATAGACCGTAAAAAGGCCCGCATTTGCCTCCGTATCCTGTTTCAGATACAAATTCAAAACGCAGCCTCCTCTCGCGTCTCACTTTACCGATTTCTTAGGATAGTATTGTACCATTTTTACGCTTTTATCGCAACTGAAAATGCCATTCACGCTCCGAAAAATACGAAAAAGCCGGGAACCCTTGTCCCCGGCTTTTATGCAATTTTTATGCGGTCACATTGGTAAGGGTTGGCAACAACCCCTTTGCGGGTAAATGCTCAATATGCTCTGTGGAAAATGCGATATTGGTCGAATGGTCGGCAATGCGTTCCAGATTCATCAGCATATCGTTGTAAATGGCGCCGGACTGCGGCGTACAGGTGCCATTGGTGAGACGTTGGATGTGGTTTTCCTTGAGCCGCTCCGTCTCGTCGTCGATGGTCTGTTCGATACGGTTGACCTGGTCCGCCAACTCCTTGTTTCGGCCTCCATCCTCAAAGAGGCGTATGGAGTCATCCAAAACTGTAAGCACAAGATCCTGCATATGTTTCAGTTCCTTGGCCGCTGCTTCACTCAAAGACGCCTTATTGTCGATGATGATCTGTGCCATTTCGCCAATATTGGTGCTGTGATCCCCGATCCGTTCAAAATCGCTCACCACATGGAACAGGGCGCCGATCACTTCCCGGTCCGGGTCTTGCAATTCCAATCCGTTGATCTGGACCAAATATTCCGTAATCTTCTGGTTGAGGAAGTTTAAGACCTTTTCATTCTCTCCGACCTCTTCCAGCTTCTCCGTGTCCTTATAAAAGAGGGCTTCCATGCTGTTTAAAAAGTTGGTTCGCGCCAATTTTCCCATGCGTTCCACTTCCTTAAGTACCTGTGCTACGGCAATGGGGGGCGTGTTAAGGATGCGCTGATCCAAATATTGGAGGCGAAGATTCTCCCTCTGCCGGTCTTCTCCGGGGATAATTTTGCAGGCCAGCTTTACCAAATAGTTGCTCAATGGCAACAGGATGGAAGTCGTCACAATATTAAAGATAATGTGCACAATTGAGATCTGCATCATCACGTTGTCCGGCGAAAGGCTCTTAATGAGGCTGGTGAACGGCGTCAGCAGGGTAATTAAGGTAAAGAGGGTTGCGCCAATGACGTTGAACAACAGATGTACCGTTGCGGTACGCTTTGCCGTCTTCGTTGTACCTGCACTGGCCATGATCGCGGTCACGCAGGTCCCGATGTTCTGGCCATAGATCACATAGATGGCGGAATCCAGGCCAATCGCCCCCGATGCAGCCAACGCCTGCAAAACGCCCACGGACGCAGAGGAGCTTTGAATCAATGCAGTGAACACCAAACCGATCAGCAGGCCCAAAAGCGGGTTCTGCATCTGCACAAACAGATTCCGGAAGAACTCCGATTCGCTCAGCGGTTCCATTGCCGTACTCATTACGGTCATCCCATAGAACAGGATGCCAAAGCCGCAGACGATCTGTCCGATGTGCTTATGGTTGTTCTTTTTACAGAACATGATCATGACAACGCCCAAGAAAATCGCAATTGGTGCGAGGCTGTTGAGCTTAATGGCAATCATAAAGCCGGTCACCGTCGTGCCAATGTTGGCACCCATGATCACGCCGACGGCCTGCGCCAAAGTCATCAATCCGGCATTTACGAAGCCCACAACCATGACCGTGGTGGCGGAAGAGCTCTGGATCACCGCGGTTACTGCAAAACCGATCAGGGCCCCCATGTACTTATTGGTTGTCAGCCGTTCGATCATCGTCTTGAGTCGGGAACCGGCCGCCAATTCCAATCCATCGCCCATCAGTTTCATGCCATACAGAAAGAGTCCCAGTCCACAAAGCAACATCATGAAGTTTTCAATTGTCATTTCAGCAACCTGCCAATCATTAAAATTTAGTTACTAATTTCTATTGGCTATTTGTTAAAGCAAAGTTAACTTTATGTTAAAAATGATAATACATTATCCATCTGTGTTTATGTCGAATTAGAAAAAATAGGCTCTAATTTGAAAAAATTTCCTTGCATCTAAGTAACTCATAAAATTTTAGTAATATGTGCATATTTAAAGTTTGTACATTTTTCGACAATATGTTAAAATAGAAGGGTAATCCCTTGGTGATATTTCCCCAGGGTACCATTTGAATGCAGTCCTAAACATTCCTTTTGGATAGGAGGCTTTTTTCGTGAAACGGCTCCGTCTGCCAAACTTGCGTCCTTGGATACCTGTATTGTTTCTTCCTCTCTCCCTTCTGCTCCTTATGTTTTCCCGTGCCGTTCCATCGTTTGCAGAATGGTATGCCACCGGTCCCTATCGCTGGCTCTCCCACTGGGGAAACCTTCTCTCCTTTTGCATTCCGTATTCTTCCATTGGGGAGATGCTTGTCCTTGCGGCCATTCCGGTTTGCCTCGGCTATTTGATTTATTTCTTTATCCAATGGAGAAAACATAGAGAAAGCCGCAGGGAAACCCTCTGCCGCTTCTTTCGAAATGCGCTCTGCGCCATCAGCCTTCTGGCGTTCCTTTTCACCATCTGTTGTGGGATCAATTACAGCCGCTACACCTTTGCGCAAACCTCCGGCCTGCGTATCCAACCATCCTCGAAAGAGGAATTGCAGGAGCTCTGCCAGTCGTTGGCCGGCGACGTCACTGCATTGCGCCAGCAGGTGCAGACCGACGCAAATGGAATCACAACGCTTGACGCTTCCGTCAATGGCACAGCGAAACAAGCCCGTTCCGCTATGCGGGCGGCTTCCGCCGACTATCCCCTGCTCGACGGCACCTACCTTGGCCCCAAACCGGTCTTTTTTTCCAGGGCCCTATCCGCTTGCCAGATTACGGGCATCTTTTTTCCCTTTACTTTTGAAGCCAATGTCAACATTGACATTCCCGATTACTCTATTCCCTCCACGATGTGCCACGAGCTCGCCCATCTGAGCGGCTTCATGCGGGAAGACGAAGCCAATTTTATCGCCTATCTGGCCTGTATACATAGCGAAAGCGCGGAGTTCCAATACTCCGGGAAAATGCTGGCCTATATCTATGTATTCAATGCGCTTTTTGCAGAAGATCCGCAGGCGGCGCAGGAGATTTCCGCTTCCTTAGGGGAAGGGGTCCGCATGGATCTCAACGCCAATAACGCCTATTGGGATCAATTTGAAAGCCCAGTCGCAGAAGTGGCCAACCAGGTCAACAATGCTTATTTAAAAGCCAACCGGCAGCAGGATGGCGTCAGAAGCTATGGACGTGTGGTCGATCTCCTTCTCGCTGAGCATCGGGCAAAACAGGAGGCAACTTCCCTGCAAACATCCTGATTTTCCCCAAAAAGAAACAGGCACCTTCAGCGGTAGACTTTCCGCTGAAGGCGCCTGTTTTTGTTTCATTGCCTAAACTCTGAAATCCATTTCTCCATTCTGCTTCCCGAAGGTTGCTTTCCTTTTCTATTCAGGCCGTTTCTGGGATTCGGAACCGCACTGGTGGTGTATCCGCTTTCAGTACATCAAACCGGTACCCTTCCTTCTGAAGCGCCTCAATGATCGCTGGGATCTGTTCCAACGTCATCTTTTTCGTGCCCGTATTATGGAACAGGATGACCGGACGGCGGAATTGCTTGCTATCATTTACCGCGTGCTGATAGATCTGCTGGGCGGTCGTCCCCCTGGTCGCATCCCCGGAATCAACGTTCCAGTCAAAATAGGTATATCCCCGGCGGTTCATTTCCTCAATAATCGCCTTTGCTGTATCGCGGTTGTAGGAATTGATACTGCCCCCAGCAAATCGATAGAGGGGGGTATCCACCCCGGTTTCTTTCAAAATCAGGTCGTGCATCTTGGCAAAATCCGCTAAATACGCATCGACCGAAGCATAGATTTCCCGATAGTCATGCGAATAACTATGTACGGCAATGGCGTGGCCGCGCTTCACAATTTCGCGCATAGCTTTACGATCCTCTTCGCCTGTTTTTCCAACCAGGAAAAACGTCGCTTTGACCTGATAGCGATCCAGCACATCCAACAGGGGGATGGTCAAATCGGAAGGCCCATCGTCAAAGGTCAGATAGGCGATTTTTTCTTTTGAATCGTCTTCTTTTGGGGAAATCTTTTCGGTATACAGCAGCGGATACGGATCATTCGGTAAGGCTTGTTTTTCAGGAGCGATTTCTACAGCTGGAGCGCTTTCTGCGACGATTTCCGGTTTAGCGGACAATGCCCCTTCTATCGCTACCTGGCCTGCTAAGGTAGAAAGCGATGGGGAATCCACCTTTTGAAGCGCACGAGAAAGTGGAAAGCAAGTCGCTGAAAACAGGGCAAAAAGCAGTAAAATTGTCAAAATTGAAACTACCTTCCCACCGTTTCCTCTGCGAACATATTTCGCTCGTTTCATTCAAATACCTCCCTTGTCTTTGTTTTTCATCCCTCCGCTCCCCCATTATAACAAGATCTGCCACAAAAGGGCAGTTAAAGGTTTGTCATATTGGTTACAAATATCACTCAAGAAAGCCTTTCGTTCTTAACGAAGAAACCCTTGCGAAACAAAAACTGGTAGAATATAATGGTTACAATATCAAAAAGGAGGGTTTTGCCATGATCTTGAACCATACGGTGGAAGCGTTGATGGAACGCCGTTCCATCCGTTCCTACCGCAGTGAACAGGTCAGCGAAGAGGAACTGACCGACATTTTGAAAACGGGGAAATATGCGCCGTCCGCTATGGGCCGTCAGGCCCGTCACTTCACTGTGATTCAAAACAAGGCGCTTCTTGCCGATATCCGTGCCGCCATGCAGGACGCCACAGACGACCCCTTCTATGGAGCGCCGACTGTGATTGTTCTCTCCGCTCCGGCAGACGCCCGCTTTGCCCCGGAGGACACCAGCTGCGCCATCATGAACTTGATGCTGGCCGCGCATTCTTACGGCTTGGGGACGTGCTTCATCGGCTGCGTGCGCGATGTGTTGCGCACCCCTGCCATCCAGTCCCGCTTAAAATTGCCCGAGGGATACATCCCCTATAGCTGTATCACGCTCGGTTATCCAAAGGAGCACGCCGACGCCCCCGTGCCGCGCCGCACAGACGACGTCTCCTATGTCCGTTAGAAACGCCACACAAGAAAACGGCATTTGCTTTTCTGCGTATGAATTCGCAAAAGCAAATGCCGTTTTGTTTTATAGAAACCTTTTAGGAATGCTCTAAAATTTTTTCTGCACAGCGGATTCCATCCACCGCGGCGGAGACAATGCCGCCCGCATAACCGGCGCCCTCGCCGCATGGATACAGCCCCTTCACCACGGGGGATTCCAGCGATTCCCCGCGTAAAATGCGCACCGGGGAGGAACTGCGGCTCTCCACTGCTGTTAAGAGCGCATCCGGATAGGCAAAGCCATGCAAGTACCGCTCCATCTGTACAATTCCCTGCCTCATCGCCTCGGTGAGCTCAGACGGCAGGCAGCCGTCCAGCGCAGAAGGCGTCACCCCTGGCCGGTACGTGGGCTTGACATCTCCCAGCCGTTTGGAGGCCCTATTTTGTAGAAAATCCTCCACGCGCTGTACGGGCGCGGCATACCCGCCACCCCCTAAACGGAATGCTTTCTCCTCCAATTTACGCTGAAAGGTTACCCCTGCCAGCGGCCCATCCGAGCCGAAATCCTCTGGACCGATCCCGACGAGCAGCGCGGCATTGGCATTTTCACCGTCGCGTGCAAAATTGCTCATTCCATTGGTGACCAACCGGCCCTCTTCGCTGGCAGCCGCAACCACCTGGCCCCCTGGGCACATGCAAAACGTATACACGCCCCGGCCGCTGGGAAGGTGAACCGCTAATTTGTAATCGGCCGCTCCTAAAGCCGGATGCTGCGCAAAGCGGCCGTATTGCGCCCGGTTGATCAGCTCCTGCGGATGTTCAATTCGCGCTCCAACGGAAAACGGCTTGGGCTGCATGGGGATGCCCATCTCTTCCAACATCGAAAAGGTATCGCGGGCGCTGTGCCCCACCGCCAGCACCACATGATGGGTTTCCAACACATACGGATTGCCTTCGGCCGGCTGGATGCGCACCCCTGTCACTTGATTTTCTTTGCAGAGCAGTCCGGTCATTTGCGACGCAAACCGCACTTCGCCGCCCAGCTTGCAGATGGTTTCCCGGATATTTTTGACCGTCTGGGGCAGCCGGTCCGTCCCGACATGCGGCTTCGCCATATACAGGATCTCTTCCGGGGCCCCGGCCAGCGCCAATTCCTCCAGCACCTTCCGGGCGCGCGGGTCCTTTGTCCCGGTATTGAGCTTTCCGTCGGAAAAAGTCCCTGCGCCGCCTTCGCCAAACTGCACGTTGCTCTGCGGCCGCAGCTCCCCCGTCTTCCAAAAATGCTCCACCGCTTTTTGCCGTTTTTCCACCGGCTCCCCGCGCTCGATCACGATTGGGCGCTGCCCGGCCTGGGCCAAAATCAACGCGGCAAACAGACCGGCCGGACCAAATCCAACCACCACGGGGCGCATGGGAAGCGGACGGCTGTCCGGCAGCTCATAGCGATAGGGAACCGCTTCTGTAATTTTGCGGTCTCCCCGGATACGCGCCCGGCTGCACTCGCATTCCACCGTACACGTAAAATGAACCTCACTCTTTTTGCGCGCATCCACAGACTTCCTGCACAGCCTTAGATTCCGCACTTCCCCCGGCGACACCCCCAGCCGTTTCGCCGCGAGATTGGACAGGTCCTCCATCGTCCCGTCCAGCGGCAAATGAATATCTGCAATTCGATAGACCATCGTCTTTATTCCTCCGGCATTCCATTCAGTAAAGAGCGCGCACAAGCGCGCCCGGCGGCCATTCCCGTGCTCCACGCCCAGTGGAGGTTATACCCGCCGCAATCTCCATCCACATTCAGCAATTCCCCTGTTAAGTAAACGCCCCTGCATTTTCGCGATTCCATCGTCCGGCAATCGACCTCTGCGAGCGGCACCCCTCCGGCCGTAACCTGTGCGCTGTCCCACGACAGCAGCCCCACCACGGGGAACCGGAAATTCTTCACCGTTCTGCTGACAGTCCCCAACTGTCCCTTGGAAAACTGTCCAGCTGTTTTGGGGAGCTGTGGGAGCGCAACGCGCAAAAGCTCCCGCCCCACGTTCCGGTTCAGCATTCCCCCCAACAGGTCACCGCTAGGGAGCGTGGGGAGGCGCTCGACGGCCTGGTAAAGCAGCGAAGCGATCTGTGATTCCGTATACTCCGGCATCAGATCCAAAGCTACCTCCACTTTTTTATTCTTTTGTTCCAAGCATTGCCCGGCCAAACGGGAAAGCTCAAAAATGCAGATTCCGGAGAGGCCGTGTTCCGTAAACTGAACTTCCCCGCTGGTCTTTTGGAGGGGGGTGCCATCGGCCAGCAAAGTGGCCTCCGCATGGCTCCGCATCCCTTTTAAGGGCTTCGCGCGCTTCGGTTCCGTCCGGATCTGCACCAACGCTGGCCGCAGGGGGACGATGCTGTGCCCCAGCTTTTCCAACAGCTGATACCCGCTCGCATTCGCCCCAAGCTGTGGATAGGCAAGTCCACCTGTGGCAAAGATGACCTTGCGGGCCCGATAAGCTCCTGTTCCCGTTTGAAGAAGGAAGCCTTCCTTCTCCCGGTGTATCCCCGTAACCAGACGTTCGCATTTGACTTCCACCCTTTGACGCTCCAAATGGAGACGCAAAATCTCCAACACAGAAGACGCCTGGAGGGAATAGGGATACAAACGGCCTTCCTCCAACTCCCGGCAGAGCAATCCCATGGAGGCAAACTGCCCGACCGCCTTTTCCGGTGGAAACCGCTTCAGCAGGGCAGCGGCGCGTCCTGTATCTCCGTGGTAATGCGCAGGGGCCACATGGCGGTTGCTCAAATTGCAACGCCCATTGCCCGTCGCCAAGAGTTTCTTCCCGACCCGTGCATTCCCTTCCAATACAAGGACACGCAAACCGCTGTGCCCTGCCTCTGTACTGGCAACCGCGGCCATCAGCCCAGCGGCTCCACCGCCGAGTACCGCTATATCATACGTTTCCACATCGCGTCCCCCCTTATTTTATGAAAGAATGGCGCTCCATCGCCCATGGCGCAGGGAATCATCGCCGTCGCTTTGCTTTAAACGGCGCAAATCTATCTTAGTATAAACCACCTTTGATCACTCTGGCAACCCTTTTCTCCCGTTTTTGAGAGAGCCCCCATAGCCCCGGGGCAAAGAAAAAAAGAGCGGAACAGCAAGTGCCATTCCGCCCCTTTTATTCCCTATGTAGAAAGAGAAATGTACAATTAGTCCGCGAAGTATCTCTTCAGCAGGCCATTGAAGCCAGCGCCATGGCGGGCCTCATCCTTAGCCATCTCATGAACGGTGTCATGGATTGCATCGTAGCCCAGTTCCTTCGCGCGCTTTGCGATCTGCAGCTTGCCTTCGCAAGCGCCCGCCTCAGCCTCTGCACGCATCTCGACGTTCTTCTTGGTGCTGTTGGTAACTACTTCGCCGAGCAGCTCTGCGAACTTCGCAGCATGCTCTGCCTCTTCGAATGCATATCTCTTGAACGCTTCCGCAACCTCCGGATAGCCTTCGCGCTCTGCCTGACGGCTCATTGCCAGATACATGCCAACCTCGGTGCACTCGCCGTTGAAGTTCATTACCAGGCCGTCATAGACTTCCTTGTCTACGCCCTGCGCAACGCCGATCTCATGCTCGCAAGCAAAGGAAGCGCCCTCTTTCTTCTCGATGAACTTCTCTCTCGGCGCTTTGCACTGGGGGCAGAACTCCGGAGCCTGCTCACCTTCATAGACATAACCGCATACAGAACACACAAATTTTTTCATGATAGGTTCCTCCATACAAATTAAAATATTAGGAAAGACTTTCTTGTCTTTTCATGCAATCGGAACAGGTGCCGCGAAAAATCACTTCACAGCTTTCCACAAACAATCCATTTTCCTTAGCCACTTGCTTGCCAATCCGGGCTCCAACAAATTCCCCCGGAATATCAATGACTGCACCGCACTTTGTGCAGATAAAATGCGTATGCGGCCGTATATCGCCGTCGAAGCGTTCCTGGCCGTTTACCACGCCAACGCTATTGATAATCCCATCGTTTTTGAACTGCGCAATGTTGCGATAGACCGTTCCCAGACTCAAGTCGGGATACTGGGGTTTCAATTGCTGATAGACCCATTCCGCTGTGGGATGAATTTTGGCGTTGCGAATGGTCATCAAAATTGCTTCCCGCTTCCGGCTAAAGTTCTGTCGTTTCTCCATTGAGGCATCTGCACCTTCCTTCTGTGCCAGAATGTAACAGGTTAATAATTGATAACAATTCCTATTACTGAATATAATCATAGCACAAGGATTTCCATTTGTAAAGGGGCGCTCTAAAATTTTTACAATTTTTTTCCTATTACGACCCGTTGTACCTAGACCGCCGTATCGTTCCCTGTACAAATGCCTGCAAGGACAAAACAGCAGGCAGAAAGCCTGAAAGCCCTGCCTGCTTCGGATAAAACTCACTTCTCCCTCTTTGGCAAAGAGAAGACGTCCAAAAATTGTTTTGCCAAAACACCGTATTCGTGGTGTTCCAAAATGTACGCTTTGCCCCGCGCCCCCATCTTCTGGAGCTGGTCCTGCGGCGTCTCCGCAAGCTGGATGGCCGCCTTTGCAATCGCCGCACTGTTTTCCGGTTCAATGGAAATTCCGCACGAAGCATCCGCCACCATATCGTTGCCCGCGTCTATGGCAAAGATGACCGGCTTCCCCGCCATCATATAATCCATAAGCTTGTTGGGGCTCACGCCAAAGCGGAACAGCGGCTGCCGCTGCAACCCCACATACAGGGCGTCAAACTGCGCCAAAAGCTCCGGCACTGCATCGCGCTTGACCGCCGGCAACAACTCCACATTTTCTTCGAGGTGAAGGTCTTTAACCTTCTGGATTAGGCGGTCGCGTTCCGGACCCTGCCCTACCAGGATGAGTTTGATCTTCTTTCCTTGAAGGGCTTTCCCTGCCTCCACAAAGCTGTCCAACCCATTGGCAATCCCGTGGGCGCCGGTATAGCCGATCAGGAACCAACCGTCGCGGTGGTACTGTCCAAGTTTGTCCGCATAAACCGGAGGATTCCCCGGCGCTTTCTCCCAATCCTCTTTTACGATCCCGTTGGGGATATACACAAACTTTCCGTTGGCAAGGCCATGCTCCTTCATATGGCCTTCCGCGCACGGCAGCAGGGACACCACATAGTCGCTATGTTTATAGCAGTAATTCTCCGCCATCTGCATCAGAACAATATAGGGATGGTGCGGGCTCATCCCGCCGAGCTCGATGGGGCTGAGCGGCCAAAGGTCGTGCACCTCGTAGATCAGCAGGGCGCCGGACTCCTTCGCGATCTTGCGGGCGGGATAAATGTCCAACGGATATGTCGAGGATGCGATCACCGCATCGGGCTTGCCCTGCGCCGCGATCTGTTTGCGGTACTTTTTCAGCCCATGGAGGAAGGAGAGCATATTTTTTATGCGTCCCAAACCGTTTCCTTGGTAGGAAGGCCCCGCAATCCAAAAATACCGGATGCCGTCGTGCATCTCCTCCATGGTCGCTTGCCCGCGCATATCGGGATTCTTCGTGCGCAGATGGGAATAGGAACTCGCCACAATGGTGACATTGTGCCCGGCCTCCGCCCAGCGCTTCGCCATAAAATACGGCCGGTATTCCATGCCGTGTTTATCGGAACCGGCATAATGGTTGATATAGACGATATTCAAATGAAACTCACTCCGTCTCTCTTTTCAATGCCTCTGCGATTTTCTGGCTGGCCTTCCCATCGCCAAACGGCAGCTTCCCGCGCGCCGCTGGGTCGGGCACTGTGTGCAGCGCCTTTTGCAAAATATCCTCCGTGGTCAGATCTGCGAGCACATTCCAGTTTCCGTCCAGCGTCTCCACCCATTCCGTCTCCTTGCGCAGGGTGATGCACGGGACCTCCATAAACCAGGCTTCCTTTTGCAGGCCGCCGGAATCGGTCAACACCTGGCAGGCGTTGGAGGTCAACAGGAGCATCTCCAAATAGCCGACCGGGTCGATTAGCTGAATATTGTGAAACCCTTCCTGGGCAATCGCCTGTTCCGCCAGCTTGCGTGTGCGCGGATGGATCGGGATCACCACCCGCTGGGGAAGCTGCTCAAACGCCCGGAAGATGCGCACAATCGCCTCCAGGCCGCCGTCCGTGGTCTCTGCGCGGTGCAGCGTGGCCAGGCGGTACTGCTTGGGCGCAATGCAAAGCGCTTCAAAGATCGCTGTCTTTTGCGGGTTACGGCGCGCCACCTCGAGGAAGTGCAGCACCGAATCCAGCATCACGTCGCCTGTGAGCTGAACCCCCTGCACAATACCCTCTTTTTTCAAATTATCCACAGCGGTCTGCGTGGGGCAGAACAGCCAGTGGGAAATATGGTCGGTCAATACGCGGTTCTGCTCTTCCGGCATCCGCATGTTGTACGAACGCAAGCCCGCTTCCACATGGGCCACCGGGATGTGCAGCTTAGAAGCCGCCAGCGCTCCCGCGATTGTCGAATTGGTGTCGCCATACACCAAAAGCACATCCGGCTTTTCCGCAAGCAGGACGTCTTCGATCTTCATCAGCATTTCGCCGGTCTGGTGGCCGTGTGTGCCGGAACCGACACCCAAATTGTAAGCAGGCTTCGGGATTCCGAGCTCTTCGAAAAACACATCGGACATGTTGGCGTCATAGTGCTGGCCGGTGTGCACGATCTTTTCTTCACACACGCCCTTTAAGGCCTCCGAAACCACCGCCGCTTTGATAAACTGCGGGCGTGCGCCGACTACCGTGATTACTTTCATGGTTTACCCCCTGTGCCAACGCACGTCGGAATCCTGCATATCCAGCGTGGAAAACTCCAGATCGTCGAATTTGACCGGCTGGCCGGTCTTTTGGGATCTATAGGCAGCCAGGATGATCTTCATCGCCTTGATTGCCTCCGTGCCGCTCACCAACGGGTCCACCCCATTTTCAATGGCGTGGATGTAATTGGCGTACAGGGGCGTATGGCCGCTGCCGTAGACGTCCTTCGGGTCCGTGCCATTGATCTTTGCCACTTCGTCGTCCTGCGGGGCAGGCGTTTCAAAGTTCCAAGTCTGCACGCGGTTGACCGCAAGGCCGCCGATGACCGCCGTGCCGGTCCCACCGAAGATGGAAAGCGTTTCCTCCAAATTTTTCGGATACACGCAGGCGGTCCCTTCCACGATGCCGATCGCCCCGTTCTTGAAGCGGATCAGGATCGCGCCGAAGTCCTCCGCCTGGATGTCGCGCAGGAAATTGCCGGTCATCGCCATGACCGTATCCGGCTCCCCGCCGAGGCTCCACTGGAGCAAATCGATGTTGTGAATGCACTGGTTCATCAACGTACCGCCGTCCTGCGCCCAGGTGCCACGCCACGGAGCCTGCTCATAGTACGGCATTGTGCGGTTCCAAAGGATGCGCGCTGTGCCGTTGACCAGCTTTCCAAAACGGCCGTCCTCCAACGCCTTGTGCAGCTGCTGGATCGGTGCGTTAAAGCGGTTCTGATGGCATACGCCCAAGGTGACCTTGTGCGCCTTTGCCTCCGCGATCATCTTTTCTGCATCAGCGGTGGAGAGCGCCATAGGCTTTTCCACCAACACATGCTTTCCGTGCTGGATGCAGTAGAGGGCGATCTCCGCATGGTATCCGCTCTCCGTCGCAATCGCGCAGCAGTCGATCTCCATCTCTTCCAGCATCTTTTTATAGTCCGCATAGACGGCAGGGCGCACGCCCATCAATTCTTCGTACTGAGCTGCCTTCTGTTCCGCGCGCTCCGTCACCGGGTCGCAGACGGCAACCAATTCACAGATGTCTTTATTTTCAGCCGAAGCGACAATATGATTTTTCGAAATACGGCCGCAGCCGATGAGGGCAAGGCGAAGTTTATTCATTTGATACCATCCTCTCGTATTCGCAGTGGTTTCAACGGAAATTTTGCATGGACCGCTTTTAAAAGAAAGCCTTTAAACACATGTTGGAAAAAATTCCCCCGTCGCGAAAACGGGGGAATTTTGCCGGCTGTCAATTCTTACAGCAGCTCAATGTTGGAGCGTTCCTTGACATCCTTCATCGCGTTGCGGGTGTCAAAAATTTCCTTGCTGCACTTCTGAATGCGGTCGTAATCGAAGCACGCATGCGCGGTGCAAATAATCACGATGTCCGCCGCTTTCAGCATATCGTCCGTGAGCTCCTTGGCGCCCGTATGCACAACGCCCTTGTGCTTATATTCCGGAATATACGGATCATAGAACGTCGTAACAGCGCCCTGCTCGTTCAGGCGGTCAATCACATTCAGCGCCGGGCTCTCGCGGTAGTCGTCGATGTCCGACTTATAAGCCACGCCAAGGACCAGCACTTTTGCGCCGTTCATGGCGATCTTGTTCTTGTTGAGGACCTTCATCGCACGATCCACTACATACTCCGGCATGCCGGTGTTGATTTCACCGGACGTCTCGATCAGACGGGTGTGATAGTCGTATTCACGCGCCTTCCAAGCCAGATAGAACGGATCGAGCGGGATGCAGTGCCCGCCGAGGCCCGGGCCCGGATAGAACGCCTGGAAGCCGTACGGCTTTGTCTTTGCCGCGTCGATCACTTCCCAGACATTGATTCCCATGCGGTTGCAGATGATCGCCATCTCATTGGCCAGGCCGATGTTAATATTGCGGTAGGTATTCTCCAGCAGTTTCTCCATCTCCGCTACCGCCGGGGAAGAAACCTCGTAGACGCCGCCCTCCAGGACATTGCGGTACAAAGTAGCCGCCACCTCTGTGGAATCCGGTCCCACGCCGCCGATGACCTTCGGCGTATTCTTCGTCTTATACTGCTTATTGCCGGGATCGACGCGCTCCGGCGAGAAGGCCAGATAGAAATCCTCCGTGCATTTCAGGCCGGTGGCCTCCAAAATGGGCATCAGAAGCTCTTCCGTCGTGCCCGGATAGGTGGTAGACTCCAAGATGACCACCATGCCCGGATGCAAATGCTCCGCCACAGATTCCGTGGAACCCTTTACATAGCTGATGTCCGGCTGCTGATACTTATCCAACGGGGTCGGCACGCAGATGGCAACCGCATCCACATCTTTGATAAACGCGAAATCGGATGTGGCGGAAAGCTTCCCGGACTCTACAACCTCTTTGAAAACATCGTCCACGATATCCCCAATGTAGTTGTGCCCTGCATTGACCAAATCTACCTTCTTGCTTTGTACGTCAAAGCCAATGGTCTTGTAGCCGGACTTGGCGAACTCCGTCGCAAGAGGCAGGCCCACATAGCCCAGGCCCACAATACCGACCACTGCGGTCTTGTTTGCAATTTTATCCAGCAGCTGCTTTTTTACATCAGACATCTTTCATACCTACCTTATTTTAAATTCTTTCTATATTATCAAAGACTTTTGATCGTATCACAGATAAAGTCGACCTGCTCCTCCGTCAGATAGCCATGCATCGGCAGGCTGAACACGCGCTCACACAGAGCCTCGCAAACCGGCAGATCGCCTTTCTGATATCCAAGGGATTCATAAACCTTTTGCAAATGCAGCGGAATGGGATAATAGATCATCGTCGGGATTCCCTTCTCCTTTAACCCTGCCATGATTGCATCGCGGTGCGCTCCATCCTTTGCCTGCGCCGTATAATACCCACAGCTGGAGAAGTATCCATCCAAAACCTTCTGCGGCTCCACCACGCCCTCCAGCTTCTCGGAGTAGCGCGCGGCCATCCGGTTGCGCACCTCGATTTCGCCGTCCAAGGCGCGGAGTTTTGGAAGCAGAATCGCTGCCTGCATGGTATCCAGACGAGCGTTCAATCCGAGGCGCACATTTTCATATTTGTAGGAGCCCTTTCCATGGACGCGGATGGAAACCAGCTTTTGGTACATCTCTTCATCGTCGGTAAAAATCGCCCCGCCGTCGCCATAACAGCCCAGCACCTTCGCCGGGAAAAAGCTCGTCGCGGAGACGTCGCCGAAGCAGCATGCGCGCTTCCCGTCGATCGCGCCGCCAAAGCCCTGCGCGGCGTCCTCCATCACCAGAAGGTGGTGCTCCTGGCAGATCTCTTCGATCTTGGGAAACTCCGCCGGTTGGCCAAAGAGGTCCACTGGGATGACCGCCTTTGGCGTGAGCTTTCCTTCCCGTAGCACGCGCTCAATCTGCTCGCTCAGGGAATTGGGGTCCATATTGAACGTGTACGGGTTAATATCACAGAATACCGGCGTCGCCCCAGTCAAGCTGACCACTTCCGCCGTAGCGAAGAAGGTAAAGCCCGGCACAAACACCGCGTCGCCCTCGTGGATGCCCCAAGCCATCAGCGGCATCAGCAGGGCGTCTGTTCCGCTGGAAACTGTCACACAGTATTTCCGGCCCGTATAGGCGCAGAGCGCTTTTTCCAACTCTTCCACCTGCGGCCCGGAAATAAAATGACAGCCTTCAATCACCGAAGCAATTCCCGCGTCAATCTCTTTTTTTAAATGCGCGTATTGCGCTTCCAAATCGTTAAAAACAATCTTCTGCATTTATTCGGTTACCTCCTCAAGGCCGTCCGGACCTTGGCAATACTTTCTGCCGCACTTGGGGCAGCGGAGCGCTTCATCCAGCGTTTCCCCACATTCGCAGGCCCATCCGCGCTGTCTGGCCGGGACGCCCATCATGATGGCATGATCGGGCACATCCTTTGTGACCACGCTTCCGGCTGCAATAAACGCATGCCGGCCGATGCGGTGTCCGCACACGATGGTTGCATTTGCACCGATGCTGGCGCCTTCGCATACCGGCGTCTTGAGATAGAACTGATGTCCCGCCTGCGGATACTTGCAGCGCGGCCGCTGCACATTGGTAAAAACCATGGACGGCCCGCAGAACACATAGTCGCCCAGCTCCACCCCGTCGTATACGGAGACATTGTTCTGAATCTTGCAAAAGTTCCCGATCTTCACCCCAGGCGCAACAAAGACGTTCTGCCCCACCGAGCAATGCTCTCCGATGGAGGCGTCCTGGCTGATGTGGCAAAAGTGCCAAATCTTTGTCCCTTCCCCGATCTGGACATTCTCGTCCACACATGCGCTCGGGTGAACAAAAAATGTGTCGTTTGCGGTATTCTCCACGAACAAACCCCATTCCTTTTCAGCAGAAAGAACCCGCCGTTTTTTCCTATTTTACCCGATTCTTCCCGCCATTTATTCCCTAACATTATATCTCGAAGGCCCTTTTTAGTCAATCTTTCGCCATGCAATTAGTGTTGACAATAGGTATCAATCGTATTATGATTTACACGTAATTATTAGTAAAACCGTATATTGGGCGTAAAATATGCAGTGTGGCGGTGTGGTTCCCCGCAAATTTGCAGGGAAAACCACAGCGGACTGCACGTCAGACAGCATGCCCATATTTTGTGAGAAAAAGAGGCAATCAATTCATGAGTGATTTTCAGAGAAGGGACGACTTTATCCCCTATAATGTACCGGACATCACCGACGCAGAAATCAACGAGGTCGTGGAAACGTTGAAATCCGGCTGGGTCGCCAAAGGCCCCCGCACCAACCGGTTTGAGCAGGAATTCGCCGGTTATCTCGGCGCAAAACACGCTGTCGCCATGAACTCCTGCACGGCGGCGCTTCACATTGCGTTGCTTGCAAAGGGGATTGGCCCCGGCGACGAGGTCATCACCACCCCGATGACGTTCGCCTCCACCGCAAGCACCATCATCCATACAGGAGCAACGCCTGTATTTGCCGACATCGACTACCGAACCGGCTGCATCGACCCGGATGAGATCGAGAAAAAGATTACCTCCCGGACAAAGGCCATCGTTCCCGTCCATTACAGCGGCCAAGTCTGCGACCTGGACCGCATCTATGCGATTGCGGACAAGCACGGCCTGTTTGTGAGCGAAGATGCGGCACATGCGCTGTGGAGCCGCTACAAGGGCCGTCTGATCGGCAACAAACTGCAGGGCGCGGCCTCCTACAGTTTTTATGCCACGAAAAACCTCTGCACGGGCGACGGCGGTATGCTGGTCACCGACGACGACGAGATCGACGCACGCGCACGGATCCTCTCCGGCCAGGGGATGAGCCACAACGCCTGGAACCGCTATGCAAAGGGCGGCTCCTGGAAATACGACATTGCAGAACCCGGCTTCAAATACAACATGTTTGATATTCAGGCGGCTCTGGGTCTGGTTCAGCTTTCCCGCTTGGAGGAAATGCAGGCTGCCCGCCTGAAGATTGCCGCCAAATATCAGGAGGCGTTCGGGAAGATCGACGCATTGGACCCGCCGTTTGTCCCGGATTATACCACCCACTGCTGGCACCTCTATGTGCTCCGCATTGTACCGGAGTTGCTGACCATCGACCGCGACCAATTCATCGTGGAACTCAACGAGCGCAACGTCGGCACAAGCGTGCATTTTATCCCGGTACACAACATGTCGGCTTATCAGAAGCGTTTCGGCTTTGTGGACAGCGACTTCCCGATGGCGCAGAAGCATTTCGAACGGATCATCTCCCTCCCGCTCTATCCCACGATGACGGACGAGCAGGTGGATTATGTCATCGCAGCTGTAACGGACATTGTAGAAACCTACCACAAATAAACCTGAGCAAACTGACAGAAGCCATGTGGAGAATATCCACATGGCTTCTGTTTATATCTTGGAGTCTTCAATCCTCTGTAGAAAAAGCTGATGAACGGCCGGATTCCCGGTCAATTCGGGATGGAACGCAACCCCGATTTGATTCCCATACCGCACGCCAGCGGCTTTGCCATCGATCTCCACCAGGACTTCCACGCCCGCGCCCATCGCTTCGATGGAGGGCGCGCGGATAAACACCAGCGGAAACGGGCCGATTCCCTTTATATCCGCCGTTTGGGAAAAGCTCCCGAGCTGCCTCCCATAGGAATTCCGCTGCACCGTGACCGGCAGCGTTCCAAAATAGGTATGTGCATCGTTGGCAATCTTCTCCGCCAAGAGAATCAGGCCAGCGCAGGTGCCCAGGACTGGAAGCCCCTGGGCAATCCGCATTCGCAAATCTTCCAAAAGGTCCAATTCCCGCAGGAGTTTGCCCATCGTCGTGCTCTCTCCGCCTGGAAGGATCAGGCCGTCAAAGGGCTGTTCCAGATCCCGCTTTTGGCGGATTTCAAACGGCTCGGCATCCAATTTTTGCAGCATGGCGATATGCTCCGCAAACGCCCCCTGCACTGCCAACACGCCAATCCGCATGGGTTACCGTCCCCTCTCCGCCATCAACACTTCGATCTCCTGCTCATTAATTCCGACCATGGCCTCCCCCAAGTCTTCGGAGAGCTTTGCCAGCTGGTCCGCATCCTGATAATTTGCCACCGCCTTGACAATGGCCGCTGCCCGCTTGGACGGATTGCCGGATTTAAAAATCCCAGACCCTACAAACACGCCTTCCGCGCCGAGCTGCATCATCAGCGCGGCATCCGCCGGGGTCGCCACGCCGCCCGCTGCAAAATTGACGACCGGGAGTTTGCCGTGGCTATGGACAAACTGGACCTGTTCATAGGGGACTTGCAGCTCCTTGGCCGCTTCAAAGAGTTCCTCTTCGCGCATCGAAGTTAAGCGGGCGATCTCTGCGTTCATCCGACGCATGTGGCGGACCGCCTGCACAATGTCGCCGGTTCCGGGCTCGCCCTTTGTGCGGATCATGGACGCTCCTTCTGCAATCCGGCGGAGCGCCTCCCCCAAGTCCCTGGCGCCACAGACAAAGGGCACTTGGAATTTCGTCTTATCGATGTGATAGACATCGTCCGCCGGGGATAAGACTTCACTTTCATCGATATAGTCGATCTCAATCGCCTGCAATATCTGCGCTTCTGCAAAATGTCCAATCCGGCATTTGGCCATGACGGGGATGGACACCGCTTCCTGGATGCCTTTGATCATCTTTGGGTCGCTCATGCGGGAGACGCCGCCGGCCGCGCGGATATCCGCCGGGATGCGCTCCAGAGCCATCACCGCGCAAGCCCCTGCCGCTTCTGCAATCTTCGCTTGCTCCGGCGTTGTGACATCCATAATCACCCCGCCTTTGAGCATTTGGGCAAGCTGTTTGTTCAATTCGTAACGGTCGTTCTGCATATGACTTCCTCCTATTTCATACATCGCATAGAGAAGCACACACGCTGCTGCGAGAGGCTTCCCCGTTGGAGGAAATATGTTTGCAACCATATTTCCCGATGACCCGGCGCCAAAACTCCATCCGATGGAACAAGGGCTTTCCCATGTTGTTTTTCATTATAATTACATCTGTATCTTTCGCAATATCCAATTTGTGCAATTTTAACCAGGTCAGTTTGGCGATAAAAAGAAGAGGGTCACTGTCAATCAACAGCAACCCTCTTCCAGAAAAGCGGTTTAGAATTAACCGATAATGGCTTCGCCGTCTACCGTACCGGTCAAGCCTGCGGCATTGGCCTCGTCCGTATCAATATGCACCGCCAAGCCAGCCGTCTTGCTGACGCGCGCAATCACATCGCCGAAGATCAACGAGCGGCCATTGTAGTCCAGCTTGATCTGGATCGCCTGGCCATCGGTCACCCCAAAGACCTTTGCGTCGTCCGGCGTAAAGTGGGCATGGCGCTTTGCAACGATGACGCCCTTATCGACGGTGATTTCGCCCTTCGGCCCGATGATCTTGCAGCCCGGCGTGCCCTCCAGATCGGCGGACATGCGCAGCGGCGCATCGATGCCCAGAGTACGGGTCTCCGTCTTGGAGATCTCGATCTGCGTCTCCGGACGGACCGGTCCGAGGATGGACATCTTCAGCGAACCCTTGGGGCCAACCACTTCCACTTTCTCTACGCAGGCAAACTGGCCCGGCTGGGACAGATCCTTCTTCGGTGTGAGCGCATAACCTTTTCCAAACAGAATATCCAAATGCTCCTGCGTCAAATGCACGTGACGCGCGGAAGTTTCTACCATAATTTTCATAGCATCCATCTCCTAAATCTTATTAAATAAGCAGCTTGCCTTTTAAAGCAATGGGTTATGGCTTTATTGTACCGCAGGACGCAAGAAAATTCAACGGAATTCCCTTCTTTTCCTGGGGAATATTTCGTGTTATAATAATCTGAAACAAAAGAGATCGGATTTAATCCGGGATAAAGGGAGGAAAAGCATGTACCAGACGTGGGATGAGTTGGAGGCCGCCTGCATGGGATGCCAAAAATGTGGTTTGTGTTCCGGGCGGACCAACCTGGTGTTTGGCGTTGGAAATAAAAAAGCAAAAATCCTGTTCATCGGTGAAGGGCCGGGCGAACAGGAGGACCTAAAGGGGGAACCGTTCGTCGGACGCAGTGGACAGCTTCTGGACAAGATGCTTGACGCCGTGGACTTGAACCGCCAAAAGAACATCTATATTGCGAACATCGTGAAATGCCGTCCCCCACAAAACCGCGATCCCCTCCCGGAAGAGCAGGAAACCTGCATCGGCTGGTTGCGCAACCAGGTCTACCTCATCCGCCCGAAGATCATCGTCTGCCTCGGCCGGATCGCCGCCATGAAGCTCATCCGGCCCGACTTCAAAATCACGCGGGAACACGGCGTGTTTACCGAAAAAAATGGCGTCTGGATGATGGCGACGCTGCACCCGGCCGCGCTCCTGCGCAACCCCAGCAGCAAGCCCGGCGCATTTGAAGACTTTTTAAAATTGCGCGAGAAGATCGACGAACTCGGTATCCCGCTGGAATAACAACGCTGCGGAGGGCCGTCCAATGCATGGGCGGCCCTCCGTTTTTATGCGCTATTCTTTTTCTGGTTTGTGAGCGTTCTCACAGGCGTTGCAGTGCGAGCAGCCGGAACAGTTGCCACAGCAGGTGTTCCGATGCTTCCAAGCGTAACGCGCTGCGAAAACCACCAACACAAAAATCACCGCAAGAATGACAAAATCAATCGCATGCATACAATCGTCCTTTCGATGTCACACAAACAGCAGCCCGATATGATAGACGATAAAGGCCACCACCCACGCGACGCCGGTCTGCAAAAACACCACGCCGACCGCCGCTTTGCCACTGTTCATTTCACGCCGGACCGCGCTGATCGCCGCGACGCACGGGGTATAAAGCAGGGTAAATACCAAAAAGGAAATCGCAGTCAGCGGCGTAAAGATGGACGAAAGGGCGGCCGACATATTTGCCGTATTCGAGCCGGTCAGGACGGCAAAGGTGCTGACCACCGCCTCCTTTGCGCTGAATCCCGTGAGCAATGCGGTGGAGGCGCGCCAATCGCCAAAGCCAAGCGGCGCAAAAATGGGAGCAATCCAACGGCCGATCCCCGCCAACATGCTGTCATCCCCTGCGGAAACGGGATTTAAACGGACGTCAAAGCTCTGCAAGAACCAGATGATGATGGTCGCAACAAAGATCACCGTGAAGGCGCGGGTCAAGAAGTCCTTCGCCTTATCCCACAGCAGCATGCCGACGCTCTTGGGGCTGGGCAGCCGGTAGTTCGGAAGTTCCATAACAAACGGCACGGGCTTGCCGTGGAACAACGTCCTTTTCAGAAGTAACCCCATCAAAACACCGACGACCATCCCCAACACATAAAGCCCGATCATCACCAGGGCGCGATACTTGGGGAAAAACGCCATCGTAATCATCCCATAAATGGGAAGCTTGGCCGAACAGCTCATAAACGGTGTGAGCAGAATCGTCATCTTCCGGTCCCGCTCGCTGGACAGGGTCCGCGTCGCCATAATCGCGGGGACCGAGCAGCCGAATCCAATCAACATCGGAACAAAGCTTCTTCCGGAAAGGCCGATCTTGCGCAGGAGTTTATCCATGACAAACGCCACACGCGCCATATAACCGCTGTCCTCCAAAATAGAAAGGAAGAAAAACAGCACCACAATCGTGGGAATAAAGGAGAGCACGCTTCCCACACCGGCAAAAACGCCGTCGATCACCAGGGAATGCACCACGGGATTGATCCCATAAGCGGTGAGCGCATCGCTGACCACATTTGTGACAAAATCAATGCCCTGGGAAAGCAAATCGCTCAAGAAGCTGCCGACGACCCCAAAGGTCAGCCAAAAGATCAGCAGCATGATGACAAGAAAAATCGGAATCGCCAAATATTTGTTGGTCAGCAGGTTATCCATTTTTACGCTGCGCGCATGTTCCTTGCTTTCCCCGCATTTTACCACGCTGTCGGCGCAAAGGCGGTCGATAAACGTATAGCGCATATCGGCCAAAGCTGCCTCGCGGTCCGTATCGAGTTCGCGTTCCATTTCCGTGACGGCGTGCTCCACCATGTCCTTCTCGTTGTCCGAGAGGTTCAAGGCGTTCAACATGGGCTCATCGCCCTCCACCAGTTTGGTGGCAGCAAACCGCGGAGGTGTGTGGATGCGCTCTGCGTGATCCTCCACAAGGTGCGCAATGGAGTGGATCGCCCTATGTACTGCGCCGGAACAAAAATCTTGGCGCCGTGGGTATTGATGGTTCTGCGCAGTCCGCACGGCGGTCTCGATCAACTCGTCGATGCCTTCATTTTTGCTGGCCGAAATTGGGACCACCGGGACCCCAAGTTCCTCCTGCAATTTATCGATCTTAATGGTGCCGCCGTTCGCCCGGACTTCGTCCATCATGTTGAGGGCGATCACCATCGGGATATGCAGCTCAATGAGCTGCATGCTCAAATAGAGATTGCGCTCGATGTTCGTGGCATCCACAATATTGATGATGCCGTCCGGCTTGTTTTTCAGAAGGAAATCACGCGTTACGATCTCTTCGTTGGTATAGGGTGAAAGGGAATAGATTCCCGGGAGGTCAACGACCGTATCGTCCTTATACCCGCGGATGACGCCCTCCTTGCTTTCCACTGTGACGCCGGGAAAATTTCCGACGTGTTGGTTTGAGCCGGTCAACTGGTTAAACAGGGTCGTTTTTCCGCAGTTTTGGTTTCCAGCCAATGCAAAAATCACGGTTATACCTCCTCCACTTCGATGTTCTTCGCATCTTCGATGCGGAGCGTCAACTCATAACCGCGCAAATGCAATTCAATCGGGTCCCCCATGGGCGCTACCTTGCGCACCATGACTTCCGTATGCGGCGTCAATCCCATGTCCAGCAAACGGCGGCGCAAAGCCCCCTGCCCATTTACCGCAAGAATTCGGGATTTTTGACCAATTTTCAATTCATCCAACGTCATATTCCCACAATCCCTCTCTCCTGAATCGTATACCATCGGCAAAAGTTAGCCTATGCTATCTTTTTTATTATAATCCCTTCCTAAAAAATTTGTCAAGACACACGTCATCGAGATTCCACAATGCTCTATACAAATTCTTATGCAAAATGCCCCTGTGCTGTCGGAAAACAGCCCAGGGGCATCGTTGCTTTTTTCTATTGGCCGGAACCGTTACAACTCAATTCCATCCAGAACCTTGCGAAGCGCGTCGGCAGAAGCCATCAGTTTGCGCTGCTCCAAGCCGTTGAGCGGAATATCCAAAACGGTCTCTGCACCGTTGCGCCCTACCACGGTAGGTACGCCCATGCACACATCTTCCAGCCCATAATGGCCGCAGATCAGGCTGGAGATCGGCAAAATGGAGTGCTCATTCCGGATGATGCTCTCGCAGATCCTGCGCACCGCCATGGCGATGCCGTAATAGGTGGCGCCTTTTTTCTCAATAATCTCATAGGCGCTGTCGCGCACATCGGTGTAGATGCGCTCCATGGCCTCCATATGGTTGTAGTGGCCGCGCAATTCGCAGAAATGGTTTAAATCTACGCCGGAGACGTTCGCGCTGCTCCAAACCGCCAGCTCGCTGTCGCCGTGCTCGCCGATGATAAACGCATGGATGCTGCGGCTATCGACCTGCAAATGCTCGCCCAACAGGTATTTCAACCGCGCTGTGTCCAGCACGGTTCCGGAGCCAATGACCCGGTTTGTCGGGAACCCGGAGAGCTTCAACGTCACATACGTCAGGATGTCCACCGGATTGGAAACCACCAGCAGAATCCCCTCCGTGTTGCGCTTTACGATCTCCGGGATAATGCTCTTAAAAATCTTCACATTTTTATTGACCAGGTCGATACGGGTCTCGTCCGGCTTTTGCGCCGCGCCCGCCGTGATGATAATCAAATAGCAATCGGCCAGGTCGTCATAGGTACCGGCATAGATTTTCATGGGACGGCCAAAGGGAAGGCCGTGGCTGAGGTCGGTCGCTTCCCCCTCCGCCTTTTGCTGGTTGGCGTCGATCAACACCAGTTCCGAAAATAGTCCGCTCTGCATCAGGCTGAACGCGGAGGTCGCGCCCACCGCACCACAACCGATCATCGCTGCTTTTTGAATGTTTACCATTAAAGCTCACTCCTTTACATCGTCATTTTTCTATGGATCATTCCTCATTCTGGGAAAGCAAAAACACCGTTGCGAAATACGGGGATCTCCCTTCCATCGGAAAGGATGCCGTCGATTTGCATGTCCGGACTGCCGAACATAAAGTCGCAATGCTCCTTGGATTGATTGGCGCCGGCGGCCTCCAATTGTTTGCGGTCCATCGCCGCCCCACCCTCGATATTTTCCGGGTACGATGCGCCCAACGCAAGATGGCAGGAGGCGTTTTCATCGAACAGGGTTGTCAGGAATAATAATCCGGAACGTGAAATGGGCGAATCGTCCGGCACCAGCGCCACTTCGCCGAGGTAAGCGCTGCCCTCATCAAATTCCACGAGATTCTTTAGCACATCTTCGCCCTCGCTGGCGCCGTATGCGCAGACCTTTCCATCGCGAAAATCGAACCAGAAGTCGCGGATCATCTTTCCCTGGTAATTGAGCGGTTTTGTTGCGTAGACGCGCCCGTTTACATGGCATTTATCCGGGGCGGTGAACACCTCCTCGGTCGGCATGTTCGGAACGAATACCGCGCCGTTGTCTGCACGGGAGCTTCCTCCCTCCCAGATATGCCCCTTGGCCAGACCGACCGTGAGGTCGGTGCCGATACCGTTCCGGAAGTGCAGCGCCTGGAAATGATAGGTATTTAATTTGCGGCTGTTTTCCGCTAAACGGGTAATGTGCGCCTGCCATTCCGCGACAGCGTCGCGGTTTCCGCCAATCCGCACCCCAGCGAGGATGGCGTCCCAAAGCGCGTCCAATGCCGCCTGTTCCTCCAATTCCGGGAACACTTTTTTGGCCCATGCAATGGACGGCACAGCCACAATGCTCCATTGCCCATGGTTTGCCATGGTGTAATATTCAAATTTCTCAAAGGCAAGCTCCTCTGCAACGCGCACAGCCTGAAGCTTTTCTCCGGGAATCTCCGCCAGCAGCCCCGGCGTGCTGGACTTTATGTGCAAAAAACAGCAGCGGCGGTCAATGTCATCCTGCTTCTGCTGGATCCGCCAAGGGGCTATAGAAGCCATCGACGATTGTTCTTCGTATTCATAGCGCAGCTTGTCCGTGTATTCATCCGTCCAATTGACGCGGACTTCCCCCGCTCCGGCCCGGTAAGCCTCTTCCACGCAAAGGCGGGCAAAGAACGCGCAGTCCACAGGGGACGCCAAAACCATCAATTGTCCCGGCTGCACGTTTACCCCGACCCGCACGGCCAACTCCGCATATTTCCGCAATGTATCTTGCGTAACCATTCTGCATCCTCTTTTCCTTATATCCAAAGCCGGTTTTGGAAAACCGCTTTCGTTCGCTCATAATCGCTCTCTTTTCGCACAAACTTCTGTAGACAGCGATCTCTGTATGAATCTATCATATCCGATTCGCAGGCAAAATACAACTAGGCGCATGCTTGGATTTGGGCGCACCTCCTCCAAACCCATTCGGTCAATTTCAGCCAAACCTGTTCAAGTTACCCGTTAGTTTTCACAGAATACACCGCGTTATCTTTGTAGATTGTTTGTTTTGCATAACTCATCCGTTCGTTTTTCGTCATGTTTTTGATCGATTTCGATTGACTTTGACTGATATTGACTGTATTATATGAACAAAGGAAGTGATCGAAATGTTGACAGAAGAACGGTATGCCGCCATTCTCAAACTTCTGGAGGAAAAAAAGGCCGTATCGGTTTTGGAATTGACGGAACTCCTGAACAGCTCGGAATCCACCATCCGGCGCGACCTGACGGCGCTTCACCGGATGGGAAAACTGACCAAGGTCCACGGCGGGGCCACCTCTATCAACGGCGTCTACCAGATGACAGAGGACAAAACCTCTGTCCGCCACAACCTCCATGTGGAGGAAAAGAACCGCATCGCGCAATGTGCCGCCTCCCTGGTACATAAAAACGATTTTGTGTTCCTGGATGCGGGCACCACTACCGAGCGGATGATCGACTACCTCCATGAACAGGACGCCGTCTATGTGACGAATGGGATTGTCCACGCGCGGAAACTCGCGGAAAAGGGCCTGGAAGCCTACATCCTGTCGGGCAAGATCAAGGCGGTCACGGAGGCAATCGTCGGGACGGAAGCGGTGCACAGCCTGCAACGGTATCGTTTCTCCATCGGCTTTTTCGGGACAAACGGCATGCGCGTTGGCGATGGGTTCAGCACGCCGGACATCGAGGAAGCCCGCGTAAAAACCGAAGCCATCCAGCGCTGCAACAAGCGCTATGTGCTGGCAGACCCCTCCAAATACAACCAACTCTATTCGGTCATCTTCGCGGATCTATCCCAAGCCGCTGTTATCACAACTGCTTTACCGGATAAACAACTCCGCTCCCACACGACCGTGATTGAAACAGACCTTGGAAAGGAGCAAACGTCCTCATGATCTATACCGTAACATTCAACCCCTCACTCGACTACATTGTAAAACTCCCCACCCTGGAACTTGGCAGCGTCAACCGCACAGCAAAAGAGGAGCTCTATCCCGGCGGTAAGGGGATCAATGTCTCGATCGTCCTGCGCAACTTGGGGGTTGAGAGCACCGCCCTTGGATTTACCGCAGGGTTTACCGGGCAGGAAATCCGCAGGCTGCTCGATGCATGTGGTTGCCGCAACGATTTTATCCAAGTGCAGGAAGGGTTTTCGCGGATCAATGTCAAAATCAAAGCCGAACAGGAGAGTGAAATCAACGGGCAGGGCCCGTATCTCAGTCCACAGAATCTACAGGACCTGTTCGCAAAGTTGGAGCATCTCTCCGACGGCGACGGGCTGGTCCTGGCTGGAAGCATCCCCAACACCCTGCCGGCCGACATCTACGAAAAAATTTTGGAGCATCTACAGGGCCGGAACATCCATGCCGTGGTGGACGCCACCGGGGAATTGCTTCGGAATGTCTTAAAATACCAGCCCTTCCTGATTAAGCCCAACAACCACGAATTGGGTGAACTCTTTGGGCAGCACCTTACGACGGACGAGGCCATTATCTCCCACGCGCAAAAGCTTCAGCAGATGGGTGCGCGCAACGTCCTGGTTTCCATGGCGGGCGACGGAGCCATCCTGGTGGATGAAGGCGGCGGCATCCACAAGCGTTTGCCACCGCAGGGCCATGTGGTCAACTCGGTTGGCGCGGGGGATTCGATGGTCGCCGGATTCCTTGCCGGTTATCTCTCTTCGCAAAACTACGAAACCGCGTTTCAGACCGGCCTGGCCGCCGGCAGTGCCTCGGCCTTCCAGGAATGGCTGGCCAGCGGCGATGACATCCGGGCGCTTTTAAAAACCATGTAATAGCTTGAGATTTTTAATAGGAGGACTTGTTATGCGTATTACGGAACTTCTGAACAAAGACGCAATGGATCTGAATGCCACCCCCAAAAGCAAAGCGGAGGCAATCGACCTCCTGGTGGACCTGATGGTGCGGTCTGGAAATATACTCGACAAGGAAGAGTACAAAAAATGCGTTTTAAAGCGTGAAACCATCGGTTCCACAGGAATTGGCGAGGGGGTCGCCATTCCCCACGCGAAAACCAAAGCGGTCAAAAGCGCGGGCCTTGCCGTGATCGTCGTCCGCGACGGCGTGGACTTTGACTCCCTGGACGGCGAACCGGCCAAATTGTTCTTCCTGATCGCCGCGCCGGACACGGAGGACAATATCCATCTGGACGTTCTGGGGCGCCTGAGCGTCCTGCTGATGGACGACGATTTCCGCCAGGGCCTGATCGACGCAAAGGACAAAGAAGAATTTTTCCGTTTGGTGGACGAAGCCGAAAACAAGAAGGTAGCGGAAACGGAGAAAAAAGAGGAAGAGGCGAAAAAAGCCGCGCCGGGTACTTACCGCATCCTCGCTGTAACGGCCTGTCCGACCGGAATTGCCCATACCTACATGGCGGCGGAAAGCCTGGAGGAAAAGGCCAAGCAGATGGGCGTGACCATCAAGGTGGAGACCAACGGTTCCGGCGGCAAGAAGAACGTCTTGACGCAGGCAGAAATCGCGGCTGCGGACGGAATCATTGTCGCTGCGGATACAAAAGTGGATATGCCCCGTTTTGACGGCAAGCCGGTCGTTCAAACCCAGGTGTCCGACGGCATCTCCCGCCCGCAGGAATTGATCCAGACCATCCTCGACGGCAAAGCGCCGGTTTTCCACGCACAGGGCGGCCATGCCCAGGCGGAAACCGGCACCGCGAAGGAGGGGATCGGCCATCAGATCTACAAGCATCTGATGAACGGTGTCTCCAACATGCTTCCCTTTGTCATCGGCGGCGGCATCTTAATTGCAATCGCCTTCCTTCTCGACACCATCCTAGCCCCGGGCGGCGACCCGGCCAACTTCGGCATGAATTCCCCGGCGGCGGCGCTCTTTAAGACCATCGGCAATGCAGCGTTCGGCTTTATGCTGCCCATCCTCGCGGGCTTCATCTCCATGAGCATCGCGGACCGCCCCGGACTCGCGGTAGGATTTGTGGGCGGCGCATTGGCCAATGCCGGCGGCTCCGGTTTCCTCGGCGCATTGATCGCCGGCTTTATAGCCGGATATCTGATGCTCGGCCTGGAGAAGCTCTGCGCCAAGCTGCCGAAATCTCTGGAAGGAACCAAGCCGGTCCTGATCTATCCCGTGGTGGGCATCCTGGCGATTGGCATCATCATCCAGTTTATCATCAATCCCCCTGTGTCGGCGTTGAACTTGTGGATCAGCAATGCTCTGGCCAGCTTGAATGCAACCAGCGGCGTCATCCTCGGCGCGATTGTCGGCGGCATGATGAGCATCGACATGGGCGGACCGTTCAATAAAGCGGCTTATGTATTTGGCACAGCCTCCCTCATCAATGCCGCCGGCGACCCGGTCTCCTCCGGCGTTATGGCTGCCGTGATGATCGGCGGTATGGTTCCGCCGCTTGCCGTTGCCCTGTGCACTACGTTCTTTAAAAACCGCTTTACCGAAAAAGAGCGCCAGACAACCGTTACCAACTATATTATGGGCTTCTCGTTCATCACAGAAGGCGTTATCCCCTTTGCCGCTTCCGATCCGCTGCGCGTCATCCCGTCCTGCGTGGTCGGTTCCGCTGTGGCCGGTGCGCTCTCCATGCTGTTCGGCTGCACGCTTCCGGCGCCGCACGGTGGAATCTTCGTGTTCGCTGTGGTCCAAAATTGGCCCATGTACCTGGTATCCCTCTTGATCGGCTCCGTCGTCGCCATGCTCCTCTTGGCCCTGCTGAAAAAGCCGATCAAGGAAGAGCACTAATTTCCAATGATCTGCTTTCCAGGAAGGAGAGCAAATAGCAAAATTGGGCCGTTTTCAGCCTTGCTGCACTTTTTTCAATCCCCCGCAAAATCCCGTCTGGAATCCCTTGACCCGGCCCAATTTTCCTTCTATAATAAGAATAATAACAGGTCCCTCTGGGCATCTTGTGAGCCATTGGGACCAATTGATAGACAAGGAGATATTTAAGATGAAGGAATTTCAGTATGTCATCACCGATGCGGAAGGTATCCATGCAAGACCGGCAGGATTGCTTGTCAAAAAGGCAAAGGAATTTGCCAGCACGATCACGATCAAGAAGGACGACAAAAGCGGAGACGCTAAAAAGATCTTCTCTGTCATGGGCTTAGCGGCTAAGAAGGGCGAGACTGTCACCGTATGTGTGGAAGGTGCAGACGAGGATACGGCTGCTCCCGCACTGGAGGCATTCTTTAAGGAAAATCTGTAATCTTTTATAGAAAAATAAGCAGCTCTTGGGAATTTCCCAAGGGCTGTTTTTTGTATGGCCCTTTCTCCGCTTGAATGCGATGGCAGCCAGCCAACCATGCGTTTGATTTCCGGATTTTTGAAAAACTGTGAATAGGCTGAAAACTTATCCTTGGAAACCTTGCAGTTTCTCCTAAAAAACGATAGAATACTATATTAATGGACTGCGGGCCAAAAGGGCCCCGACAAGGAGGACACAGAATGGATTATACCGGTTTGAAATGCCCTGTGTGCGGCAAACCGTTTACCTCTGACGACGACATCGTTGTCTGTCCGGAATGCGGCGCGCCCTATCATCGTGCCTGCTATCAGCAAGCTGGACATTGTATTTTTCAAGAAAAGCATGGAACCCCGGACGCCTGGAAGCCCCCGGAAAAGCAAACGGAAACGGGCGCCGAAGGGAAGATCTGTCCACGCTGCGGCAAGAAAAACGCCCGTGAGTCGCTGTTTTGCGACCAATGTGGTCAGCTGTTAAGCGGTGGAGCAAGCAAAGGCGCCTCACCAAATGGAGGGTATTCCCCATACGGGACACCGAACCCCAATGCTTCGCCTTATCAGAATCCTGGCGTGCCGAATTCCCCGCCCTATCAAAACCCTGGCGCACCAAACGCCCCGTACAGCGGCCCTTACCCGTTCGCCTTCGACCCTATGGGCGGCGTTAGACCGGAGGAACCCCTCGGAGACGGCGTCACGGCGGGCGATGCAGCAAAATTTGTACAAACCAATCCCCAATATTATATTCCGGCCTTTGTCAACCGGAAGCGCTACCATCGGAACCGGTTCAATTTTTCCGCGTTTCTCTGCTCTGGCGGTTGGATGCTTTACCGCAAACAATATAAATGGGGCGCCATTTTCACGGGGATTATGTTGCTGATCTATGTGCTTTCCACCTTTATCTCCTATCGCTTTGCCACGCCTATCATCATGGATCTGATGCAGCAGGTCGGCGTGGATATCAACGCCGCCTACCCGACCATGGAACAGTCGGTCCAGTTCATGTCGCTGCTGATGCAGCAGGCTCCCTGGCAAATTTTCCTGGTATGGGCTCCCAGCCTGCTCTCGCTGCTTCGGTTTGCCCTCATGCTGTTTGTCGGATTCAATGGAAACCGCATGTATATGAACCACTGTATCCGCAAAATCCGCACGCTCCGGGAGGAAAACCCCGACCCGTCGGATTATGCCGTCCGTTTGCAGCTGCACGGCGGTGTGAACACCTCCCTGGCCATCTGTCTGTTGATTTGTTATATGATTGTGGTTTATCTCCCTCAGCTCTTTCTCTATTAAATGAAAAGTAGAATCCCATCGCACAGGAAAGTATACTGCGATTCTTTACACATAGGCTAAGGACAGAAAAACACAGACGCTACGCACGTTCCATCATGACTTTAAGGAGGAATCCCAGTGAAGGTAACAAAAGCCGTTATCCCCGCTGCCGGCTTGGGCACACGTGTGCTTCCGGCCACCAAATCCATGCCGAAGGAAATGCTCCCGATCGTGGACAAACCTGCCATTCAATACATCGTTGAGGAGGCGGTCCACTCCGGTATCACAGACATCCTCATCATCACCAACCGCGGGAAGGGCCTAATTGAAGACCACTTCGACCGCGTCCCGGAATTGGAGGCGCGTTTGACCAGCGGAGGCCCGGAAAAGGAAAAGATTCTCAAAGAGATCGTGGACATCTCCCATATGGCCAATATCTATTTTGTCCGCCAAAAGGAGACGCGCGGCTTGGGACATGCCGTCAACTGCGCGCGTTCCTTTGTCGGTAACGAGCCCTTCGCCGTCCTATACGGCGACGACGTCATCATCGGGGAGGACCCGGCCTGCGGCCAGCTCATCCGCGCCTACGAGGAGTTCGGCCTCGGTGTGTTGGGCGTGAAGGAAGTGACGCCGGAAGCGATTACAAAATACAGCTCCCTGAAAGTCGAGCCGATTCACGACAATTACTATAAGTGTACGGATATGGTGGAAAAGCCCACGCCGGATAAGATCCTTTCTCTGTTTTCCATCCTGGGCCGCTGCGTCCTGACTCCGGACATCTTCGACATTTTGGACAACACAAATCCCGGCGCCGGCGGGGAGATTCAGCTGACCGACGCGATGGGGACCATGGCACGCAGCAAAGGGATGGTTGCGGTGGATTTCACCGGCACACGCTACGACATGGGCAATAAGCTCGGCATCATGCAGGCTTCGGTCGAGGTTGCGCTTCAGCACCCAGAGATTGGAAGCGCTTTCCGGGCATATCTAAAGGAAATCAGCAAAACCCTGTAAAATTTTAGTTGACGCATCGGTTTATCGCTGTTATAATTATGTCTGTTAGCCATATTCTTGGCTTTCTATCCTTGCTCCGGAAGTTCTATCCGGGGCCTAACGTCCAAAAGGAGGTGCAATACAATGCCAGAAGTAACAAATTCCTATGAGACCGTTTTCATTCTTTCCACCAAGTTGGGAGAGGACGGCATCGCATCCTTGGTCCAGAAGTTCAAGGATCTGATCGCTGCAAACGGTACGGTCGACGGCGTGGATGAGTGGGGCAAGCGCAGACTTGCATACCTCATCAACAAAGAGGCGGAGGGCTATTATGTTCTGATCGATTTCACGAGCGTGCCTGCCTTCACCGCAGAACTGGACCGTATCTACAAGATCACCGACGGTGTTCTTCGTTCCTTGATCATCAAGAAAGAGCCGGAAAAGGCAAAGAAAGAGTGATCTGAATGCTCAATGTTGCTGTTTTAATGGGCCGCCTTGTGGCTGACCCAGAGTTGCGCCATACGGCCAACGATATTTCTGTGACAAGTTTCACACTCGCTGTGGATCGTTCGTATGTTAAATCCGGTTCTGACCGGCAGACTGATTTCATTGACATTGTCGCTTGGCGAAGCACTGCGGATTTTGTATGCAAATACTTCCGCAAAGGGCAGTTGGTGGCTGTGCAGGGTTCGATTCAAACCCGCACCTATACAGATAGCCAGGGCAATAAGCGCAAAGCCTTTGAAATCGTTGCGGACAATGTCCATTTTGCCGAGCCAAAGCGTGATTCCTCCGCTGGAGGCGGTTACGCAGGGGGAAATTATGGCGGTGGCAACTACGAGAACAATTATCACTCTAGGACGGAGCCGATTCCGGAACAGCCCGCTCCCGCTTACACAAGCGGCAATACGGGTGATTTTGAGGAGATCCCCTCCGACGATGATCTGCCGTTCTAATTCCATTTGACTGAAAAGACTGAAAAAAGGAGGTTTCCGTTATGGCATACGGTGATAGACCCGAGCGCGATAACCGCCGTCCGGGTGGACGCAAAGGCCGCAAAAAGGTTTGCAGCTTCTGCGTAGACAAAATTGAAACCATCGATTACAAGGATGTCGCAAAACTGCGCCGTTTTATCTCTGAGAGAGCAAAGATTCTGCCCCGCAGAGTAACCGGCACTTGCGCGCGCCATCAGCGTCAGCTGACGGTTGCGATTAAGCGCGCCCGTCATCTTGCGCTGCTCCCGTTCAGCAGCGACTGATAAAACAAAATATGGCAAGCTATATTAGCTTTGCATATGGAAGATGCGGGTGCGTTGCGCCCGCATCTTTTTTTGTAATCCCGGACAGGTCTGTTTCCTTCTTCCCTCTGAAAACCTTTTGGAATACAGGCCGCTGTCCTTTCAGAACAGGAGTTTTGTCATGCTGATTGATGCACATGTTCACATGTTTTCCGAAAAAATCGCCCAAAAAGCGTTGACCAATCTCGCCAACATCTGCAAAAGCCCCTATTTTACAAACGGCACCCTATCTGATACAAAGGAAAAACTGAAAAGCTGGGGCGTCGATGCGGCCATGGCGATGAACATTGCTACCAAACCATCCCAACAGACCGTAGTCAACAATTGGGCCGCTTCAATCGATGATCCCAACATTTACAGCTTCGGCTCCATCCATCCCGACGCGCCGGACGCACTCGACGAGCTGCAACGGATTAAGGACCTCGGCCTATATGGGGTAAAGCTACATCCGGATTACCAGGGCTTTCTCATTGACGATCCCAAAATGTTCCCGATCTATGATGCCATCTCCTCCCTGGGGTTGCCTGTAACGTTCCACACGGGCTGGGACCCCCTCTCCCCTGATTTGATTCACGCCACGCCGCAGGCAGTGGCCAAAGTGGTCAAGCTCTTCCCGCACATGACGGTGATTGCCGCGCATATGGGCGGGATGGCACGCTATCAGGAGGCGGAAGAGTATGTCGCCGGCTTACCGCTTTACATCGACACCGCGATGTCCGCCCGCCTGTGCTCCCCGGAGCAGTTTGAGCGCCTGGTCTCTAAGCATGGGTCTGAGCGCGTCCTGTTCGCCAGCGACTGCCCGTGGAGCCGTTCCTGCGACGAATTTGCATTCATTGAGCGCACGCACTTGACCGATCGCGAAAAAGAAAATATTTATTATAAGAATGCCCAGCGGGTATTAGGGTTGTCCCACTGAATAGCTACTGGGCCTTTTGTTGTACCCGCACGTTCTTCCATTCTTTAATATAAAGCGGAACATAAAAAGGAGCTATCCGGCTGCGTTTTTACAGCCAGACAGCTCCTTTTCTGTTGCAATAAATCCATGCGGCTAAAGGATATTCTCCAAGATGGGCAGCTCCGCCTCCTGCAAGCTGGCAATTTGTGCGGCTGCGCGCGCACATTCCGAGCTGAATTCATCAACTGCCCCATGTTCAATCAACGGGGAGAGAGATGCAAGAGAGAGGTCAATCGCTTCCAAGCGTGTGTGCTGAATAAATGTGGACAGCGTCTTATGGAATTTCCGCCAATTTTCCTCCGCTTGGTTGCTTAAACCGGCAGCACGCTCAAAATCTCCTTGCTCTGCAGCATTGCGTGCTTCTTGCAGCGTGCCGCTCAGTTCATTGGAAAGTTCGATGGTGGTGTGTACACCCCACCAACACAATCCAGTCACTACAACCAGAATTGCCACTGCCGCCCAAAGCCGCTTCACAACGATGTCCCCCTTTCCTTTGGAATGATATTGTAATCGCCCTTTGTGTTCGCGGTCATAATAAACACATCTTCCTGGCGGATATTTTTGGCATGCAAAATCCCACGAATCCATTCCGGGCTTTTATTGCATAGCTTCATGGCAAATTCGGAAAGGATACCGTCGCTGATGACCACCGTTTCAATGCCCGTATTCGGCAAAGCGACCCCCATCATCCCGGCCGTCGGGGTTTCCTTATCCGGCTTTTTGATGACGCTTAACTTGCCGTTCGTCTCGATAATCGCATAAGCGACGTCATCCAGGCTGAAGACATTCCGTTGCCGCAATTGTTCCCCCAAGTCCTCCGTAGACATGCGCAGGCGCTTCATCTCAGATTGAATCAGCTTCCCATCGCTGATGACAACAATTGGGCGGCCGCACACCACGCGGCGGAATTTCGGGATCTTGAGCATTAAAACCGAGACAACAATCTCGCACATCACCAGGACTGCGATCGGGATAAACCCACTCACCAACGGCTGTCCCGTATCCTGCATGGGGATCGCCGCAATGTCAGAGATTAGGAGCGTGACCACCAGCTCGCTGGTCTGTAATTCGCTGATCTGGCGCTTGCCCATGAGCCTGACTGCTACAATAATCACTATGTATAGCAGCAGGGTACGGATAAGAGAAATCGTCATTGCCATGTCACCATCCAAATCGTTTTGTTTTCCTATTTCAGTATGAACCCAAGCCGTCAGAATTATGCGAAACGTTTTACAATGGACGGGATATGCATAAAACCAACGGAATTTGGCAAAGTTAACCTCGATGAGGTGATTGCGATGATGACGGCATCTTTAAAAGAAAATCTGGCGTATTTCAATCAGCAGTTTGATGGAAGCGCTGACTTTATCGTGCGTAAATTTCAGATTACAGGGACGGACGCCGCCTTGCTGACCTTGGAGGGCTTGGTCAATAAACAGGTGATTGTACAAGGCATCATGAACCCCATCCTACATGCGACCATTCTGGAACAGGACCCTGTCAAAAAATTTGAATACATTCGAGACAATACACTGGCCACAGTCGATCAGGCAGAAGTGGACACATACGACGCGGCGATACAAAAATTGATGAATGGGTTTGCTCTCATCGCCATCGACGGCTGCATCCGCATGATGGCCTTCAGCGTGCAGGGGTTCTCGTTCCGCGGCATTTCCGAGCCCCAAAATGAGATGACGCAGCGTGGGTCCCGGGAAGGCTTTGTCGAACCGTTCTTAATCAACATGTCCATGATCCGCAGAAGGATGCACACCCCAAAACTAAAATTTGAAATCTTTACTGTGGGAAAGGAGAGCAAAACAAATATTTGCGTCTGCTATCTGCGGGATACCGTTTCCCCAAAAGTCCTTTCACGGGTAAAAAAGAGGATTAAGGATCTACAGCTCAACACCGTTTTGGCCGCTGGTTATGTCTCCCCGCAGATTGTGCGGAAACATAGCCATTTCATATTTAGCGGGGTCGGCCTCTCGGAACGCCCGGACACTGTGTGTGGAAAAATCAACGAAGGCCGTGTTGCGATCATCATCGACGGCACGCCGAATGTTCTGATTGTTCCCCACCTATTTGTTGAAAATTTTCAGAGCTTTGACGATTATGCATTCCGGCCGTTCTATGCCACCTTTACGCGCTGGCTCAAATTCTTCGCCTTCTTCCTAGCGGTATTCTTACCGGGCTTCTATGTCTCTGCAACGACCTTCCACCCCGAACTGCTCCCGGAGGAACTGATGCTTAAAATTGCGCAGGCGGAGGCGACCACGCCGTTTCCCGTCATGTTGGAAGCCATTGTGATCCATTTTCTCTATGAGATCATGCGTGAGGCGGGACTCCGCGTCCCGCAGCCTCTGAGCAATGCTGTCAGCATTGTGGGCGCTCTGGTAATCGGCGAAACAGCCGTATCCTCGGGGTTAGTCGGCGCGCCTACGCTTATGGTGATTGCCTTAACCGCAACCGCCTCCTATGTAACGCCCACCCTATATGGTCCAGTCACCATCATGCGCTTTATCTTTATTGTGGTTGGCGGCACACTGGGATTCTGGGGTCTGGCGCTCTGTCTAATGGTGATGCTGGTCAATATCTGCGCCGAGATGGTCTATCAGATCCCCTTCAGCGCTCCCCTCTCTCCGTTTAAGCTTCACAGTATGCGCGACGTTCTCGTGCGCGCAAGCTGGAAGATCCTCTCCAAGAATATTGAAATGGTGCAAAATATGCCCGGCTCCGAAATCAAAAATCCAGATCAAAAAGGGAAGCAAGTATGATGCAAAAGCAATATCGTATCAGCGCAGGGCAGCTCTTTTCCATTCTATTTGTCAATCGAAGCGTGATTATGCTCACGCATAACACCCTGTTGGGCGGCGGGGAAAATATGGTGGACAATATTCTTTCTGCACTGTTGGCATTGGTCTTAAATTTTGTCTTAATTCTGCCGCTCTATTTTTTGCATCGCCGCAATCCACAGGAAAACGTGCTAGAGACCGGGGAGCGTCTTGTCGGAAAGCCCGGCGCCATCCTGCTCGCCGTGTTTTATGGACTGTATTTTATGGCGATTGACAGCTACTACCTCTCCTTTTTCCAAATTTTCCTCAATAACATCATGGAGCCACTGATGCCCGTCTGGTTGGTCGCATTGGCTTTTGTCGCCGTGGTCTGTTATGCCGCCTATCTGGGGATCGAGGCCATTGCCCGCACCGCTGGATTTGCCCTGGCGATCATCCTCATCGGCATGGTATGGATTGGCGTGGCGCTTCTGCCAAAAATCCAGTGGATCAACTATGATCCATTTCTCTACAATGGTCCCAAACAGCTTTTCACCGGTACGGCCCTTTTCTTGGCACGAAGCACTGGATTTTCCACTATGGCGCTGCTTCTCCCCCGGGTCAGCGGAAAAAAGAAGCTCAAATTTTGCATCTGGAATACCGGCATTTACTGCCTGATGATCTTCCTATTGTTAGGTATGGTGGGTGTGGGCGGCAGTTATCTGAAAAATCAACTGTTTCCTGTCTATACAGCTGCTTCGCTAGCGGATGCGGGCGTTTTGGAACGCCTCGACGTGGTCTTTATTACGATCTGGGTCGCCGGGCCCTTTATCCAAATGTCCACCGACGCCTATCTATTTATGACCTGCCTGCGCAAAGTCGCCAACAAAAAGACAAGCCGTATTGCTTTGCCCGTGGCCTCCTTGTTGGTGGCGGCCCTAGCCGTAGCGGTGACGTATTCCTTGCCCCTGCAAAAGGTCTTCTATGGCGTTCCTCTCCTGTTTACAATCACCATCACGGCGGCAGTCGGGATTCCGCTCGTCCTGCTGATTGTAGATCTGATTCGCAAGAAAAAGCGCGTCCCTGAGAAAACGCAAAAAGGGGAGGGACCAGCGTGAAAAAGGTTGTGATTCAAGGCCTTGCCGTGGCATTTGCACTCATTTCCTGCCTTTCCCTGCAAGGATGCAGCTATCAGGTGCAGTTGAGCCAACGGCTATTGATTCAGGGGATTGGCATAGACTACGAGGATGGCGTCTACCGGGCAACCGTGCAGGTCACAAAGGTGAGCGATCAGGAGGAAAATACCGTGTCCCTCATGAACGGCGAAGGGGATTCCGCCATGGACGCCCTGAATGCCATCACGCTCGCCAACGGGAAGAAACCTCTTTATAGCCATAGCCTGGTTTTGGTTCTGGGACGCGGCTGTGCCGAAGAGGGGCTTAGCAATGTAATGGATTTTTTTATCCGCTATCCGGAATCCCATCCCACTGTGAACGTCCTCATGGCCGATTCCTCCGCCGAAGACATCCTCAGCACGGAGCAGGAGGACGGCAAATATATCCAGGCGCGCGATATCGCGGAGCTGGCCAAGGGTGGAAAGTATAATGGGGAGACTGTCCAGACAGAGATGTTGGATGTGATCAACCAGCTGCGCGGAGAGGGGTCTTCCCCCTATCTTCCCATTGTGATGCAGGATGGAGAATCGATCGTATCCAGTGGCACGGCGGTCTTTTCCGGCGATCAGCTGGTGTCCGACCTCGATGCACAGGAGACAAGAGGGCTTTTGTTGATCACTGGAAAGCTCCACAATGGGACGGCAGTCGTCCAATCTCCGGAAATCGGAAAAGTGACATTGGAATTAGAGGAAGCCTCTACAAAGATTTCCCCGCAAATTATTGGGGAAAAACCACGCTTTTCCATTGAGGTCGAATGCGGCGCTACCATTGGCGCGGCGGATATGCCAAGCGGAAAATCCCTGGACAGCAAGATGTATGAGAAAATCGGCGAACTGTTAGAGGAACAGCTAACGCAGAATTGCATGGAAGCCATCTCCATATGCATCGAAGACAACCACAGCGACATTTTCAATTTTGGCCGCCGGCTCTATCAATCCCAGCCGACGTACTGGAAACAGCATGAGGCAAACTGGAGGGAAGAGATGGACCAAGCGGAATACGACGTACAAGTAGAAGTACAGCTTCGGCGTGGAGGCCAGGAAATCACGGGCCTGCAAAGCGACGTCAATGCATGACAAGCCACTCTCTTGGAATCCCTGTTTCCTATGGGGCAAGCAAATAAATAGAAAAACGATTCTACGTTAAAAAGGCACCAAACGGTCTTTCGTTTGGTGCCTTCTGCTATTTTTATGATACGATGGACGATCTATATGCCTAACCGTCACTCGGATTTTCCTTCCCCGGCAGCAGCCATTTTTTCGCGGGCAACCGCCAGCATCAACTTGATGCGGTTTTCCTGGTTGACGCGGGTAGCGCTCGGGTCGTAGTCGATCGGGACAATATTCGAATTTGGGGCAACTTCGCGGAGCCGATGGATCATCCCTTTGCCGCAGATATGATTCGGCAGGCAGCCAAACGGCTGCGCGCAGACAATGTTTTCATATCCCGCTTCGGTGAGCTCCAGCATCTCGGCCGTGAGAAGCCAGCCCTCCCCCATCTTGTCGCCATATCCAATGACGCCTTTGACAAGGCTCTTAATATGCTCATAAGATGCCGGTGCATAAAACTTCGGTTCGGTCTTGACCGCCCGGATCAGGGCATCCTGCATTTTGGTAGCATATTCCATCAGGACATTCACCACCGCATACTTCGCTTTGCTGCCCCCATAGAGCTTGATGTCCTCAAGGCGATTGTCAATTTTAAACTGAACAAACGACATCAAACCAGGCACGTTGACCTCGCAGCCCTGCTCCGCCAGGAAATCCTCCAAATGGTTGTTAGCGAACGCCGCGTATTTGACATAAATTTCGCCCACAATGCCCACTTTGATCTTTGGCGTCTTCTTGATCGGGATCGAGGCAAAATCCTTCACGATGCGTTGGAGGTTCGCCTCTTCTTTTTTCAGGCCCATGCCCTCGCTGTGACGGAACTGCTTGCACAGTTCGGCCGTCCACTTCTGGACCATGCGCTTGCTGGCGCCGGGTTCAACCTCATAGGGCTTTACTTGGTTATTCAGCAGCATCAGTGCGTCGCCGTAGATGACAGCCGCTACCATCTTGCGGATCATCGGTAAGGTGATCGAAAAACCGGGGTTGTGCTCCAGGCCGGAAAGGTTCAGCGAGATGACAGGGATCTGATCAAAGCCCGCCTTATGCAGCGCTTTGCGCAACAAGTGGATATAATTGCTCGCACGGCAGCCGCCACCCGTCTGTGTGATAATCAATGCTGTACGGTCCAGGTCGTATTTGCCGCTTTTGAGGGCGTCAATAAACTGGCCGATCACCAGCAGGGCGGGATAGCACGTATCGTTGTGCACATATTTGAGCCCTTCCTGCACGATGCTCGGTCCGCTGGTGGTCAACAACTCCGCTTTATAGCCATAGCTGCGGAACACGTCCACAAACAGCTCAAAATGGATGGGCAACATCATCGGGCATAAGATGGTGTATTCCTTTTTCATCTCCTTGGTAAACAGGAGACGGCCCGTTTTATCGAATTTCAATTCTGCCATAGTATTCTCCTTTCGGATGGGGCTCAGCCCTCCAGAGCGGCGAACAGGCTGCGCAGGCGGATCTTGACTGCGCCAAGGTTCGTAATTTCGTCTATTTTGATCTGTGTATAGATTTTGTTATGGGATTCCAAAATGCTGCGCACCTCGTCCGTCGTAATGGCATCCACACCGCAGCCAAAGGAGACGAGCTGCACCAGATTCATATCCTTCTGGCTGCCCACATATTCAGCGGCTGCATACAGGCGCGCATGATAGGTCCACTGGTTCAAGACGCCGACCGAAAATTTCTTTTCTTTGGCGCTGATGACATCCTCCGAAATAACGGCCGCGCCCAAGCTGGTGATCAGCTTGTCGATTCCGTGGTTGATTTCCGGATCGAGGTGGTACGGGCGGCCACTCAAAATGATAATCGGCTTCCCCTCCGCACGGGCCTGCGCGATCATCTCGTCGCCCTTCTCGCGGATCTTCTGCATATAGGCGTCGTATTCGGCGTAAGCGTCTTTCGCGGCCTGCTTCACCTCCGGCAGGGAAATGCCGTCAAAATACTGCGCTAAAATGGCGTGCATTTTCTTGGGAAAGTCGCGCTTGCGGTGAATGCCGACATAATCGTGGATAAACGTCAATCCTCTGAGGTTGGCCATATTCGCAGAAATGACCTCCGGGTAATAGGCCACCACCGGGCAGTTGTAGTGATTGTCCCCCAACTTCTCGTCAAAGTTATAGGACATACACGGATAGAAGATATTCTGGATGCCTTGCTCAATCAGCGCATCCACATGCCCATGCATGAGCTTTGCAGGGAAGCAGACCGTGTCGCTCGGAATGGTGCTCTGTCCCTTGATATACAATTCACGCGAGGAGAGCGGGGACGTAACCACCTCAAACCCAAGCTTGGTGAAAAACGTATACCAGAACGGCAGCAGTTCATACATATTCAATCCCATGGGAAGGCCCAGCTTGCCGCGCGGCCCCTCCACCGGAAGATATGAACGGAGCGTTTCAAGTTTAAAGGCATACATGTTCTGTTCGCTCTGATTGGAACGCTTTGTTACGGGTTTTTCACAGCGGTTTCCGCCGATGAACCGGCGGTTTCCGCCAAAGACGTTGATGGTCAGGCGGCAATGGTTGTTGCACAAGCCGCAGGAGGTCACGCGGACTTCGTGCGTAAAGTTCTCCAGCTCTTCCAAAGACAACAACGTGCTGGCCTTGCCAGCCTTATTCATCGCATAGAGCGCCGCCCCATAGGCACCCATCAGCCCGGAGATATCCGGGCGCACGACGTTTACGCCGAGTTCCTTTTCAAAGACGCGCAGGACCGCGTCGTTCAGGAACGTGCCGCCCTGGACAACAATATTTTTCCCCAGTTCCTCCGCGGAAGAAGCACGGATGACCTTATAAATCGCATTCTTTACAACGCTGACCGACAGGCCGGCGGAAATATCTTCGGTTGTCGCGCCGTCTTTCTGCGCCTGTTTGACCGAAGAGTTCATAAACACGGTGCAGCGGGAACCCAAATCGACTGGATGCTTGGCAAACAAACCGAGCTTTGCAAAGTCCTGGATGCTGTATCCCAATGTGTTGGCAAAGGTCTGCAAGAAGGACCCGCATCCAGAAGAACAAGCCTCGTTCAAAAAGATATTATCGATGGCGCCCTTGCGGATCTTGAAGCATTTCATATCCTGGCCGCCGATATCGATGACAAAATCCACATCCGGCAGGAAATGCTTGGCCGCCGTAAAATGCGCGACGGTCTCCACAATGCCCCAGTCAATGCCAAATGCGTTTTTCAGGAGCTCTTCCCCGTATCCGGTGACGGCGGAGGAGCGGATCTGAATATTGGGATGATCGTGATACAGCCCCAACAAATATTCCCGGATGATCGGGACCGGGTTGCCGGAGTTGCTCTGATACATCGAATCGAGGATCTCCCCGTCCTTGCCGAGCAACACGGTTTTGACGGTGGTGGAACCCGCATCGACGCCCAGATAGGCCTCCCCCTGATAGGAGGCGATATCGCCCCGCGGCGCTTTGCACGCCTCGTGGCGCTTACGGAATACCTCATATTCCTCTTCGTTGTTGAACAGCGGTTCAATGGAAAGGAACGCCGCTTTTGTTCCATAGTTGGCAATATTCTTTAAAGCCGTTTCTAGGTCAATGGAAGTCGCACTGCTGAATGCAGCGCCGAGCGCCACATAATAGAGGGAATTCTCCGGGCAAAGCCCCTTCACCTTTAACGCCGTGTCAAACGCATCGCGCAACCCCGAAAGAAACGTAAGCGGTCCGCCAAGGTAAACCACGTTTCCCTTGATCTGCCGTCCCTGTGCAAGCCCGGCGATGGTCTGGTTGGCAACAGCGGCAAAGATGCTGGCGGATATATCGCTCTTCCGCGCGCCCTGGTTCAAAAGCGGCTGGATGTCCGATTTGGCGAAAACGCCGCACCGGGATGCGATGGTATAAATTTTTTCATACTCCGCCGCCAGCTCGTTCATCTCATCGAGCGATACGTTCAGCAGGGTCGCCATCTGATCGATGAACGCCCCCGTTCCACCGGCGCATGTGCCGTTCATGCGGACTTCCATGCCGCCGGACAAAAACAGGATCTTGGCGTCCTCGCCGCCCAGCTCAATAATAACGTCCGCATCCGGGATCAATTTGCCGATGGCGATGCGCGTCGCGTAGACTTCCTGCATAAAGGGCAGGTTACAGGTTTCCGCCACGCCCATCCCAGCAGAGCCGGAAACCGTAATCTGTGCGTCCGTGCCGTGGATGACCTCATCGCGCACTTTGGTGAGCAACTCGCTCATCTTCTCCGTAATCTGTGAAAGATGGCGTTCATAGGACTTATAAACAATGTTGTTCTGGTCGTCGAGAACCACGCATTTGATGGTCGTGGAGCCGACGTCTAAACCGACTTTCATATGACACCCTCTTCTGGCCTTTTAGCCGCTATATGGCCGCACATACGATGCGGCCATCCCAATTTAAAAAAGTTAACTACATTAAATATCTGATAACACATTTTACGAAAAAGCCGGAGAATTGTCAAGAGTCGTTCTGTTAATTTCAGCCTGTCAATATCTGGCCGTACTGTGCGCTTTGACGGGAATGCGCTTGTAAAATGCAGGAAAGGGTGATAGAATGGAAAAAATAAGAATGGGGTGGTATGCTTGGATATCAGTAAATTGCGCGGCGAGGTAAAGCTCAGCAAGCTGGGAGGCATTGTGCAGATCAGCAACATGATCGATTTGGATCAATCCAGCTTGGCAGAGATCGGTGAGATGATCGCGCTGGCCAATCAGATTCGGAATTATCCAAAGGAATACTGCGAGTCCTGCCGCGGCAAGATCATGGCAACCTTGTTTTATGAACCGTCAACCCGCACAAAGATGTCGTTCCAAACGGCAATGCTCCGTTTGGGAGGCGAGATCATCGGTTTTGACAATCCGCAGAGCTCCTCGGTCAGCAAGGGCGAGAGCTTGAAGGATACGGTGACGGTTGTAAGCGGCTACGCGGACATTTTGGTGGTCCGCCATCCGCTGGAAGGCGCGGCGGAAGCCGCAGCGATGTACTCGCGTGTCCCGGTCATCAACGCGGGCGACGGCGGGCACCTGCATCCGACGCAGACATTGACGGATCTCGTTACCTTATATAATGAAAAGGGACGGTTGGACAACCTGTGCATCGGTCTATGCGGCGACCTCAAGTACGGGCGCACCGTGCATTCGCTGATTAAGACCATGACACGGTACCATAACAACTCCTTTGTTTTGATTTCCACGCCGGAATTGGCCCTGCCCAATTATGTCAAGGACATCATGAACGCCGCCGGGTGCAAATATGTGGAAGTTTCCAGCCTGAGTGAAGCAATGCCCATGCTGGACGTGCTCTATATGACGCGCATCCAACAGGAACGTTTCGCGACCCGCGAACAATACGAAGCGCAAAAGGGCGTCTACGTACTCGACCGGGAAAAATTGAACATGGGCAAACGGGACTTGAAGGTGCTGCATCCTCTGCCGCGCGTAGACGAAATTACGCCGGACGTGGATGAGGACCCGCGCGCCGCTTATTTTAAACAGACGGTCTATGGGATGTATGCGCGCATGGCGTTGATCTTCAGCATGCTGATGAACCCCCAGTACAAGCGCAAAAAGCCGCCGACGCAGTCTTCCCACCCGGTGGAATGCTCCAATCCCAAGTGCATTACCAAGACGGAGTCCTATCTGCCGCGGCTTTATTTCGAAACGGGCGATATGCTCGAATGCAAATACTGCGACGGCCGGACACTGATTTGAGGGTGTCTCTTCCCTTTCGAGAGGATTTTCTAAGAGGAATGTCTCCCGATGGGTTGTTATTATCTTGTCAGGTACAAAAAATTGTGATATGATAAAACGTATTGTAAACGTATAAAAACACAGTAGGCTGGGGGTTCCTTGGAAGACGGTTTGATCGCCAGCCATCTGGAACAGGCAGGAGGATTTTTCTATGTCAGGCCATTCGAAGTGGAATAATATTAAGCGGAAGAAGGAAAAAACAGACGGCGCAAAAGCCAAGATCTTTACAAAGATCGGACGCGAATTGGCGGTGGCGGTAAAAGAGGGCGGCGGCCCGGACCCGGCTTCCAACTCCAAATTGAAGGATTGTATTGCCAAAGCAAAGGCGGCTAATGTGCCGAATGAAAATATTGAACGCATCATTAAAAAGGCAGCGGGCGAAGGGGACGACGCCAAGTATGAAAACATTACATACGAGGGGTATGGTCCCAGCGGCATCGCGGTGATTGTCGAAACCTTGACCGATAACCGCAACCGCACGGCCGGCGATGTGCGCCATTACTTTGATAAATTTGGCGGAAACCTCGGGACCTCCGGATGCGTTTCCTTCATGTTCTCGCAGAAGGGTGTACTCGTCATCGAGCGTGAGGGATTGGAAGAGGACAAGGTCATGGAGGACTGCCTCGAAGCGGGCGCATCTGATTTCCAGGCGGACGAGGATGTCTTCGAGATCTATACAGAGCCGGATGATTTCAGCGGCGTGCTGGACGACCTGACGCAAAAGGGATACGAATTCGTCTCTGCGGAAGTGGAAATGGTGCCGAGTACCTACACCACCCTGACCGATGAGGACGCCATCACTAAGATGCGCCGCCTGTTGGACGCTTTGGAAGACAACGACGACGTGCAGAACGTATGGCACAACTGGGAGAACGCAGACGAAGACGACGAGGAATAAAAACGGTTCCTTTCTGCAACAATAGTAATGTATAAAGTTTAGGAACCGTCGAAGGAACCGGGAAGCGGGCGCTTCCTGGAAAGGTCTTTCCCATCAAACAACCAAAGGGGATGAAGGACCGGGCGGCAAAGAGCAGCCGCCCCACCATGCGGTTCCACAGAAGTGGAGGAAACGACATGGCTGGTTATGAAAACCTGTGCATGAACTGTATGTCGGATACAGCCGGAAAAAGTGAATGTCCCAATTGCGGCTGCCAGTCCGGCGAGCCACAGGCGCCGCATGCCTTGCCTCTGCGGGTTATGTTACAGAACCGGTACATTGTTGGACGTATGAAATCCAACAACAGCGAAGGCATGACCTATATTGGATACGATACGGTGCTCCGCCTGCCTGTAGAGGTGCGGGAATTCTTCCCGCAGAGCCTATGCGAACGTACGGACGGCGAGGCCGATATTCGTATTCTGCCGGACAACGAAGTGGCATTCAACGAATACCTTGCGGATTTTCTCAGCTATGCACGTGATATTGCCCATTTGCGGGAACTCTCCACAATTGTCCAGATTTACGATATCTTCGAGGAGAATCACACTGCTTACACCGTATCCGAATGGCACGACAGCATTCCGCTGCGCTATTATGTCGAACGCAGCGGCGGCAACCTCAACTGGAACGCCGCCCGGCAGCTTTTTATGCCGGTCCTTTCCGCTCTGAGCACTATGCATACGGCAAAAATCAGCCATTTGGGGATTTCCCCTGATACGCTGCGCATCATGAAGGATGGAAGGATGGTCCTGGGAAGCTTTTGCATTGCGCCGGTCCGCCGTGCGGATGCCGATCTTCCGGCCGATCTGACGCCGGGGTGTGCCGCCATCGAGCAGTATGTGATGGGGTATGTGCCCGATGAATCAACGGACGTATATGGGTTTGCAGCTTCCCTGTTTTTTGCATTGACCGGGGAATTGCCACAGGACGCCCTCAAGCGGCGGGAAGACCCGCGGCTTTTGATTCCGACCAATATTTTGCGCACCATTCCGCCCCATGTGGTGACAGCATTGGCGAATGCACTGCAGGTTATGCCGGACAAACGCACAACTACATTTGAGCGGTTGCGTGCCGAGCTTTCCGCTGCACCAACGATTACAGCTACAATCGAGGGGCCGGAACTTTCGCAAGGGCTCGAAAATCGGGAACCTCCCCAAAAGAAAGAACACACGGCGGCCTGGATGTTAATTCCTTGCTTGGTGGCGCTGGTCTTGTTTACAGCCGTCGGCGTTATTTGGCTTTCTTATGGAGGGCCTTTTATCCAAACACAGACCTCTGAAGGGCTGGAGTCTGGAGCCGAAACCAGTTTATCCTCTTCCGACGCATCCGGCGGCGAAGAAGCGGCTATGCTACAGTTAACCCCTGGCGAGTCGGCCATTCCAAACGATAAGATCGAAGCTCCGAACCTAATCGGGCAGAACTACGATTCTTTAATTGAGGTCACTTCCTCCGGGGCAGACTATCAAGTGCTCCGCTCCTCCGAAGAATTCAACGATGCGGTTCCGGAGGGCGAAGTCATCTCGCAATCGCCTGCCCCTGGGGAAGAAATGGAACGCGGCGGCTCCATCGTTGTGGTGGTAAGCAAGGGTCCGGAGATCCGCACCTTGCCGCCCATCGCTGGGAAAACACTCGCGGATGCTTCCACAACGGTTACCGCGGCAGGCTTTGTCCCTACAAAGGCCGAAGCATTCAGCGATACGATTCCATCCGGTTATGCGATCGGCTACCAAGGCTTGGAGGAAGGGAGCGAACTTCCCTATGGGTCTCAGGTGGTCATCGTCATCAGCAAGGGTCCGGAAAATCCGGATGCGTTGCTTTCCGAACCTGCGGAACCGTCTACAGAAGAGCAATCGTCTATTCCCTTGGTGGAATAATTGGCAATGGGTTATATAAAAAAGACAAGCTGGGAAAAGATTTCCCAGCTTGTCTTTTTTATATGTTTATATCCCTTTGTAACCATTGTGGGCGATCCAGCACAACATCTAACACACTTCTGTCTGAACAGGCGCACCATGGCTTCCGATATATAAACCTCGCAAACGGCCAAAATGCTTCACTGGCCGGCCTATTTTTTAACGCGCAAAACGGTCATCGCCGCATAGTGTTCAATGAAAAAATGTTCCGGCGCAATTTGCTGCAAAAGCTGCATATGTGCTTCTTCAAACGCCGCTACTTCCTTTTCAGAGCGGGACGCCCCGATCCCTCTGCATGCCTTCATTCTGCCGTTCCAGCTTTCCCGGGTGAACGGAATCTTTAAATCGAACAGGTATTCCTGTTCGACCGTAAAATACATCTCGGTTTCAGGAGGCAGTTCGATGGGATGCCTGGTCTCTCCCCCGCCGCTCCACGACGGATTATAGCGGAGTACCAATTGCTCGCTTGCACGTGCAATCGGGTCCTCCCCCGGCAGCCATGCCATATAGAGGATCGCAAGCCGTCCCCCGGGCCGGAGCATCCGCCGCAAGTTTGGCAAAAGCTTCTTTGCATCAAAATAGAAAAAGCACTGGCACGCTGTGACCACATCAAAAGTATGATCCGGAAAATCCACGGATTCCGCCGGGCAAGCAAAAAAATCGATCTGCATACCCGCCTGTTTTGCGAGCCGCCGGGCCTGTTCAATCTGTTCCGGTGAAAGATCGATCCCCACAAACTGCGCGCCATAGCGGTACAGGTTGCGCGGCAAAACCCCCGTGCCCGTCCCCAAGTCCAAAACGGTTTGCCCATGTACACATAGGCCGGCGTCTAAAATCTGCCGGTAAAACATTTCGGGATAGATGTCCCGGTATTTTGCATAATCTGCGGATGCCTTTCCCCAATCAAACGGCTTCCCACCGTCCACCTTTGGATTTACAACCGCCATGGCAATCCCTCCATAAAAAAGATGGCACAAAACTGCGCCATCTTCTCTCGTATACAATCAATCCCTGCGGGCTTTCATCATCCGGTCCAATTCTTCTTTAAAGGTTGCAATATCCTTGAATTCACGATACACAGAGGCAAAGCGCACATATGCAACCTCATCGATGGTTTTCAATTTCTCCATCGCATATTTTCCAATCAAGCTTGATGGGACCTCGCGATCCAAGGAATTCTGCAAGCTTCCCTCGATTTCATCCACAACACGCTCTAAGGTATCAATGGAAACCGGGCGTTTCTCACAGGCGCGCAAAAGGCCATTCAACAACTTATTGCGGTCGAAGCTCTCGCGGGATTTATCCTTTTTAATGACAATGATCGGAACTGTCTCGATGACCTCATAAGTTGTGAAACGTTTCCCACATTTTAAGCATTCCCTACGCCGCCGAATACGTTCCCCTTCGTCCGTTGGGCGCGAATCGATCACTTTACTTTCATCATAACCACAATACGGACATTTCACAGCTATTACCCCTCCACAAGAAATTGTATGATTTTATCAAATTGTAACATATTTATGAGAAAAAATGCAAGATGTTTTGTCCGAAAAGGGTCGCTTTTTCCTTTATACGAGCTGTTGTACAACGTCCCTTGCCTCCTGCAATTCCGAAAGGGCCGAAAAGTTCTTGCGGTAAACCTCAATCATCAAATCTCCTTGGTAATGAAAACCGAGCAGCATCTCCCGGAACCGCTGAAAATCCACGGTCCCGCGGCCAGGCAGCAGGCAATCGTAGCCGGGGGCGTTGTCGTTGATATGCACATGGACAATCCTCTCCCCCATGGCTTCACAGACCGCAAAGGGGTCCTGCCCTGCGCGGACTGCCTGCTTTAAGTCGATCACAAATGCGCACGTATCCCCCAGATACGCGCGCATCCGCCGGAGAAACCCAGGGGACTCACTGCGAAATTTATTGACATTTTCCTGTGCAACGGTCACGCCGTAGCGCTGCCCCAACGCATAGAGCGCCGCATACCGTTCAAAATAGGTCTCTTCGGAAATGCCAGCATTGGCATAGTCCCTTTGCCCGTGCAGCACCACAATGGAAGCACCCAGACAGTTTGCCGCATCAAAATACTGTTTATAAAACTCCAAACTATCCTCAAACCGGCGTTCGTATTCAGAAAACAATAGGAACCCTTCATAGCCGGAGGTAAACGGATGTACCGATTTAATCTCCGCACCGTATGCATCCGCCACATTGCGCAGTTGCCGCAGATAATCCGGCGTAAACTCTGAAAAAGTATTTAAGAACACCTCAAACAAACGAAAATCCAGGGAGAGAAGCGTTTGAAAGGAGCGCTCCAACTCCAAAGGATAAAGACAGGCTGTGGAAATACCTGTTCGCATCATTCATACACCTCATTTTCTTGCTAGATACCGTTCTTTTTATTATAACACGTTTCACATCTTTTGACGTTTGAATCCCGTCGTTTGAAGGGATAAGGCCATTGCATCAGGCGGTCTGTCCCATGTGTTTCGATCGCAGCCGGGAATTTGCAGCTGATTGCTGCATCAAAGCCTCTTGGGAAAAATCATTTGAAGTTCGCTGCCGCTTACACTGAACTGTATTATACCATCCTCCCCGAAAAAAAGCCAGATTAAACGGGCATGCCGGCGCACATACTAACCAAAAACAGAAAGGCGGCAAAAGTATGGTCCAAAATCAAAATGTCCAGCTGTTAAAGGAACTCTATGAGGCCTCCCATATGGGGATTGAAGCGACCAACCTGGTCACCCCAAAAGTCAAAGACGAAAGCCTGCGCGAGGAAATCGAACGCCAGCGCCAAACCTACAAAGGGCTTGCTGTCAAAACCGAGCGTATGCTTGCAGAGGCCGGCGAAACCCCGGATGCAGAATCCGCCATGAAGAAAGCCATGCTGTGGGGCTCAGTACAAATGAACACGCTGATGGATTCCTCCCCCACGCATATCGCGGAGATGATGATCAACGGCACCACCATGGGCATCGTGGATATGACCAAAAAGCTGAACCAGCTGGATGAAGCCGATGCCGGGGCCAAAAAGCTCGCAGAGGAATTCATCCGGGGGCAGCAAAAATCCATCGAGGTATTAAAGCAGCATCTATCTTGATTTCATGCTGGGAATTCTTTATAATGGAAGGGAACGTCTTTGGGCGTTCCCTATTTTTATGACCGGGCATCTTTGCCCACAAAAGGAGAATTTCCATGGCTTTGCTGAGTGCAAGCAATTTGAATAAATCCTTTGGCACCGACCTTGTATTTCGCAATGCTTCCTTTGAGATTCAGGAAAACGACCGCGTCGGCTTGGTTGGGGTCAATGGCTCCGGGAAAACCACCCTCTTTAAGATTTTAACCGGGGAACTCGACGCCGACAGCGGCAATATCTATAAGGCCAATGCCACTGTGCTGGGATATATGGAACAGCACGTCTGCCGCGATTTGGAACGCAGCGCCTACAGCGAGGTGCTCACCGTCTTTTCCGACCTGCTCGCAATGGAGAAGGAATTGGAGGAAATCAACCTGGCATTGCAGGCGCATCCCTCCGACGCGCTGATCGAGCGCCAAGCGCTCCTCAACGACCAGTTCGTCCGGTTGGGCGGGCTCACCTGCCGGGCGCGGGCGCGTTCCACCCTTCTGGGGCTGGGGTTTGACGACGCGCAGATGGGAATGCCGATCGGCGTGTTGAGCGGCGGCCAGAAGGCGAAGCTTCAGCTCGCCAAAATGCTGCTCTGTGGCGCCAATCTTTTGCTCCTGGACGAACCGACAAACCATCTGGACATCACGTCCGTGGAATGGTTGGAGGATTTCCTGCGGGCCTATTCCGGCGCGTTCATCGTGATTTCCCATGACCGTTACTTCCTCGACCGCATCACCAACCGCACCTTTGAGATGGAAAATCACAAACTCACGCTTTATAAGGGAAACTATACCAATTATCTCCGGCAAAAGGAAGAGGACAACCTGGCCGTTCAGCGCAAGTACGAAAACACTACCAAGGAAATCCACCGGTTGGAGGGCGTTGTCGCCCAACAACGGCAATGGAACCGCGAAAAGAACATCAAGACCGCGGAAAGCAAGCTGAAGATGATTGAACGCCTGGAGAGCACGCTGGAACGGCCGGACGAAGAGGTTGAATCCATCCACTTTGATTTTGGAATCCGGCAGCGCGGTGGCAACGACGTGCTGATGGTGGACGATCTAGCTCTCTCCTTTGACAACAAACAGCTGTTCCAACATGTGAATATGCACATCCGCCGTGGGGAGCGCGTCTTTTTGATCGGTCCCAACGGCTGCGGGAAGACGTCGCTTCTCAAGACGCTCCTGGGCATCCATTCCCCTACAAAGGGCGAGGTCCGCTTTGGCACGGGGATCGAAACGGGTTATTACGACCAGATCCAGGAGGGATTGCATCCGGAAAAAACGGTATTGGACGAGATTTGGGACAGCTATCCCCAGATGACGCAGACGGAAATCCGCAACGCACTGGCGGTATTCCTGTTCAAGGGGGAGGACGTGTTCAAGAGCGTTTCCGCCCTCTCCGGTGGAGAGCGGGCGCGCGTTCTACTATTGCGCCTGATGCTCTCCCGCGACAATTTCCTCCTGTTGGACGAGCCCACCAACCACCTGGACATCGGCTCCTGTGAGGCGTTAGAGACGGCCTTACAGAGCTATGAGGGGACGTTGCTGATCGTCTCGCACGACCGTTATTTAATCAATAAAATCGCCGACCGCGTCTACTATCTGGACGAAACCGGCGTGAAGGAATACATTGGCAATTACGACAGCTATTTGGAAAAGGCCAAAGCGGTCGCCGTCCAGGAGACGCAGAAGGCCGCTCCGAAGGTCAACGAATACAAGCTCCGCAAGGAGCGCGAGGCCGCCATCCGCAAGGACCGCGCCGCTGTCCGCCGCTTGGAAGCGCAGATCGAAGAGACCGAGCAGGCCATTGCGGAGGCGGAGGCAGAGCTGGAAAACCCGGAGATTGTAAGCGACTACCAGGCCATGCTGGAGCTTTCCAAGAAATTGGAGGAATTGAAAGCGAAAAACGAGGAATTGTTTCTCGAGTGGAGTACTTTGAGTGAAAAATTGGGCGAATAGGGCCGTCCTTTCTTATCAAACATCAAAAGAAAAAGCTCAGCCGGATGGCTGAGCTTTTCAACCTATTTATCAATGCACTTGAAACTGCGCTACTTGTGCAAGAAAATCCTGTACCTCCGGCGCGTCGCTTTCGACTACGACGTTGATCGGCTTCGACAGATCCAGGCTGAATACTCCCATGATGGACTTCGCATCGATCTTATATTTCTCCGTTGTCATCTGGATCGGGAATGCATATTTGTTCGTAAGCGAAACGAAGTTCTTGACCTCCTCGATGCTGGTAAGCATCACTTGTATCTGACTCATTTTAAAAACCTCCACTTTGATGTCATTCTTTGTTTTCTCATAATAACGCACCTGCTGTAATCGGTCAATACAAAATTTGTAAATTATTAGGAGCGATAAAATGAAAGTAAGCGTCATCACTCTGGGCTGTAAAGTCAACCAATACGAATCGCAGGCCATGCTCGATCAGCTCGTCCGCGCGGGCTTTTCAGCATGTGAAAGCGCGGCGGAAAGCGACATTGTGCTGATCAATTCCTGTACGGTCACCTCCACCAGCGATCACAAGGTCCGCCAGACCCTGCATCGTGCACGGCGCGGAAATCCCAGCGCTGTCATTGTGCTGACCGGTTGCATGCCGCAGGCCTTCCCGGAACTGGCGGAGCAATTGACCGACGCCGACATCGTGCTGGGCAACTCCAACCGCCACTCCCTTGTCCCGGATATTCTGCAATACCTCTCCTCCCGCCAGCGTATCGTGGACATCGTCCCGCACGAAAAGGCGGCGGAGTTCGAATCGATGCAGGTCGAGCGCTTTTTTGAGCGCACCCGCGCATTTATCAAAATCGAAGACGGATGCAACCGTTTCTGTTCGTATTGCATCATCCCTTATGCACGCGGCCGCGTGCGCTCCAAGCCCTTGGACGAGCTGCGGGAAGAGGTCGCCCACCTCGCTGCCAACGGCTACCGCGAAATCGTGCTGACCGGCATCAATCTCTCCGCCTATGGGCAGGAGCTTGGCCTGCACCTCTGCGATGCCGTGGAAGCCGCCTGTATGCCGGAGGGGATCGCCCGCGTGCGCCTCGGCTCCCTGGAGCCGGAGCAGCTCAGCGTGGATGTGATCGCACGCCTTGCAAAACAGGAAAAGCTCTGCCCGCAGTTCCATCTGTCCCTGCAAAGCGGCTGCAACGCCACCCTGCGGCGGATGAACCGGCATTATACCGCCGATGAATACCGCACGATTGTCCGAAACTTGCGCGCCTCTTTTGCAAACTGCGCCATCACCACGGATATTATGGTTGGTTTTCCCGGGGAAACCGAGGAAGAGTTTGCAGAGTCCCTCGCATTCGCCAAGGAAATCAGGTTTGCAAAGGCGCATGTATTTGCTTATTCGCGCCGCCCGGGGACCAAGGCAAACGACGCGCCCGATCAGATCACACAGCGGGTCAAAGAGGAACGCAGCCGCCGGATGATCGCCGCCACCCAACAGACCAAAGCGGACTTCTTCCAAGCACAATTGGGACGCGTAGAGACGGTTCTCTTTGAACAGGAAGTGGCTCCCCATGTCTATGACGGCTATACGGCCAATTATACGCCGGTCAAAGTCTCCAGCGCTAAGGACCTGCGCGGGAAAATCCTCCCCGTTCTGCTGCGTGAAACGGATGGCAACAACTGCTATGGTACGGTTCAGGAAAATATTTAACCGGCGAATTGCTTCATTACGTTTTCCATTTCCTTCCTTGTCTGGTCGTGATCCAAGTATTCGCAGCTGTAAAACATAAACCCGTCGCATTTGACCTGGCGCCCAAGGGCAACCTGCTGCGCCAGGATATTGTCCGCTTTTTTCCACGTGCCGCCGTCGGCATCTGAACCGGCCTTATAGACGGCCAATCCAAAGTACAACTTGACATTGGGGTCGGTGGTCATCTCACGCCATTGCTCCGCGGCAACGTCATAGGGAAGCACCGGGTTTTCAAAATTGACATACAACTGGGGGCAGATATAGTCCACATAGCCGCGCACCGAGCACCAAGATTCGACATCCGCACCCATTTTCAGATCGTTGGAGACATTGACCTGTGGAGAAATGCCAAACTGGACGTCGGGATTCACGCTTTTGATCTCGCTATAGGTGAGCGACACCATCGCATTGATGTTGGCTTGCCGCCATTCCAGCAATTCCAGCGGTTTCCCACTCCGTGAAACGGACTCCACATAGGCATTATACGCGCCCTCGTCAAACGCGGGATCCTCGGAGGGATAAAAGTAATCGTCAAACTGGATGCCGTCCACCGCATAGTTTTCCACAATTTCCTTCACGCCATCCGCGATGAGTTTCCGGACGCCGCTGTAGGCAGGGTTATAATACTTCCCGGTCGCGGTCTGGACGGTCCAGCCATCCCTGCTGGCATCCTGATGCCAGACGGTATAATTGTTGTCCGCCGCCAAAGTAGAAGGAGTATCGCCGCCGGACTGGATGCGCAGGGGATTGATCCATGCATGGAACTCCATCCCGGCCTTGTGCGTAGCATCCACCATATATTCCAACGGGTCATAGCCGGGGTCCGTCCCCTGTGTCCCCCCTACGATGTGCGACCACGGGAAATAGTTGGATGGATAGAGCGCATCCCCAAACGGGCGCACATGTACCACCAATGCGTTCATCCCGCACTGCTTTGCTTCTTCCACAATGGCGTCAAATTTCTGTTGAAAGGCCGCTTCGCTCCGGTCGCTTTCCTGGCTCATGTCGAGGCTCATATAGGGCACCCATACCGCGCGCATCTCGTCCTCTGAGGCGGGTTCTACGGGAATCTCCGGCACAGAGGAATCCGCCTGCCCGTCCGAAAAGCTGCTTGACGGCAATATGGGCGCCTGTGCTGGAACATCCTCCTGATTTCCAAAGAAGTTAACCGCCATACAGAGCGCCACAACCCCTGCCAGAAGGCCAATGCAGACCAGCAGGCTGTGGCGGTGGAAAAGCTTGATTACCATAAGTTGTTCATCCTTTCTCTTAAAGGTTCGGAACTGTGAACGGCAACAGGAAGATGTGAGCATAGAACGATAGAAGGAGAAGCCGGCACAGCGCATCTAAAGCACATCATCTCTGCCTCCCATTGTACTGCAAAGCGTTTGACAGAAAGGCGCAAATCATGTAGGATACAGCTATAGCATTTTGCTTGGTTGGAAAGAGGTGCAGCAGATGTTTTTTCTATTTGGCGTTGTCAGTGGTATGCGCGACCTTGGTGAACGGAGCTGCATGCTGCCCTGTTGCGGCATGGTACGAGCGGTCCTCACCTGTAGCTTTCACCAGTTCACGCTCTTTTTTGTCCCGCTGTTCCGCTTCCAAAAACGATATTTTCTCACATGTCCGCGCTGTGGTTCGATCTATGCACTCTCAAAGGAGGAAGGCCGCCGTCTGGAGCGCGATCCCCACGCACAGGCGGACCCAACCGCGTTATCCTTCCTGCGGCAAAGCGGCCGGCGTTGCTGTCCGCACTGCGGCTGCAATGTGGAAGCAAACAGCCGGTACTGCCCCCAGTGCGGCGCTTTTTTAGGAGGAAATCCATGAAAATCCTTTTGATCTATCTGCTCGCCATCAATTTGATTGGCATTGCACTCACCATCCACGACAAACGTGCGGCGCAGCGGCATCGCTGGCGCGTGCCGGAGGCCACGCTCCTTTGGGTTTCCGCCCTGGGCGGTTCCGTGGGCATGTATGCCGCCATGCGGCTGATCCACCACAAAACCCAGCATCGGAAATTTATGTGGGGCATCCCGGCAATCTTTGCAGCGCAGGTGGCGTTATGGATCTTAATCTTACAATATGTCCCTTTTTCTTGGGATAAAATTTTTCATTTTTGAAAAAGCAATCCTATAGCATTTCAATCATCCGTATAGATAAATTGGGCGTCGGGGAAATACCCGACGCCCAATTTATCTATTTTACCTTATCAATGAGCTTGATTAAAAGTACAATCGCGGCGCCTAATAAAACAACTGCTTCTACCGAGATCACCAAGTTTAATATATTCTGTAACATAAAAAGCCCTCCCGTCATTTAAGCAACAGCAATTCTCACAAAGCATTGTCCAATAGAAATGCAATTTTATTAGTTATCTATTACCGTCGGACCAGAAGACGATCCCGGAAAATTTCCATCATAGCCATGATTGCCAACAAAAAGAGATGCTAAAATGATTAAAAGGGCCGCCATCAAAATAATACCTATAAACAGTAGAAATTTTTTATACTTCATAATTAGCTCCCATATTTATTCAGAACCAAAATTATCGCATTAATATCACTTTTTTCCATATAAATTATTAAAATTCTATTTCAAGAATATCACTTATATAACAATATGACAACATAAAAATTCAATATTTTATATAAAATTTATTAAACTATAAAAGGGGCTATTCTATGTTGTCCATAGAATAGCCCCTTTTACATTACTTATAGAAAATTTGAAACCTTAACCCTTTGCCACGATGTTGACCAACTTGCCCGGCACATAGATTTCCTTGACGATGTTCTTTCCGGCAATCTCCGCCGCGACCTTCTCATCCGCCTTGACCGCTGCAAACACGTCGTCCTTTGCCAGGTTCGCCGCAATGCGCAGGCGCGCACGCACCTTGCCGTTGATCTGTACGGCAATTTCCACCGTGTCTTCCGTGCATTTCGCTTCATCGTAGGACGGCCATTCCTGCTCGCAAACCATACCGCCGAAGTTCATCACGTTCCAGACCTCTTCTGTCACATGCGGTGCGAACGGGTTCAACAACAGCGTAAAGATGCGCAGCTCCTCGCGAGTGATGGACCCTTCCGCAGTAATGTCATTGAGTAAGGTCATCAACGCCGCAATCGCCGTGTTGAATTTCAGGTTTTCGATGTCCTCGGTAACCTTCTTGATGGTCTTGTGGAAGGGCGTCTCCAGCTTTGCGCGGATGCCCTCATCCTCACAGACGATCCCCTGCAAATTCCAATAGCGCTCGACAAACCGGCGGCATCCCTTGATGCTGGAGGTGCTCCACGGCGCTGCCTTCTCAAAGTCGCCGATGAACATCTCATACAGGCGCATGGTGTCCGCGCCGTATTCGTTGACAATGTCGTCCGGGTTGACCACGTTGCCGCGGCTCTTGCTCATCTTCTCGCCGTTTTCGCCGAGGATCATTCCGTGGCTGGTGCGCTTTGCGTACGGCTCCGGCGTCGGGACCACGTGGATGTCATAGAGGAACTTATGCCAGAACCGGCTGTACAGCAGGTGCAGCGTCGTATGTTCCATGCCGCCGTTGTACCAATCCACCGGCGACCAATACTTCAGCGCCTCCGGGCTGGCCAGCGCCTGGTCGTTATGCGGGTCCATATAGCGCAGGAAGTACCAGGAAGAACCCGCCCACTGCGGCATGGTGTCCGTCTCGCGCTTTGCTGGACCGCCGCAATGCGGACAGGTTGTGTTCACCCAGTCCGTCATATGGGCCAGCGGGGATTCGCCGTTGTCCGTCGGCTCATAGGATTTTACATCCGGCAGGCGCAGCGGGAGCTCGCTCTCCGGCAGCGGCACATAGCCGCACTTCTCACAATATACAATCGGGATGGGCTCGCCCCAATAGCGCTGGCGGGAGAAGACCCAGTCGCGCAACTTGAAGTTGACCTTTGCATGGCCAATGCCCTTTTCCTCCAAAAACGCAATGATCTTTTTCTTGGCCTCTTCGACGGTCAGGCCGTCCAGGATGCCGGAATTGACCATGATGCCGGTGGCGCAGTCCGTGAAGGCTTCCTTTTCCACGTCGCCGCCCTTGACCACCTCGATGATCGGCAGGCCAAATTTTTTGGCAAAATCCCAGTCGCGGGTATCGTGTCCCGGCACAGCCATGATCGCGCCCGTGCCATAGGAAACGAGCACATAGTCGGAGATAAAGATCGGGATCTCCTTTTCGTTGACCGGGTTGATCGCCATAACGCCGTCCAAACGGACGCCGGTCTTCTCTTTGGCAACCTCGGTGCGCTCAAAGTCGGACTTCTTCGCCGCCTCTGCCTGGTAGGCGCGCACCTCATCCATATTCTGAATCCGGTCCGCCCACTTCTCAATCATCGGGTGCTCCGGAGAAATGACCATATACGTTGCGCCATAGAGCGTGTCCGGGCGGGTGGTATAGATGGTGAGCTTGTCCCCCGTTGTGGTGGAGAAATCCACCTCCGCGCCCGTAGAGCGGCCGATCCAATTGCGCTGCTGCGCCTTGACGCGCTCCGGGTAATCCACCAGCTCCAGATCGTCGATCAGGCGCTGGGCGTATTCGGTAATCTTCAGCATCCACTGGGACTTGACCTTGTGCACCACTTCGCTGCCGCAGCGTTCGCAGACGCCCTCCACGACCTCTTCGTTGGCAAGCACGCATTTACAGGAGGTGCACCAGTTGACGGACATCTCCTTTTTATAAGCCAGCCCGTGTTTAAAGAGCTGAAGGAAAATCCACTGCGTCCATTTGTAATAGTCCGGGTCCGTCGTATTGATCTCGCGGGACCAGTCAAACGAAATACCCAGCGACTGGAGCTGTTGCTTAAAGCGCGCGATGTTCTTCTCCGTTACGATGGCCGGGTGTACATGGTTCTTGATAGCATAGTTTTCGGTCGGCAGGCCAAACGCGTCCCAGCCGATCGGATACAGGACATTATAGCCCTGCAAGCGGCGTTTCCGCGCCACGATGTCCAGCGCCGTATAGGAACGGGGATGCCCCACGTGGAGCCCCTGGCCGGACGGATACGGGAATTCGACCAGCGCGTAATACTTCGGCTTGTGCATGTCCGTGTTGGAGGCGTGAAAAACACCCGCTTCTTCCCACTTATCCTGCCACTTCTTTTCAATTGGCTTATGGTCATATTTGTTCATGATCTGTTTCGCTCCCAAAAATTATTCTTCGTTTGCCTTCAGGATTTCTGTGATGTCCACGGTTTCGCCGTCCTGCCACAGGCGGTCCAAATCGTAGAATGCGCGGGATTCCTCCGTAAAGACATGTACAATCACATTGCCGTAGTCTAATAGAATCCAGGAATTGGAACGGTAACCCTCGGTGTGCTCCGTTGCAATCGAATGCCGCTCTTTGAGCTGGAATTCCACTTCATCCGCCAGCGCCTTGACGTGCGTACTGCTTGTACCGGTGGCAATGACAAAATAGTCCGCCAGCACGGAAATATCGCGGATTCCGATGAGCTTGAGATCCATTCCTTTTTTCTTATCCAGTATCTGAACGGCTTCCTTGGCCAGTTCCAATGATGTCATTGTCTTCTCCCCTTTGTTTGGAAATTAAATGGCCCGGTCCTCCAACACCGCTTCGTTGTACGCGGCGATGGTATCCGGATGAATCGCTAAGCGGCGCTCAGCCAGGTCCTGGATGGTGTAGGTCATGCCGGAAAGCATGGCCGCCAAAAGGCTCTTTCGAGCAGCCTTGCGAATCTCCTCCACGCCGGGATAGTCCCGGTCGGAAGAGGTAAAATCAGCCACAAACAGCACCTTCTCCAGAAGCGTCATGTGGGCGCGCCCGGTCGTGTGGTAGCGGATGGCGTTTAAAATGTCCTGGTCCTCGATGTGCAGTTCCTGTTCCACATAGGCGGCCCCCAGCATCGCATGCCACAATTTCTGGCCGCTGCGCTCCACCTCTGTGAGCACGATGTCGTACCGCGTCATCCGCTTCAGCTGTTCCTCCGGCGGCATATCCTTCATGATGTCGTGCAGGATTCCCGCTGTGTAGGCTTTCTCCTCATCCGCCCCATATTTTTTGGCCAGATGCACGGCCTCCTCTGCCACAGCCAGAGAATGACGGTAACGCTTCTCGCTCAAAAACGGTTTGATGACCGCTTTATAATCCTTATGGCTCATTTTACCGCTTCCTTCTTTGATTCAGTTTCAATGGTACAGGCCGTTTTCCCTGATATAACGCGCCACCTCTGCAGGCACCAGCGCATCAATCGCCCGGTTCTGGCGCACCGCCTCGCGCACCATGGTGGAGGAAACCGGCAAATAGTCGATGTTTTGCAAAATGACCTTCGCTCCATGCCGCGCAAGTTTCTCCGCATATGCGCGAAGCTTCTCCAACCCGTCCGTGCTGCGCGGCGCCGCACAGATGGTTGCCAACGAATAGATTACATCCGGCTTGTACCATGTTTCCAGCGTCAGAAACATGTCCTCCCCGGTGAGAAAGCAGAGCTCCGCGTCCGGGTATTCGCGCTTTAAAGCCAGGAGCGTCTCCGCCGTGTAGCTCGGGCCGCCCCTGCGGATCTCCAGATCGCTCACCTCAAACGGGGTTCCTTCGCACGCCAGACGGCACATTTCCAGCCGGTCTTCCGCGGGCGCCAGGTCCGGGGCCCGCTTATGCGGAGGCACAAACGTGGGAATAAACAGCACGCGCTGCGCACGCAGCTGCTTTTGAAACTGCTGTGCAATGTGCAGATGGCCATTGTGGATGGGATTAAACGTGCCGCCAAAGATCGCAATCCGGTTCATGCTGCTCTATTCCTCACTATTTTATTACTTTTTTGCCGGTTTGGGAAGAGTGATTTTCGGTTCCTTTTCATTTTTACGGTACAAAACGAATTTGGAGCCGATCACTTGCACCACATCGGCCTGTACGTCCGCCGCAATCTGTTCCGCCGCCTCACGGGAAGAGAGCGGCGCGGTTTCCAAGACCTTCCCCTTGATGAGTTCCCGCGCCGTCAGCGCGTCGTCCGCCTGTTTGGTCAGTTCCGGGCTCATGCCGGATTTCCCCACCATGACGATCGTATCCAAATCCACGGCAAGCGAGCGCAGATATGCGCGTTGTTTACTGGTCAGCATAGTCTTTCTCCTTTATCGATGATCTTTTCGTAACAACGGGAAATTTGTGGGCCGTTGTCACCCAAATGCAGATCGGTTTTTCCCGCAACATGGTAGCCATGCCGTTCATAGAGACGTACACCAGGGACATTCCGTTCATAGACGTCCAAGCGGATGCTGCGCTTTCCATGTCCTTGGGCATATTGTTCGGCGAACCGCAGCAGATGCCCGGAAACGCCCTCCCGCAGGTGGTCAGGATGCACAGCAAGCGTGTGCACCACCAAAACCTCCGCCGGGGAAATCCCCTCCTGCCAGGGAATGTCCCGGTAGCCCTCCGGTTGTACCCCGTTGAGGATGCAAGTTCCCAGCAACGCTTTCCCATCGGCACAGACATAGAGCTCCCCGTTGGCCAACGCCTGCTCTGCCGTCCAACGCGCAGGATATTCCCCGCGCGTCCAGCCGGGATAGTTGAACGTTGCGTCCAGATAGTCGCAGATCGCGTCGTATAATTCCACGACCCGATCCAAATCCCACTGGGTCGCTTTACGGATCTGCACCTCAGTTCCCATGCCGTTCCTCCAAGCGGGCCGCGAGCTCCCGCAGCGCCTTTCCGCGGTGGCTGACCACATCCTTTTCCGCCGGGGTCAGCTCCGCATATGTTTTTTCGCCCACCAAAAAGATCGGGTCATATCCGAATCCATCATGGCCGCGCGGCGCAAACGCCACGCTCCCTTCACAGACGCCTTCCACATCCATGCGCTCCCCATCGGGATAAACCACACAGATGGCGCTGACAAACCGCGCGGTGCGCTGTTCCGCCGGGACGCCGTCCAGCTCGTGCAGCAGCTTGTCCATCCGCTGCGCATCTGTTGCGTCCGGCCCCGCATAGCGCGCAGAGTAGACGCCGGGGGCCCCGTTCAGGGCATCCACCACCAAGCCGGAATCGTCCGCCACAGCCGGCAGGCCGGTCTGCTCGCAGGCGGCCTTGGCCTTGAGATAGGCATTCTCCGCAAAGGTCGTGCCAGTCTCCTCGACTTCCTGTAGATCCGCCGTTGTCACTTCTATGTGCAGCGGCTCCAAAATGCGCTGCAATTCCAACAGTTTGTTGGGATTGTGCGTTGCCATCACATATTTCACAAGCGTCCTCCTTATCGCGTAAACAGCGCCTCCGAAAATGCCTTCGCATCAAAGGGCTGCAAATCGTCCACCTGTTCGCCCACGCCAATGAACTTCACCGGCAGTTTCAATTCTTCGCGGATTGCCAAAACGACGCCGCCACGCGCTGTGCCGTCCAGCTTTGTGAGCACGATGCCAGTCAGATTTGCAACGTTCTGGAACTCGCGCGCCTGGTTGACGGCGTTCTGCCCAGTTGTGGCGTCCAGCACCAGCAGGACTTCCTTGTCCGCATCGGGCAACTCGCGGTCGATGATGCGGTTGATTTTCGCCAACTCATCCATCAGGTTTTTCTTATTGTGGAGGCGTCCCGCCGTATCGCAGATCACCACATCGGTGCCGCGCGACTTGGCCGCCGCAATCGCATCGTATACAACGGAGGCGGGGTCGGAGCCCTCGGGATGTTTCACGATCTCACTGCCGCTGCGTTCCGCCCAGACCTCCAACTGCTCAATCGCCGCTGCACGGAAGGTATCCGCCGCGGCCAGCAGGACTTTCTTTCTCTCCTGGCGCAGGCGGGAAGCGATCTTTCCGATGGTGGTGGTCTTTCCCACGCCGTTCACGCCGATCACCAGGATGATCGAGGGCTTTGTGCGGACATGCAGCTCCTCATCGCCGGCGATCATCTCCGCCACCGTCTCCCGCAGCATCTCAAAGATCTGGGTCGGGTCGGTAACCCGCTGTGCCTTTACGCGCTTTTTCACCTCTTCGCAAATGCGCTCGGCGGTCGGGACGCCCGTATCCGCCATGACGAGCAGCTCTTCCAACTGCTCAAAGAGGGATTCATCGATTTCCGTATAGGAACCGAGCATATTGTCCAGTGAAGCGCTGAAGCTCTCCCTGGTCTTTTTCAATCCTTCTTTAATTTTCGAAAACAAACCCATGTGGTTGACACCTGCCTATTTGAAATATTCCAAAGATCGAAGCCGCCTATTTTGCGGCATCCATCCCTAGTTTTTGTTCGATTTCACTTGCCCGCAGCTCCAAAAGCTTGGAAACGCCCTCATCCTGCATGGTGACGCCGTACAGAACGTCCGCCTCTTCCATGCTGCCGCGGCGATGGGTGATGACAATAAATTGTGTGTTGCTGGTCATGCGCCGCAGGTACGCCGCAAAGCGGTCGACGTTGACGTCGTCCAGGGCGGCCTCGATCTCATCCAACATGCAGAACGGCGGCGGACTGACCTTCATAATGGCAAAATACAACGCAATGGCCACCAATGCCTTTTCGCCACCGGAAAGCAATTCCAAATGGGTGACGATCTTGCCCGGCGGCTGGACCGAAATCTCGATGCCCGAATGGAGAATATCCTCCGGGTCGGTCAGGGAGAGGTTTGCCGTCCCACCCCCAAACAGTTCCTGAAAGGTCTGTAGAAAATTCGTATTGATCTGCTTAAAACGCTCAATAAAGAGCTCGCGCATCTGGCGGGTGAGGTCGCCGATCAAGCGCTTCAGCTCGTCGCGGCTCTGCTCAACATCGGCCACCTGTGCGTTCATAAATGCATACCGTTCGCTGACCTCTTTGTATTCCTCTACGGCCGCCACATTGACCGTTCCCAATGCCTTGATCTTGCCCTTTAGTTCGTTTAAGCGCTTCTGGGACTGCCCCACGTCCTCGATGGGGGCGGCGACCTCCTCGGCCTCGCGCCGGGTCAGTTCGTATTCTTCCCACAAGCGGCTGATAATTTCATCGTATTCCTTTTGCAGGCTGGCTTTGCGCTCTTCCAGGCGCGCCAGCTCATGGCCCACATTTTCCCGCGCACTGGATTGCTCCCGCTCCTTGGCCCGCAATTCCGCGGACTTCTTTTCAAAGGCCATCCGCTGGGCATTGAGCTCCTCGATCCGCGCGGTGGACGCCTTGGCCTGTTCCCGCAGGGACGCCGCCTCTTTCTTGAGTTCTTCGATGCGCGTTTGCAACGACACGATGGAATCCTGTACGCGCTCCATCTCCTGGCGCAGCCCTGCAACATGCCCGGCGCGGTCCTCTTTCCGGCGCTCGATGTCCGCAATTGTTGCCCGCAGGGATTCAATATCCTTCTGTGCGGAGAGACTCTCGATGCGCAGTTCCTGCAATTGATTGGACAGCGTGTCCGAGAGCTGATTCTGCTCGCTGCGGCCGGAACGGATCTCGTTCATCTTTCCCTGCAAAACGGAGATCTGAAGCGTTGCCTCCCCTAGCTTCTGCTCGGCCTGCTTCTGGATAGCGCGCTGTTCCTCCAAACGCCCGGCCGCAACGGTGCTCTCCTGCTCCAGGGCGGCGATGTCTGCCGCGATGGTCTGCCGGTCCGCTTTGGCGCGGTTGTGCTCCGCTTCGATCCGGATGCGTTCCTCCTGCGCCGTCGCCAATTCGCCCTTCGCACCGGTTAGAGCGGCCTCCGCTGCACTGGCCTCTTCGTTGGCAGCGCGCAGGGCTGCGGCCGCCTGTTCCGCCTGTTCGCGGAGCTGATCCGCCTGCGCCCTGATGCGCTCGATCTCCGAAGCGCGACTCAGCAACCCGGAATTGCGCGCCAGGGAACCGCCCGTCAACGAACCGCCCGCATTGACCACCTGGCCGTCCAAGGTGACGATGCGGAACCGGTAGCGGTACCGCCGGGCGACCGCTGTCGCGGCGTCCAGATCCTCCGCCACAACGATGCGCCCCAAAAGGGAATGCAGGATCCCGTTGTACTGCTCGTCACAGGTGCAGAGCTTCCCGGCGATGCCGACCACGCCCGGGCATTCCTCCAATCCCGGCTCGTTCAACACATTCCCCCGGATATTCGACAACGGCAGGAACGTCGCCCGGCCGCCGTCGCGCTGCTTCAAAAAGCCAATGGCGCGCTTCGCATCCTGCTCGCTGCCGACCACGATGTTCTGCATGGCCGGGCCCAAGGCCGTCTCAATCGCCACCGCATATTCGCGCGGGACCTTGATCAGGCGGGAAACCGGTCCATGGATTCCCGGAAGGGTGCCGTGCTTGGCCTCTTTCATCACCAGCTTGACGCTTTGGGAAAAGCCCTCCAGATTGCGCTCCAGATCCTCCAACAGGCGGGCGCGGCGGGCGCATTCGTTGGCGTCCAGATGCAGTTTTTCACTCTGCTTCTTGGCGGCTTCCGCGCGCTGGCGGCGGGAATTCAGCCGCATCTCATATCCTTTGACCGTGTTGGAAAGCGCCTGGATGCGGCTTTCCGTATCGGCCAGCATCTTGGCAAAGTCCGCATCGCTCTGTTTTAACGTTTCTGCGCGCTCCCGCTTTTCCGCCAACGTCTGTTCCACTGTCTGCATCCGCAGTTGGATTTCCGAGATGGTCGATGCGGCGGTCATGGAGGCCAGCTTTTCCTGGGTGGATTCCGTAGACAATTCGTCAATCTGGCGGGAATAACGGTCGATTTGCGCCGCCGTCTCCCCCATGCCCTGGCGCAGTTCCTCCAGGCGCTTGGTGCACGCGGCGCTTTCCGCTTCCTTCTCCGCAATAAACGCCGCTTTTTCCTCGATTTCCGCCTTCTTCTGCGCGATTTCTTCGTCCATATCCTTTCCGGATTGGTTGGACTGCTCGATTTCCCGCTCAATGCGGGCGATGTTCTCCCGATTATGTAGGATGTCGTTCGCAAGGACGGACCCTTCGCCATCTTTGGCCACAGCAGCTTCCTCCATGCGGGCTGCTTCCTGGCGCGCCTCGTCCACCTTTGCCGTGCATGCGTTCGCCTGCGCAAAATTGTCCTCAATCTGCTGTTCAATCGCCGCCAGCTGCTCTTCCAACTCGTCGTAGTGGTTCTTTGCTATGACGATGCGATCATCGTGCTCCCGCAGGACATGGCCGGAGCGCTCGAGGGTGTTCAGCCACAGGCCGATTTCCAAGGTGCGCTTTTCGGAGGCAAACTCCAAATATTGCTGCGCCTTCTCCGCCTGCTCCTTCAGGGGGCCGACGCGGTCTTCCAGTTCGGAAAGGATGTCCCGCAGGCGCAGCAGATTCTCCTCCGCCTGGCTTAGGCGGCGCTCGGACTCCTCTTTCCGGTAGCGGAAGCGGGAAATCCCCGCCGCTTCCTCAAAGATCTCCCGCCGGTCCTCGCTGCGCGCGCCGACAATGCTGTCGATCTTGCCCTGCCCGATGATCGAATATCCGTCGCGGCCCAGGCCGGTATCCATGAACAGCTCGTTGATGTCCCGCAGGCGGACCGCCACTTTGTTGATGAGGTATTCGCTGTCTCCGGAACGGTAATACCGGCGCGTGATCGCCACCGTATCGCCGTCAAAATCCAGCCGCCGGTCGGAATTGTCGATGGTAAGGGTGACCTCTGCATATCCCTGGGGCTTGCGGGCCGGCGTGCCGTTGAAGATGACATCCTCCATGCGGGTACAGCGCAGCGTCCGGGTAGACTGCTCCCCCAGCACCCAACGCACCGCGTCGCTGATATTGCTCTTGCCGCTTCCGTTCGGCCCCACCACGGCTGTAATCCCGCGGTCAAATTTGAGGGTCGTCTTATCCGGGAACGTTTTAAACCCCTGTATTTCCAACGATTTTAAAAGCAAGCTGTCACATCCTTCTCCAAAGCGGCAATGGTAACTGTATGCTCCGGCAGCGTCGCGTTCGCCGTCACGCGGGCCGAATACCCTCTCTCCCGCAGGCGATCAAGATTCGCCCGCTTTTGCCCAACCATTTTTGATTGTATTTTGGGATTTACTTTGATTTCAATCGTTCCTTTTGAAACTTGATTGCCTTCCAATATTTCCATCAAACGGAGGAACATCCGCTTACTCTCGCAGAGTTCCCGAAACGCCGGGTGCCAGGGCCCTGCTACACGGCCGCGCTCCAACTCCGGCGTGCTGTGCAGCCCCAAACGGATCACGCGGATGCCGCGGTTCTCAAAAAACGCCAACAAGCGGGAGCAAAGCTCCACGGCGTCCTCCAAGGCCATCGGGCGATAGGCCCCCGAGCGATATTTTTCCTCCAGTTCGGTGCCACGCATCACGATGGTCGGATAGATGCGCACCGTATCGGGCTCTAAGGCCGCAAGCCTGCGCGCGGTATATTCCGCGCCTGCGGGCGTGTCGCCGTAAAGACCGGTCATCATCTGCAAGCCCAGGGAAAAGCCCTGTGCATGGATGCGCCTAGCCGCATCCTCCACCTGCGCCGCCGTATGCCCCCGCCCGTTTATGGCGAGGACGCGGTCGTCCATGCTCTGTGCGCCCAGCTCGATCGAGGTCACGCCGTATTTCTTGAGCAGTGCAAGGACGTCGTCACCGACCGCATCGGGCCGGGTAGAAATCCGAATCCCGGAAAAGCGGCCTTCTTGGACAAACGGCGCCGCCGCATCCAAAAGGGAAACCATATAGCCACGCTCAATCGCCGTAAAGCTCCCGCCAAAGAAGGCGATCTCCGCCTGTCCTGCACAGGGGATACTCTGCATAGCTGTAAGGGCCGCTGCACGCACATCGTCCGGCGCCGGCTGGGTCTGCTGCCCGGTGATGCTTCTCTGGTTGCAAAAGCTGCATTGGTGCGGGCAGCCGTTGTGGGGCACAAACAGGGCAACATTGGCGTGTCTCAATAGCCCATCAGCTCCAACGCCTCGCGCGCCGCCTGCTGCTCCGCTTCCTTCTTGCTGCGGCCGCCTCCCTTGCCGATCACATTGCTGTTGAGGTGGACCTCCACGGTAAAATGCTTGTCGTGGTCCGGCCCGCTCTCGCCCGTAAGCACATACTCCAAATGCTCCTCCGGGTTTTGCTGGATGATCTCCTGCAGGGCGGTCTTGTAGTCCTTAAACGCCTTTGGCTTGTGTGCCTTCAGCATGGGCAGGACAAAGCGAAGGATAAACTTGCGCGCTTCCTCCATACCGGCGTCCAGGTAAATGGCGGCGATCACCGCCTCAAACGCATCCGCCAAAATGGACGAGCGGGTGCGCCCGCCGGAATTCTGCTCGCCGTGGCTCAACCGCAGATAATTCCCCAGGTCGATCTGCTTCGCAAAGCCGCAGCATGCCTTTTCGCACACCAGGGCAGCGCGGTTTTTGGTGAGATCCCCCTCGGGAAATTGCGTGTAATTTTTAAACAGATAATCCGCAACCACAAACCCGAGCACCGAATCGCCCAAAAACTCCAGGCGCTCGTTGCTCTCTTCCTTGCCCTTTGCTTCGTTTGCATAGGAGGAATGGGTCAATGCGGTGATGAGGTATTTTTTGTTGTGAAAATGGTGCCCTAGCTTTTCTTCAAATTCTCGATAGTCCATCTTTCGGCCTCCTGCCATTAATCCGCCTGCTTCTCCTTTGCCTGGCTCTCCTTATAGACTGCCACAGCAGCGGCGATTTCATCCACAACATTTCCGGCGATATAGGACTTGGTCAAGCGGAGTGCATTTTTTACCGTTTTCGCCTTCGCGCTTCCGTGGGTCTTGAACACCGGCTTTGCCGCGCCCATGATCGGCGCCCCGCCGTATTCGTTGTAGTCCATCGTCTTCTTGAGCTCCTTGATATCTTTCAAAAGCATGGACGCTGCCAGCTTGTTCTTCCAATTTTTAAAGAAAACCTCTTTAAACATCTGCATCATGGCGATCGACACGCCTTCATACATCTTGAGCAGCATGTTACCGGTAAAGCCATCTGCCACGACCACATCGGCCGCATCTTCGGGGATCTCCCGCGCCTCTACATTTCCGACAAAATGTAGCCCCGATTCTTTTAACAAAACATAGGCTTCTTGCTGCAGCTCGCCGCCCTTGTGCTCTTCCGTGCCGATATTGGCCAATCCCACGCGCGGCCTGGAAACATTCATCACCTTTTCCATATAGATCGACCCCATCACACCGAACTGGCGCAGCATTTCGGGCTTACAGTCGACGTTTGCGCCGCTGTCAATGAGCATAAAAAAGCCCTTTTTCTTCGGTAGAATCGGGGCAAACGCCACGCGCTTGATGTTTTTGATGCGCTTGACGATCATCGTTGTACCGACCACCAGTGCGCCGGAATTGCCGCCGGAGAGGAAGCCGTCGCCCTTGCCCTCTGCAAGCAACTTCAGGCCCAGGGCCATGGAGCTGTTGGACTTCTCCTTCAAAACAGCCCCCGCATGATCCTCCATCGTGAGGACATCCGGTGTGTCCGCAATCTCCATGCGATCCAGGGAGATGTCATTCTCCTTTGCCACACGCCGGATCTCCGCCTCGCTGCCGGTCAGCAGGATGTCGAGGTCCAGCTCCTTTACCGCCTCGGCACATCCTTTCAAAATTTCCAGGGGCGCATTGTCCCCGCCAAAAGCGTCCACAATAATTTTCATCGCGATACCTCCCCGCCGCAGTGCGGCTACTTTGGATTTCTGATCTTCTATGTATTTTTAAGAAACTCGTCTAACATTTGTAAAGAGCGTTCGGAAAAGGCCGCATAACGGGAACGCTTGTCCCGGATATGCGGAACCACGGGCGGCATAACGCCAAAGTTTGCGCCCATGGGCTGGAAATCGCCCTCGCCGCCGTTTTGTACATAGCGGCTCAGCGCGCCAATCATCGTCTCTGGCGGCAGCGTAAGGGTCTCCTTTCCCTGCAACCTGCGAAGGGCGTTCTTCCCCGCCAGGATTCCACTCGCGGCGGACTCCATATAGCCCTCCACGCCCGTGATCTGGCCCGCAAAAAACAAATCCGGACGCGCGCGCAAGCTGAAATCGCTGTTCAGCACCTTTGGCGAATTCAAAAAAGTGTTGCGGTGCATCACCCCGTAGCGCACAAAATCCGCCTGCTCCAAGCCCGGGATCAGGCCAAAAACGCGCTTCTGCTCGCCAAATTTGAGGTTCGTCTGGAACCCGACGAGATTGTAGAGCGTCCCCTCCCGGTCTTCGCGCCGGAGCTGCACGACCGCCCAGGGCCGGTGCCCGGTCGCCGGGTCGCGCAGGCCGACCGGCTTGAGCGGGCCAAAGCGGATGGTGTCCGGCCCGCGCTGCGCCATCACCTCTATGGGCATACAGCCCTCGTAGACCTTCGGGTCCGCCACATCAAAGTCGTGGACCGGCGCGCGCTCGGCGTGGATTAGCGCCTCATAGAACCGCTCGTACTCCTCTTTGTTCATCGGGCAATTTAAGTACGCGTCGTCCTCTCCCTTTCCATAGCGGGACGCGGCAAAAATGCGGTCCCGTCCGAGGCTCTCCGCTGTGACAATCGGGGCAGCTGCATCGAAGAAGCTCAAACTCCCGCCGCAAAGGGCGGCGATCTTCTCCGCCAGTGCGTCGGAGGTCAGCGGGCCGGTAGCGATCACGTTGACGCCGTCCGTAGGGATTTCCGTAATCTCCCCGCTGTGCACTTCGATCTGCGGATGCTCCCGAATTGCCTTGGTCACCGCCGCGGAAAAGGCGTGCCGGTCTACGGCGAGCGCTCCGCCCGCGGGGACACGGCATTGATCCGCGCATTGCATCAGCAGGGAACCGAGCCGCCACATTTCCTCTTTGAGCAGGCCGGCCGCGCTGTCCACACGCGCCGCCTTGAGGGAGTTGGAACAAATCAGCTCTGCAAAGTCCGGGCTGTGGTGCGCGGGGGAATACTTCTGCGGTTTCATCTCCCAGAGCTCCACCTGCACACCGGCCTGTGCAATCTGCCATGCCGCTTCACAGCCGGCCAATCCAGCCCCGATCACTCGTATCTTCATCGGCGTCTCCTTTTATACTTCGTCTTTATTTTCCTCATCCGGGTTTTCCACGCGCTCATAACCGCAGTCCGGCGTAACGCAATAGTACTTGGGATGTTTCCCCTTCTTCTTTAAGAGGGTCTTCCCGCAGCGCGGGCATTTCTCCATGCTGGGCTCATCCCAGGAGATGAAGTCGCAGTTGGGATATTCCGCGCATCCATAGAAGATGCGCCCCTTCTTGGACTTCTTCACAATCACCTTGCCGCCGCATTTGGGGCACTCCGCCCCGGTCTCCTGCACCAGCTTTTTCACATTCTTGCACTCCGGGTATCCGGGGCAGGCAATGAATTTCCCGTAGCGGCCCATTTTGACGACCATCTTGCGGCCGCACTTTTCGCAGATGATGTCGGTCTCATCCTCTTTCAGTTGGATCTTGACCCCCTGCATCTCCTCCTTGGCCTTTTTCAAAGTCTTCTCGAAATCGCCATAGAAGTCGTGCAGCGTCTCCACCCAATCGACCTTCCCGCTCTGTACCTCGTCCAGCTCCTCTTCCACCTGTGCGGTGAATTTGACATTGACGATCTTCGGGAACCGCTCTTTCATCAGCTTGGTGATCACTTCCCCCAGCTCGGTCGGCTTGAGCGCCTTGCCATCGCGGACCACATATTCGCGCCCCGTGATGGTTGAAATCGTGGTGGCATAGGTGGACGGACGGCCGATGCCGTTTTCCTCCAACGCCTTGATGAGCGACGCCTCCGTATAGCGGGCGGGCGGCTGCGTGAAATGCTGGTTGCCTGCGATCTCCTTGCAGCGCAGCGGCATATCCTTCTCGAGGGGCGGCAGCGCCCCGCCGCTCTCGGAGTCTTCGTCCTTCTTCTCTTCGTAAAGCACGGTAAATCCGTCGAAGGTGACAGTATAGCCGGACGCCTTGAAGATATAATTCTTGGCCGAAATCTCCGCCTGCGTCGTGCTCTGGAGGCAGTTTGCCATCTGGCAGGCGATGAAACGCTCCCAGATCAGCTTATAGAGTTTATATTGGTCCGAACTCAGGCTGTCTTTCACCTGATCGGGCGAAAGGCTGGGCATCGTCGGCCGGATGGCCTCGTGCCCGTCCTGGGCGTTTTTCTTTGTCTTAAAGTGGCGGGGGGTATCCGGCAAATACTTCTTCCCCCAGCGCTCCAAAATGTAGTCGGCGGCGTCTTTGAGCGCATCCTCCGACAGGCGCAAGGAGTCCGTTCTCATGTAAGTAATGAGACCGACCGCGCCCATCCCCTCGATTTCAACGCCCTCGTACAGCTCCTGCGCAGCCTTCATCGTCCGGCGCGCCTGGAACCCCAGGCGGCGCGAGGCCTCCTGCTGCAGGGTGGAGGTGATAAACGGCGGCGCAGGGGATTTGCGGCGCGTGCCCTTTTTGAGCTTCGAGATCTTATATTCGGCGCCCTCCAGTTCCGCAAGGATTTGATCCGCCTGTTCCTTGTTCTCAATCTCGATTTTCCCATTCTCGTCGCCATAGAATGTTGCGGGGAACGCTTTGCGGGACCCCTTGGGGATCATCTTCGCATCGATCGTCCAATATTCTTTTGGGACAAACTTGCGGATCTCTTCCTCACGGTCCACCACCAGGCGGACCGCCACGGACTGCACGCGGCCGCCCGAAAGCCCACGGCGGATCTTCTGGGACAGGAACGGACTGAGCTTATAGCCCACCAGCCGGTCGAGAATCCGCCGCGCCTGCTGCGCATTGACCAAATCCATATCAATGCTGCGGGGATGCTCCATCCCGTTTGTCACGCCGGTTTTCGTAATCTCATTGAATGTCACCCGGTTGTCGTCCTCCGTATTGAGGTCCAGCAAATAGGCCAAATGCCAGGAGATGGCCTCCCCTTCGCGGTCCGGGTCCGTTGCCAGGAATACATAATCGCTCTTTTCTGCCTTTTCCTTCAGTTCCTCCACCAATTTTTCTTTGCCTTTGATGATCTCGTACTTCGGTTTAAAATCCTTCTTGATATCCACGCTCAACCGGTTTTCCGGCAAATCGCGCACATGCCCCATCGAGGCAATCACATCGTATCCAGGGCCCAAATATTTCTTAATGGTCTTCGCCTTTGCGGGCGACTCCACAATTACCAATTTCGACATCTATCTATCCACCTCTTTCATCTCGTACGGCACAGCCGCCGTACCGCTGCGGGAACTCCATCTTCCCGCACAACAACGTTCCTATATATCTATGTTTTACAAATCAATGTTGATCTCCAAAAATGGCAAAGTCCTTTAGACTTTGTGAAAACCTGTCCACAAGACATTTGGACGGGCTTTCATAAAGCCTAAGAATGTTTTAAGGCGTATCTTCTCCCCGAATACCCCTGGATGCAACCCATCAGCTCCAGTTCCGTAAGCGCTGGAAGGGCGCGTGCCGCCGGAACCCCTGCCTCCGAGCAAAGCTCAGCCAAGGCACGCGGCTCTCTGGAAAGCGCCTGGAACAGCGCAGAGGCGTCGTCTGAAAGGCCCTCCGGCACTTTTCGGCAGGCCGGTGTGGGTTTCTGCTCCTGCGGTGCGGCCTTTATCAGCATAACACTTTCCGCCGATTCCTCCAAGTGGATTTTTCCTGGAAAGCGGAAAAGATATTCCTCCAAAATGTCATTTGCACAGCTGACCGCCTTCATTCCCTCGCGCAAAAGGTTGTTGGGACCTTGGGACATACGGCTCCCGACCAAGCCGGGCACGGCAAAGACGTCGCGGTTTTGATGGATCGCATTGTTCGCGGTGAGCAAAGACCCGCTCTTTTCCGCAGCCTCCACCACCACCGTCCCGACGGACAGTCCGGAAATCAGCCGGTTGCGGATGGGGAAATGATTGCGAAGCGCCGGTGTCCCCGGCGGATACTCCGAAAGCAGGGCGCCGCTATGTGAAATCGCCTCCCGCAAAGAGGTATTCGCGGCTAAATACGGATAATCGATCCCGCAGCCGAGCACGCAGACCGTCTTTCCTCCCGCAAGCAGCGCGCCCTTGTGGGCAGCTGTGTCGATGCCCAGCGCACCGCCGCTGACGACCACGGCGCCGCCCTTGGCAAGCCCATACCCCAAGCTGTGTGCAACCCGCTTCCCCACCAGCGTCGCTTTCCGCGTCCCCACAATGGAGATGGCGGGGACTTCCGCAAAATCCGGAAGTTCTCCCTGTACATACAATACAGCCGGAGGGTTATGAATCTGCCGCAGAAGGAAGGGATATTCCCCGTCCTCCGGCGTGAGAACCGTCTGCCCCATCTGCGCACAATGGGCGAGTTGGGCCTGCGCCTCCTGTAGGGGATATTCCCGCATTGCGGAAAGCTCGCGCTGTGTGAAAATTCCCAGCAGGCCCCACTCCCGTGGACCCGCGCGGTAAAAATCCTCGATGCTGCCAAAAGATTCCAGAATGTGGCGCGGCTTGCTGCTGCCCACTTGCAGGGCATGTTGCAGCCAGATCCAATAGGCACGCCGGTCCAACTCCATCCTGTTCTCCTCCTCTCAATCCCGCATCAGTTCCCACATCAGAATGGCTGCGGAGGCCGCCGCATTGAGCGACTCCGCGCGCCCCCGCATGGGGATCGTCACCGCTTGGCCGCACGCGGCCACTGTCTCCGCTTCCAACCCGTTCCCTTCGTTGCCCACCGCAATGATGGAAGGCTTTTCAAAGGAGAGCTCCGTAACCCGCTTTGCCGTCCGATCCGGCACAGCGGCATAGAGCGCAAAACCGATCTGCCGGAGCGTTGGCGCCGCATCCGCCAGGCGCTCCACCGAGCGGAACGGAAGGCGGAACACTGCCCCCATACTGGCGCGGAGCACCTTCGGACTATACACATCGCAGCAGTTTCCCGCCAGCAGCACGCCGGAAAGCCCCAATGCCTCCGCCGTGCGCAGGACCGCCCCCAAATTGCCGGGGTCCTGCAAATTCTCGACCGCCAAGAGGTGTCCTTGGGGCGAAAGCCCCTCCAGCCCCACCGTCCCAGGGCGCTTTTCACAGATACAGAAAACCCCCTGCGTCGTCTTGGTCTCCGCCAGCAATTCCGCCACATGCGGCGCCAGCAGATACGCACGCGCGGCCCGGGGGACCACCCGCTCCAAATACGAGGCATACCGCTGCGCTGCCTGTTCGGTATAGAACAGCGTCCGGACCGCGATGCCGCTGTCCGCAGCGTCCGCACACAAACGGGCCCCCTCGATTATAAAAAGGCCCTCGCTCCGCCGGAATTCCGCGGAGGAGGCGAGCTTTGCGGCATGGCGCACCCATTCATTTTTTCGGCTTGTAATCACTTCCGGCATCATTTTCACCCATAACGAAAAGTTGCGCCCGGCATCTCTTCCGGGCGCAATTCCAGCTTTTTTATCTTGCGGCTTTTGCCTTCTCAACCAGCGCCTTGAATGCAGCCTCATCGCTCACAGCGATCTCAGCGAGCATCTTGCGGTTGAGCGCGATATTTGCCTTCTTCAGCCCGTTCATGAACACCGAGTAGCTGATGTCGTTCATGCGGCAGGCGGCGGAAATCCGGGTGATCCACAGGCGGCGGAAATCTCTCTTTCTCTGCTTGCGGCCGATGTATGCATAGTTGCCGGATTTCATGACGGCCTGTTTCGCCATCTTAAAGTGCTTGCTCTTTGCACCAAAATAGCCCTTCGCCAGCTTCAAAGTCTTTTTTCTTCTCTTGCGTGTCATCAACGCGCCTTTTACACGTGCCATTTTATATACCTCCAGTAATGGTTATAGTTTTGATCGGAAACGAAACGCTGCCTCGATTATTTATAAGGCACCAGGCGCTTCACCTGGCGTACATTCGTCTTGTCCGCCACAGTGGTCTGACGCAGGCCTCTCTTGCGCTTGGTGGTCTTCTTGTTCAGGATGTGGGATTTATTGGCGTGGGCGCGGATGACCTTTCCATTCTTAGAAAGCTTGAAGCGCTTTTTCGCGCCGCTGTGTGTTTTAATCTTGGGCATGATATGCTCCTCCTTAATAATGATTATTTAGCGGGTTTGGATGCAAGGAACATCAGCATGTTGCGTCCTTCCAGCTTCGCCGGTTTCTCCACATTGGCAAGCTCGCTGAGCGCCTCTGCAAAGCGCCGCATGATCTCGTGGCCCTGCTCAGGATGCCCCATCTCACGGCCGCGGAAGCGGATGGAAACCTTGACCTTATTGCCTTCCTTCAAGAATCGGGTGGCATGGCCAACCTTCGTCTCAAAGTCGTGGGTGTCGATATTGAGGGACAGGCGGATTTCCTTGATCTCGACGACACGCTGGTTCTTTCTTGCTTCCTTCTCGCGCTTCGTCTGTTCAAAACGGTACTTTCCGTAGTCGATAATTTTGCAAACCGGAGGCGTCGCCTGCGGCGCAATTTTTACAAGGTCCAAATTTTGTCCGAACGCCATCTCCAACGCCTTCGCGGTGGGCATAATCCCAAGCTGGTTGCCGTCCGAACCGATGACACGCACTTCTCTGTCACGAATTTCTTCGTTGATCTGTAGTTCCTTGTTGCTAATGGTTAAGCACCTCCAAATCACGTTATTTATGAATGCAACAAAAAGCGCGGGCAGAATCCTTCCGCTCGCGCATCAATACCCCATTTCACAGATTGCTCTGTGTACGTATTGACCCATGACGGACGGAACCACACAGGTGTGGGCAAAGCCCCGCTTTGTTTTACCTACTAACTTTACCATCTAGCCCAGCGTTTGTCAAGGACAATTTTTCAAAAGATGGACGCACATCAACCCATCCCTTCCCCACGGATTTCGCGGTTCAGATAAAACGAGTACAGCAGGCATTCCTTGACCGGCAGGCCGGTGCAGACCGCGAGCGCCCGGCGATAAAGGGCCAACTGTGCCCGGTAGCGCTCCCACAGGGCGGCTTCGTCCTTAGTGTGGTCGGTTTTAAAATCCACGATAACCAGGCTACCGTCCTCCTCAAATGCACAGTCCACCGCGCCCTGCATCACCACCGGCTCCCCTGCGAGCGTTTCCGGCAGGCCGGGCTGCACTTCTCCGGAGGGAATCTCCACGGTAAAGCGGTACTCGCGGAGGACTTGCTTCGCATGCAGGATCCTTTGCGCCAGGGGTGAGGCAAAAAACGCCTGTACCCGGTTCATCTCCACCGCGTCGCCCTCCTCGCGGGAAAGGAACCCCTGCTTCACCAAGCGCTCACACTCGCGCTCTGGCTGCGTGCGCGCCGTCTCATAGTCGCAGAACTGCATGTACTGGTGCAGCGCTGTGCCGCGCTCTGCAGGAGTCAACCCCTGCTTGCTCAGAAAAGCGGGGCGCGCTGTGGCGGCATACTGGAAAGAAAACGGTTCCGCCGCCAGATCGCTGGCCGCCACCTTGGTCGGCACGCCACGTAAACCGGCGTAGGGATATACAAAATCCAGTTCGCTTCTCAATTGGAGGAGCAGCGCCTGGTCGGGCATTGCCGGGTCCTCCGCTTCTGGCTGCCCCTGCTCTTCCGCGGCGGGGGGAGAAACGATCCGAATCGCCCAGGGGGTATCGCAGGAAACGGTGACGCCCGGCAGCGCCGCCGCCATCTCGCGCAGCGTTCCTCCATCCGGATGGCGCATCGCACACAGGAGCAGCCAGTCGGAGATACAGGAAGCGCTCCGCACCACATAGGGCTGTAGGCGCGGCTCTTCGGTCAGACGGGAGGCCAGCTTTCCCAGCGTCTTCTCCGCATCTTTCACCGTGGTCACAAGCAGCAGCTTTTCTTTTGCGCGCGTCATCGCCACATACAGGACGCGCAATTCCTCGCTCATCTCCCCGCGGTCGATCTCCAATGCGGCGGCCTCCCTGGGCAAGGTTGTCACCCGCGCGCCGGTCTCCGGGTCGCGCAGTTTCACGCCGAATCCCAGTTCCGGATGCAGCAGAACGTCCCCGCGCTCCTTGTTAAACCGCCGGGAGCAGCCCGCCAAGATACAGACCGGGAATTCCAGCCCCTTGCTGCGATGGATGCTCATAATCTGCACCACTTCGGCCCCGCCCACTGTGGAGGCTGAGGCGAGGTCGGCATCCTGCTGTTCCAAGCGGTCCAACATCCGCACAAAGCCGGACAGCCCGTTGAAGCCGGAACCCTCGTATTTTTTTGCGTACTCCAACAGCAGGCGCAAATTCGCCAGCCGGAGTTCGCCGTTTGCCATCGCCTGCACCAGATCCGGATACCCGCTTTTCTCGTACACCAGATTGATCAGCCGGTCTGAAGGAAGGGTGGCGGCCAGAGCACGGTACTCCTCGATGTCCCGCAAAACCTGCGTTGCCCGCCCATCGCCCTCCTGCGCCGCCCGCACCAGGGCGATGTAGAGCGGCTCTTTGCGCTCCCGGATGCGGATGTCCGCCAGATCGTCCGGGGTAAACCCATAGATTGGGCTCATCAATACGGACAACAGCGGGATGTCCTGCATCGGGTTGTCGATCACCCGCAGCAACGACACCGCCACAGCCACCTCCGGCGCGGCAAAAAAGCCCCCGCCCGTATCCGCCCATGCGGGAACGCCAAGGCGCTGCAGCTCCTTGGCATACTCCTTTGCGTACCGGTTTGCACTGCGCAGCAAAATGCAGAAGTCGTGGTAACCGCCGGGGCGCTGCACCCCATCCTCCGTGACCAGCAGGCCCTCCGCCATCATGCGGTGGATGCGCTCCGCAATGTGGCGGCTCTCGACGCGGACCATCTCTTCCTCGTCCCCTTTGGAGAGGTCGATGATGTCGAGCTGGGTGTCGGGCTCCGCGCTGGGGGGATAGGACGCGCCCGGAATCAGCTCCTCCCCCTCCCCGTAATCGAGGTCGCCCGTCTGGACGCTCATCAACTGGCGAAAGACAAAGTTGACCGCCCCGGTGACCCCTGCGCGGCTCCGGAAGTTCCGGTCCAGCGCAATGCTGGCCGGGTACACATCCCGCGTGCGGTCGTAGGGCGGATAGGCCGCGCGGCGGCGCAGGAAAATCTGCGGCATGGCCTGCCGGAAGCTGTAGATGCTCTGCTTGACATCCCCCACAAAAAACAGGTTCGATTCCTCCCGCGATACCGCGCGGAAAATCATGTCCTGCGCCTCGTTGGTGTCCTGGTACTCGTCCACCATGATCTCATCAAACCGCGCGGCCAGCTCCTCCGCCTCCGGGGTGCGGACAGCCCCCTCCGGCGTGTCGCGGACAAGAAGCTTCAGCGCCCAGTGCTCCAAATCGCCAAAATCGGCGGCGCGGCGTTCCTGCTTCAAGCGGTCGAGCGTCTCGCCAAAGCGGACCGTCACCTCGAAGAGCTTGGCCACCAGCGGGGCCAGGCGCGCAATGTCCGCCGCACATTCCAGCTCGCTCTCCTGAAACAGGCCGGCCAGCTTTTCCACCGTGGCCTTGACCTCTTTGCGGGAAGCCGTCAGCTTATTTTTCAAAGGGTCGTCCCCATAGCCGCGCAGGGGCTTCAGCTTCTCATAGGTAAAATCCCCGCACGCAAAGGCAAGCCCATTCCAATCCTTTTGTGCGATGCGCGCCTGCAAGTCCAGCAAACCGGCCAAGTCCGACGCATACGCATCGTGATAGGCCTTTTCGATCGCCTCATCCTGCCGCATCAGGGACAGCGCGTTCTGTGTCAAGGCGATGGCATACGCCACCGCGTCCGCCGCATAGCGGAGCGCCGTCTCCCCCCAGATGGTCTGGGATGCGGGGAGCTCTTCCCGGTAGAGGGCGGCCTTTTCGCGCAGCCACCGCTCCGGGAATGGGTGGGAACGCACAAATTCATAGAGGGTCTCCACCGTTGAGACAATCCGCGCATCGTCGCGCCCAGCGGAAAAGGCGTCCACCAGCTCCAAAAACGACGGGTCTGAAAGAGCGTAATATTCATCCAGCACCTGCGCCATCGCATCGTTGCGAAGCAGCGTCATTTCCGCGTCGTCCAAGATGCGAAAATCCGGCGACACGCCGAGCTTATAGAAATTCTCCCGCACCAGTTCGCTGCAAAAGCTGTGGATGGTGCTGATCTGCGCCCGCGCCAACAGGATCTGCTGGCGCTGCAAGCGCACATTATACGGGTCCTCCTCCAACAGCAGGGCGATCTGAGCGGCGATCCGGTCCCGCATTTCCGCAGCCGCGGCCTTTGTAAACGTAACCACCAGAAGGCGGTCCGCATCCGTTGGATGGTGCTCGTCGGTCAAGCGCTCGATCACGCGCTGCACCAGGACCGCCGTCTTGCCCGAACCGGCAGCGGCGGAAACCAGCAGCGTCCCTCCGCGCGCTTCAATCGCGTCCCGTTGGCCTGGCGTCCAATTCCGTCCCATCTGTATGCTCCCCCTTCCTTGTCAATTCCGCTAGGGCCGCGTCGCGGTCCCATTTGCCCATCTGCCGCGCGGCGTCCTCCTGTTCCCTGCCGCAGACCGCAAAATACGGGCACCACTGGCAGGCGTCCGTATCGCCCTTGAGCGGGACCGCCGCCACGCGGCCCCGGTGCAGCTCTTCTGCCATGGATGCGGCCAAATCCTTCACCCGGCGCAAGATGGCGTCCATCTCCCCCGGCGACACCACGCTGTCGCGCCGGGCGGGAGCGCCGTTTTTGATGGTCACCGGGATGTATGTCCCCGCGCCATCGGGCTCCATCGCGTGGAGGACGTCCGGATCGTCGATCAACAGGCCGTTCATGCGCAGTTTTTTGGTTTCTTCCTGCCGCACCTTTTCCTTTGACGTGCCGCGCGCCACGGAAAGGGTGGGCCTTGATGCGGGCACATAAAGAATCCCCGCCGGCGCCAGATTGCCGCCATAGCGCGCTTCCGCGTTTTCGCTCAAGGTCGCCAAATAGATGAGCATTTGCATGTTGACGCCATAGATCACATCCGACAGCTTGAATTCCTTCTTGCCGGTCTTGTAATCCACCACGCGTAAATACTGGACCCCGTCCCGTTGGAGCAGGTCCACGCGGTCCACCTTCCCGTCGATGGACACCCGCCCGCCGTCCGGCAGAGGGATCGACAGAGCGGGCACCCCGTCCTCTCCAACGGGCAGTTCGAAGTCCACGGGCGCAAATTCGCTCTGGCAGAGTTCCTCCGCTATGTGCGCAACGATCACCAGCGCGGACTCGGACAGCCGTGCAAACAGATAGGCAAAACGCGGCGACTTATTGCGCGATCCGCCGAGATGCGTCTCCATATATTGCTCCAACAGGCGGTCGATCTCCGCTTTGAGATCCTGTTGGCCCATGGCGTGTAATTCCTGCGCGCCCGTCTCGCGGAAGAGGTGCTCCAAAAGGTAGTGCATCAGGCTCCCGTATTCCAACGCATCCATCTCCGCGGTGCGGCGCTCCTTGGCACGTAGCCCATAACGGCAAAAATATTGAAACCGGCAGAGGTAAAACGTTTCGATCTGCGTTGCGGATACATGCATATTTGTGCCAAAGAGCTTCCGCGCTTTCTCCTCGTCCTGGAAACCGGCAGCACCTTTCCGAGCCGCTCGGTCCACCGCAGCGGTACGCGCCGCATAGCCGGGACGCTCCGCAAAGAGCTGCTTCATCGTTGCGGAAAGCGGCGTATTCCGTTGCCACTGCTGTGCGGCCAATGCAAAGGCGGGCTGCGCGGCGTTTGCCGTCCAGGTCTGTGGCAGGCTGTACGGGGTATAAACAGGCACTCCCTGCAAAATGGACAGTGTCTCCGTGACAATCGCAGAGGCGCGCTTTGGCTCGCCCTCCGGCCCGGCCGCGGCAAAGCTGATGTACAATCGCTCCGAAGCAGCGCTCATTGCCGCATAGGCAAGGAAGCGTTCCTGCACGGCAACGCCCTCCAGCGTATCGTTCAGCGGCAGGCCGAGCGCGATCAACTCCCGGCGTTCCCCATCGCTGAACACACAATGGGAGCTCGGAGAGAGCGGGAAATCGCCCTGCGCCGCCCCCAGCAGGAAGACCACCTTCGGTTCCTCCGCGCGGATACGGTCCGCAGCGCCGACGGTCACTTCGTCCAGGCCCTCCGGAATGCTGGCAATGTCGTTCGCCAAGATCACCAGACGCAGGAGCTCTGCATACCGCGTGTGGCGCAGACGGCATCCCTTGAGCACCAGGGCGCTCTGGTCGAGGATCGCCATCAGCACATCCCACAGGCGCAGCTGCCGTTCCGCCAGCTCCGGCCTTCCGTCCGCCGCCAGCCGTGCCGCCAATTCTTTTAGATGTTCCGCCGCCTGGACGTCCTCCAACAGGCGGTACACCGCCAACGCCATCTCTTCGCCGTCGGCCTCCGCCACCCGCTGGGCAAACCGGGATAAAGGCTCTACCACCGCACTGCGGCTCTCATTCAGCGCTTCCAGCTGCTCGCGGTCCCGCTCCTTCCATTCCTCCACAAATCCACGTGGATGGTCCGCCCATGCTTCTTTCCACTTCCGGCCGGACAGATTCCATAAGTAGGTATAATTTTCCAACGCGGAAATCTGTTCCGTGGAAAAGCCGGCCAAACCCGTCTTCAAGTAGGCAAACACGTCCGCAGAGGCAAATCCAGAGCGCACCACCTGGAATGCAGAAAGCACCAGCCGCATCAGGGGCTCCGCGTCCACCGCCTGTGGCTTATCCATAAAGTAGGGGATGTCCCGATGCTCCAAAGCCACATCCAAGATTCCCCGGTATTGGTCCGGCGTGCGGGCGATCACGGCAAAATCCCGGTAGCGGTAGCCATTTTCCATCACCAGATGCCGGATTGCAGCCGCAGCGGTCTCTGCCTCGTCGTATAGGTCCTTCGCTTCATAGAGGGTCACCCCCTGCGCAGGCTGCGGGGCGCCGTGGGCCGTCCGAAAAGAGCCCGCCTCCAAAGCAGAAAGGCCCTTGGCGTGAAACCGTTTCCCCGGCTCCAACACCTCCGGCGCAGCAACACGCACCCCGCGCTCCTTGGCCATCCGGATGAGGGTATTCCCCGTATGGCGTACCAGGGAAAACAATCCCATGCCGCGCTCGGGGTCGTCCAGCCGGTCCGTACAGAGGGATACATACACCTCGTCCGCCTGTTCCAGCATGGCGGCGATGATCTGGTATTCCTGCACCGTAAAGCTTTGGAAGGAGTCGAGCGCTACCACGCAGCCTTTAAAAAGGGTATGTTGCTCCAAAAGCGCTTTCAGCCGCGTCAGGTCGTCCAGCGGGTCCACGTAGCTCTGCGCTACCAAAGCGTCGTAAGCCTCCAAAATCAAAGAAAGCTCCCGGGCTTTCTGCTGCAAAGTGCTGGACAACGGCTGGTCCGACGGCGTTTCCACCGCCTCCAAAAGATCGGACGGCCGGATGCCACACATCTTGAGTTCCGCCTCCTGTGCCAACAGCAGCCGGACCAGCTCCGCATCCTCCGCACTCTTGCGGTAGAAGTCCAACTGGTCCTTCACCTGCTCGAGTGCCAGGCTCATAAAGATGCTGCGGCCGCCGTCGTCCAAGCGCCGGCCAGCCGCCCCTCCAAATCGGCGGAAAGCAAAATCCGCGAGGCGCGAAAAGCTAAAGACCCAAACCCGCTGGGCTTCCTTCGGCCCCAATAGGCGCAGCATCGCGCGTTCATTTTGGAAGGACCCCTGCTCTGGGACCAGCAAAACCGGCTGCTGTTCCACCGGCGTTTCCTTGAGCAGATTGCGCAGGCGTACCGTTTTTCCGCTTCCCGCACGGCCAAGAAGTAAATGTAGCAAAATGAACCCCTCCGATCGTTCGTTCCTTCCCATTATACGGTGTTCCCGGCAGCAAATAATTTGAAATATGAAAAAAGGAACCCATCACCGAGTTCCTTCTCCTTCATATGGCTCTCACAAACCAGCCAGCCACGCTTTGATCTGTTCATAATATTCCAACGCTTTAAATTTAATCACATACCGGTTCTGCCCCTCCACAATCTGAAGCTGTTGGGCGTCCAGCACATCTGCAAGCTCCTGCGGCTCTTCTGCCGCCGGAAGGCACATCGGCGGGAAGATCACACACCACCAGTTGTGCCCCTCTGCCGCGCCGATGCACACCCGAAGGGCCTCATAGGTGCCGGCAGGCAGGGTCACCTGCTCATATTCTCTGGTGGGGAAGTAGGTTTGTTCCAGCTCCACAGTAACCGGATAAGTATAGCCGCGCTGTTCGATTTCGTCTTCGGCGGCGCGCTGCAACGCCGGGAGCGTTCCCCGGATGCGCTGTTCAGCCTCTTCCTTGTTGCGCACCCCGTCGAGCATCCCCGCGCTCTCCTGCAAAATGCGGTCGCGCACCTGCAATTTTAACGTTTGGTCCTCCTGCGAATCGGAGTTTGCCAGGACATGCAGGCGCAGGACGTGCTCCGGAATATCCTCGCACTGCGCTGCAAACCCGGTGAAGGAAAACAGCACGGCCAATATCATTGCAAGGCAGATCGACTTTTCGAACACTTTCATGGCAAGTCCCTCTTTCTGTTGGATGCCGGGAGTATTGCCCCATATTTTTGAAATTATACATCGCCTTCCAAAGAAACGGGAAATATGCCCCTAAACAGTTTGACAAAATCCCGATGTTCCGTTATGATGCAAACAAAGAAATGAAGGAGGAAGAACATGTCCAGATATATTGCAGATTACACCATCAACAAGCCGGACGATCTGATCAAATTCATTGCGGAAGATTTTCTCACGAAGGAAGGGTTTCGTCAGACGGTCTATAAGGGCGAAACTGTGTGGAAAAAAGGGGTGGGGGCAGTCTCCGCTCCCCAGTTCATCAAATTGCAGTACGGGCAGGGAAACGTGCATTTGGAAGCCTGGATCAAATCCTTTGGCGAGCACGGCGTAACCGGTTTTTACGGCGCGCTGCCGAAAAGCGAACTGAACAGCCGGGTGCAAACCCTTGTGCAGCTTCTCTCGCAAGAGATTCCTGCGACGCAAGCACCGATTCCCACAGGGGCAACCGCAGCAGATTCCTTCGCAAAGGAATCCCCCACACCCGCTCCCGTCCCAGTAGCGGTACATAACCCCACCAACAAGGCGACCATCTCCATCATAACAGGCATCCTCAGCATCCTGACGTCCCTGTTTATTCCCCTGATTGGCGTGATTCTCGGCATCATTGCCATTTCCACCGGCAGGGTCGGCAAACAGAGCACCGCAAAAGGGCTGGCCTCGGCAGGTTTCGTCACCGGTATCATCGGCCTCGTGATCGGTGCTGCTATTTGGATTCTCAATTTTGTGCTGTCCTTTGTTCTGGCGATTGCCTGAGCGGAAAATGAAATCGAATCCCCCATACCATGTTTTGGTATGGGGGATTCTTTCATGTCAAGCAAAATTTTTGTGCGTTGTCCCATAGGAAACGCAAGCTTCCTGGCAGTCCGGCCTATTCCAAAACATCCACGGGCGTAGATATTGGCAGGCAGACAAAGGTCTCGGGGTACCGGCCTTGTAGCCGCTCCTTACATGCTACTGCCGGTTCTTCCCGATCGAACAGCCCATAGACCGCCGAGCCGCTCCCGGTCATGCAGGCCCCTTGCGCACCGCACCCGCGCATCCCGGCCTTGATGGTTTCGACCTCCGGCAGCTGTAAAATATCTTCAAAGGCGTTTCCCAAGGATGCGCCGACCTCCGCAAGGTTTCCCCGCGAAAGCGCTTCCATCACCTTGACCGCATGGCGCGACGCGGAGTTTCCCCCCTGGGCGTCCGCCAACCGGTACGCCTCCTTTGTATTGACCCCGACCGGCGGCTTACAGACCACCAACCAGCCGCCCGGGAGCAATGGGGCGCGCTCCAGCCGCTCTCCAATCCCCTGGACCCGCGCGGAACCGCCCCACACGCAGAAAGGCACATCTGCGCCAACCGTAAGGCCGATTTCACAGAGCGTTTCGAGCGGCAATTCTGCGCGGTACATCCGATTCAGCGCATGCAGAGCAGCGGCCGCATCTGCGCTTCCACCGGCCAAACCCGCCTGGGAGGGAATCCGCTTTTCGATCTCGATCGAAAGATTCGGCCGCTGCCCGATCTCCCGGAAGAACGCCTCCGCGGCACGGTATACCGTGTTTTCCTCTCCGCACGGTACATCCGTCCGCCCGCAGGTCACGGAAAGCCCATCGCCCCCCTGCCGCAGGGTGAGGATGTCGCATAGGGAAATCGTGTGCATCACCATGTCCAAGAGGTGGTAGCCGTCTTCCCGCCTGCCTGTGATGTCTAACGCCAGGTTGATTTTTGCATATGCCTTGATCCGCATGATCATCCCCCACAATAAAATCGGGACCGCCGTGCACGGCACAGCAATCCCCATGTTTTGTATCTTCTGTATTTGTGTCAAAAGCGAAACAGCCGGAAGCGCTTGATGTCGATCACGTGCTTCGGGCACATCTCATGGCAGCAGTAGCACCGGATGCATTTCCGGTAGTCAATCACGGCGTGGCCGCCGGCGATCCGGATTGTGTGCTGCGGGCAGCTTTCCGCACATTTTCCGCATCCGACACAGTGATTCGTCTGGATCTTCGGAACCGGCGTGGCCACCTTTTCCGCCAAAGGGCGTAAAAACTTCGGAAGCCAATCCAAAAAATTCACACTGCACGATTCCGGTTGAATAAAGTCGGAAACTGCCAACGATTGTACCGGCACGCCCCAAAGGGAAAGCTCGTCCAAGCTCTCCGGGCACACGCCACGCTTCATCCCCGCGCGGAGATAAGGCACATGCACGGGGTTCTGATGGACTAACGACGCGCAAACCATATCCAGCGCAAACGGATCCCGCGAAGCGGCCAATGCGCCCACAAGCCGCGGTTTCCCGCCGGTGGGGCCGTTACCCTCCATCCCCACGATGCCATCCACCACACAGAGCGCGGGCTTCAAGGCGCAACACAGGTCTGCTACCATCTCCCCGAACGCCTCACGCTCCGGGAAACGGCAGTGCAGCTCCGGTTTCATCAAACCGGGGACGCAGCCGAACAAATTCTTGACCGCCGCGCTCAACCCCATCATTCCATGTGTTTTTAGCTTAGCGATGTCCACCAGGAGATCCGCCTCCAAAACCGGCTGGATGACGTCAAACCGCTTACAGCGCTGGCCCTGCGGCGCCTCGAGCGATCCATAGGAACAATCAAAATTCAAGGAAAATCCATATGTTTGGGCCAGCTCCGTATATCCGCCTGCCTCGTAGATCGCTCGCAGAAGCGGCGGCGTATAAGGCCCTCCGGGGCTTTCTGCCACGGTCACATGCCCTGCGCCGCGCTCCAAAAGCTCCACCGCCACAGCTGCCACCACGGCCGGATGGGTGATCACACCCTCTTCCGGTTTGGAACGGATCACCAGGTTGGGCTTTATGACCACGCGGCATCCGGGAAACAAAAGCTCCTCCACATGCAGCGCGTCCAATTGCTCCCGCAGGGCTGCGTGGACCTCTTCAAACGCATAGGTCTTACAAGCGGAAAGGCAAACCTGTCCCTTTTGCTTCAATGGAACCACAGCGCTACTCAAGACTCAAACTGTTTGATGAAGTGCTCAATACGTGAAAGCGCTTCGGTGATATGTTTGATGGAATAGGAATAGGAGACGCGCACAAAGCCTTCGCCGCAGTCTCCAAACGCCGACCCCGGGACCACCGCGACGCGCTCCTCATACAGCAATCTTTCGCAGAATTCCTCTGAAGTAAGCCCTGTCTTTTTGATGCATGGGAATACATAGAATGCCCCTTCCGGTTCGAAGCATGTTAAGCCCATGGAGTTGAAGCCGTCCACGACCAGGCGGCGGCGCATGTCGTATTGTTCGCGCATATAGACGATGTCCTCATCGCCATTTTTCAACGCTTCAATGGCGGCATACTGTGCCGTTGTCGGCGCGCTCATGATGCCGTACTGATGCAGTTTCGTCATCGCCTTGATGATCTGCGCCGGGCCAACCGCATAACCCAAACGCCAGCCCGTCATGGCAAACGCTTTGGAGAACCCATTCACCACAATGGTCCGCTCCCACATACCGTCAATCGCGCTGAAGGTGACATGGTTGGTATCTCCGTAGGTCAATGCACTGTAGATCTCATCGGAAAGCACCATCAGATCATTTTCCCGGACAACCTCCGCAATCGCCTCCAAATGTTCACGGCGCATGACTGCGCCCGTGGGGTTATTCGGATAGGGCAGAATCAGCAGCTTTGTCTTCGGGGTGATCTTGGCACGCAGGGCTTCCGGCGTGATGCGGAAACGATCCTCAGCCTTTGTCTCCAAAACAACCGGTACGCCGCCCGCCATTTCTGTCAGCGGCACATAACACACAAAGGACGGCTCCGGAATCAAGACCTCGTCTCCCGGGCTGATGAGGGAGCGCAGGCAGAGGTCAATCGCCTCCGAGCCACCCACTGTCACTAAAATTTCCTCTTTGTCATTATAATTCACATGATAGTGGCGCTTCAGCCAGCGCGAAATTTCCTGGCGCAGTTCGATAAAGCCACGGTTTGGAGAATACCACGTTTTCCCGTCCTCCAAAGAGCGGATTCCCTCTTCGCGGACATGCCACGGCGTTGTGAAATCCGGTTCTCCAATCGAGAGGGAAATCACATTGTCCATTTCATTGGCAATATCGAAGAAACGGCGGATACCGGATGGCTTGATCGCCTGCACCTTTTGGTTGAGCACGGTGCTATAGTCAATCACAGAGCACACTCCTTCTCTCATCGTTTTCGTCCTCGGTCTTGAGAACGACCCCACCATCCTTATAACGCGTCAGGATAAAATGGGTGGCAGTGGAAAGCACAGAATCAAGCAGGGACAGGCGGCGGGCCACAAACATGGCGATCTGCTGCATCGTGTCCCCATGCACCATCACAGCCAGGTCAAATCCGCCGGACATCAGATAGACGCTGTCCACCTCTTCAAACTGCATAATTTTCTGCGCAATCTCATCGAACCCGCGGTCGCGCTTCGGTGTAACGCGCAGCTCGATCAAGGCAAATGCCTTGTTGGCATCTGCGCGTTCCCAGTTAATCAACGTCTGATAGCCGCGGATGATTCCCGCCTTCTCATAGGCGTCGATCTGATTACAGATTTCCGACTCCGGGCGGTCCAGCATCGTGGCCAGCTGGCGGGTGGTCAAGCGGGCGTTCTGGCTTAACAATTCCAATAGACGATCCATAAGATTCACTCCTCCGGTTATTTATTGGGAAGGGCTAAGGAATAAGACCTTCCTGTGTTTCAAAAGTTGGATATTAAATTATAGTATACAACAATTGCCAACCAATGAAAATATCCAATCCAAAAATAAGCCATAAATGGGAATTGCGTTGTATATCGTTTTCATCGTGATGAAACCGACGAACGGGATCGAAACCATATTTATCAACAAGGGGCCCTCCCCAAAATTGAACTGCACCCCATTTGTTAGACAGTATGATATACTGAATAACAAGTGGGGTGCATTATTATGCCGAAAGGAATACCAAACAAACGCTATACACCAG
>NZ_JADNJD010000058.1:0-1019 GCF_015554745.1 Anaeromassilibacillus sp. 1001302B_160321_C8 | reverse complement strand
TTGGATTCCTTTGCCGCCTTAAAGCGCTTGCCTTCCTGCAAGACGCCGTGCTTTGCAAAACTCCTCTGCGCCGCAATAACGGTGTTGTCCTCGATTGACAGGATGCCGAACACACCGCTCTGGCGGCGTTCCTCGGTCAGAAGCGCCAACCCATGCGCCTTCGCGTCGCGCACGGATTTGACCTTGAACGGCTTGCCGTCCTTCTCGATTTTGCCGGACTCAATCGCACGCAGGCCGAACAAAGCCTCGACCATCTCGGTACGCTGCGCGCCTACCAGGCCGCCGATGCCCAAAATCTCGCCCTTATGTAGTTCAAACGACACATGCTGGAACGACTTCGGCAGCGGAGAGCACAGATCCTCCACCTTGAGTACGACTTCCTTCCCCGGGGTGTACGTCTTCGGCGGGAAACGGTTCGTCATATCGCGGCCGACCATGCGGCTGATAATCAGGTCCGTTGTCAACTCGCTTGCCGGCCAGGTGCCAACATAGGTGCCGTCTCGCATGATCGTCACTTCGTCCGAGATCTTCAGGATCTCTTCCATCTTGTGCGAGATGTAAATGATGGCGCAGCCTTTTTCCTGCAACTGACGGATAATCTTGAACAGGTGCTCTGTCTCATTGTCCGTCAACGAAGACGTCGGTTCGTCCATGATGATGATCCTCGAATTGTAGCTAACTGCCTTCGCAATCTCCACCAGCTGCAAGTTGGATGCAGACAGCGTGCCCGCCAGCACCTCCGGATCAATATCCAGGTCGACCTCTTTGAACAGCTCCTTCGTCTTCTTGATCATCGTCTTTTTATCGACGGCGATCCCTTTCATGGGGAATCTTCCCAGCCAGATGTTCTCCATTACCGGACGGTAACGGATCGGATGCAGCTCCTGGTGGATCATGGAAATGCCGAGGTCCAACGCCTGTTTCGACGTATTGATGACCTGTTTCTTCCCATCCAGGATGATTTCGCCGCCATCCTCGTGGTAGATGCCGAACAAACACTTCATCAAAGTCGATTTTCC
>NZ_JADNJD010000011.1:0-103173 GCF_015554745.1 Anaeromassilibacillus sp. 1001302B_160321_C8 | reverse complement strand
TGCTCGAATATAATACCAAACCCTACCCCTTTTGTCAACACCTTTTTTAAAAAAATTTGAAACTTTTTTCAAATTCTCCTTTTCCGGCCTTTTTCCCTGCCAAAACGGGGCGTTTCTGCGGCCTTTCCATTCTACTATATATGGATAAAAAAGGCAAGGGGAAAGCACCCTGGCCACCAGGTCATGTGTGCAGCGCTCCACTCCCCCAACGCAAGCGCGCGGCGCAGGGGGATTCCACTTTTTTCAAGATTTCCTGGTAGATGGGCCGGGAAACGCGCGCGTCCTTCCTATAAAAATTTCCTTTTTTCTTTGAAAATCCTTCTTTCCTATGGGATTTAGGCAGCCAGGCAGGGCGCGCGAAACCGCCCGGGAACTCCCCGGATTCCCTTTAAAAGCGTTCGATGTTCCCGCGCGAAGCTGTCCGGGTATAATTGCGTTTCCCATGGAAACAATCGTATCAATGGAAACTTCTGTGGGAGGCTACATCATGAAACATGGCTTCAGATACCTTTGGCGCATCCTGGTGATCCTGCTGGTAAACGTCTTAATCATCGCGCTGGCCGGCAATTTCGGCGGCAGCGTACAGACGCTTTCCAAAGTGGGCTCCACCGGCGAGGAGGTCCGGCAGATCCAGACCAAGCTCAAGGAATACGGCGTTTACACCGGCGAGGTGGACGGCATCTACGGCACGCAGACCAAGAACGCGGTCATCGCGTTCCAAAAATACAACGGCCTGGCGGCGGACGGCATCGCCGGGGAACAGACGCTGCGCAAGCTGGGGATCTCCTCCGGCGCCGGGCAGGGCGGGTTCAGCAGCAGTGATGTGGACCTGCTGGCCAAGATTATTTCCGCGGAAAGCCGCGGGGAACCCTACCAGGGGCAGGTGGCGGTCGGGGCGGTGATCCTCAACCGCATCGAGCACCCCTCCTTCCCCAACACGCTGGCCGGGGTGATCTACCAGCCGGGGGCGTTTTCCTGCCTGTACGACGGGGGCGTGAACGCGGCGGTCGCCGACTCCGCCTACCGCGCGGCGCGCGACGCGATCAACGGGAACGACCCCTCCGGCGGCGCGGTCTATTACTACAACCCTGCAAAGTCCACCAACAAATGGATTTTTTCACGCCCGGTCATCACGGTGATCGGCAACCACCGGTTCTGCTCTTAACCCCTTTTTGGGGCGGTTCCCCGAACGCATCGGCCCGCATGTTCAAAAATTTTTTGGACGGGCCGGGCCGTTTGGGAATCCATCGCCTTTATACGGTTTCTCTTTATACCAAAAAAATCACCCCCGCAGCTGGGCAGCAGCTACGGGGGTGAACCTGTGAGGGAGTTATTCGATTTTTAAGGAATTATTCAGCCTCGACAACCGAAATGCCATAGGTGAGCGTGCCGGTATAGTTGCCGGGCTTGGTGGAAGGCGCGACCACAGGCTTCACGGTATAGGTCTCCGTGCCGTCAGCCGTGAAGGAAACGATCTCCTGGCCGGTCATGGTGTCCGTGCCGGTGGTCTCCAAGGTGCGGCCGTCCGGGGTGACGATCTGATAGCGCATCACCGCGCGGGTATCCTTGTCGGTCAGGACCATCTGGTTGCGGAAATAATCCGTGCCAGCGATCGTGACGGAAATCTTCTCATTCTCTGCGAGGTTCTCGACGTCCTCTGCTACAACTTCTACATCCGTGCCATCCTTTTCAATGGTCACCTGTGCGGGGATCGTAACCGTATAGGTCGGGTCGTTGCGCAGGGTGAAGCTAAACTCCGTGGCAGTATCCTCGGCAAATGCGGTAGCGGTCGTTCCTACGCACAATGCCAAAGCCATCATAAAAGCGATCGTTCTTTTCATGTCTTTTCCTCCTAAACGAACTGTTTACAACATTCACTGGATTGTGTCTTTATCATACCGGAACGGGCGCCCGCTGTGGTTCAGGAGGGATTAAAATTATGTAAAATCTAGGTTATCCAGCCACTTTTTCGCGCAATCCTCCAACCCTTCCCTGTATTCCCGGGCCTGCGCCCGCTGGCGGGCCAGCAGGGAACGGTCGATATCGACCTGCACGCAGGTCAGGCATACCCCGCGGTTGTCCAGGCGAATGTCTTCCTTCATACAAATCCCTTCGAACCAATAGGCACAGAAATGGTTGCCGCAGTGGATCATCGCTTTTGCTCCTTACAATTTTAGGATTTTCAAAACCATTTTATATAAGATACCATACTATATATGTATTGTAAATACATAATATAGCATTTACAATCTATACATTTTCCTCTTCCATCCCTTTAAACTAATACATGGTGATGTATGGTGCGGTCTGAATTTAAAAGTCTTTACAAAAAATTGGGATTGAATATTGCTTATTACCGAAAGCTGCGGGGCCTTACGCAAGAGGCCCTTGCGGAGAAAATCGGCGTTGACCAGACCCATATCAGCAAAATCGAAGTGGCGAGCGTCGGCATTTCTTTGGATAACCTCTTCCGCATCTCCATCGCATTGGATGTGCCGCCCTCAAAACTTTTAGAATTCCGCGAATGAGAACGAGGCAGTTGCAAGTTGCAGCCGCCTTGTTTTTCTATATAGAAAAGGCTCCCTGCAAACGCAGGAAGCCTCTCTTCCGATTTTTCTCATTCCTACTCAGGAATCCTTATGCCTCCGGCAGCGTGGTGACCTCCACGCGGTTCCCGTCCGGGTCTAGGATGCACGCCTCATAATAGCCGTCGCCGGTGCGGTGCGGCTCCAGCAGCACCGGCCGCCCCTCCGCATGGGCGCGCTTCGCCAGGGCGTCCACCTCGTCCGTGCCGCCGACCGCAAAGGCGATGTGCGTCAACCCGAGCGCCTCCTGCCCCGGCGCGTAGGCGCTCTCCGGGATGGTGGGCATCTGCATCAGCTCCAGCCGGCTCCCGTCCCCAAAGGTCAGGAAATACGACTCAAAATTCGGATGCGCGGCGGACTTGCTGCGGTATTTCGCCCCCGCCTTGCCGTCAAAATAGGCGCAATAAAAGTCCTTCATCCCTTCCAGGTCCCTGGTCCAAATCGCAACATGTTCCAGCATGGGAAATCCTCCTTACTCGTGTTCCTGCCGTTCCCGCACGGACCGGTTGCCGCCCGGCCGCGGCCATGCCCTGCGGGCCGCGCGTTTACTGGTATTATAGCGCAAATAAGCCCTTGTTTCTTTTCAGAAAGCGCCATATACTATAAGAAAAGCGACAAATAATGAGAAAGGGGTTGTGATGGATGCCGCTTGCACAGTGCTCCTTGCAGGTGGAGGCCAACCGGATGGAACGGCAGCCGGTCGGCCGCTCCCTGTTCCCCTGCCATGCCTATCGCGGGGATGTCCACCAGTATATCGCCTCGCAAGTCCCACCGCACTGGCACCATGAGGTGGAACTGTTTATGCTCGACCAGGGAAAAGTCGAGGTCTCCGCCGCGGAAACGCAATTTCTCTTGCAGCCCGGGCAGGGGGTGCTTGTCAACACCGACAAGCTCCACAGCATGACCTGCGCGGTGGAATCCCCCTGCCGGTACCGTTCCCTCGTATTTGACCCGTCCATCGTGGCGGGCCCCGAGGGGAACGCGATCGACGTCAAATATGTGCGCCCGTTCCTCGAAAACGGCCCGCCCACCCTTTTGCTTTTGCCCGGCGAAGCCTGGCAAAAGGACGTCCTAGACGCCTTTGAAGCGGCGCATGCCGCCCGCCAGGGCGAAGCCTATGCCTTTGAGTTCACGGTCCGGGAGGCGCTCTCACGGGCATTCCTGCTGCTCCAACAGCACGCCGGGGAAGCGGCCGCCAGCCCCTCCCCCCTGCGGGAAGAGCGGCTGAAACAGATGCTTCTCTGGTTTGACGCGCACTACAGCGAACCTTTCTCCCTGCGGGTGCTCGCCCAGGCGGTGCACTTCTCCCCGCGCGAATGCGAGCGCACCTTTGAGCAGCTCCTGCACACCACGCCGCAGAGCTACCTCCAGCGGCGGCGCATCCTCGCCGCCATGGACCTGCTGACCCACGGGGAACTGCCGGTCATCGAGATCGCGGCGCGCTGCGGCTTTTCCAGCCACAGCTACTTTTCCAAGCAGTTCCGCGCCGCAACGGGGTACACCCCGCGCGGCTACCGCGCCAAAACGCAGGGCGCGTAAGGCGGCGCAGGAACGTTTTCCACCATTTGGGCAAAAACGGTGGAAAACGTTCCCGCGCTATCAAAAAGGCCCACAAACCAAAAAAGCTGTTGCAGGCCCGTTGGCCCACAACAGCTTCTTTCCCCATATAGAATTATTCCGCTTTAAATCCCTGGAACTGCTCGACGATCTCCTGCTTGTGCAGCTCGTTCTGCTCGTTCGTCTGGGTGTCCTTATAGATCATCAGGTACTTCCCGCTGTCCGAGAGATAGGCGTCCGTGACCTCCTGCCCGATGACGGTAAAGGTGCCGTTCGCCTTGACGCTGTCCAGCACCGCCTGGGCCTCGTCGTTCAAGTTGTCGAGGTCGTATTCGTAGAGCTCCACCGTGACGTTGTTGCTGCCCTCATAGCTGAAGCGGTACTGCACGCCCGCCACCGCGCCGATGAAATCGGCCGCCATATCCACGGGGTCGCCGCCCACGCCGCCGGTCTGCGCCAGGAAGCTGCAAAGGCCGGTGAGGTTGTCGTCCACCTCCGCCTCGATTTCCTCCGGGTCCTTGGCGGGCGCCTGGCTCTCTTCGCCCGTCTGCGACTCCTCGCCGGGGACCGAGCTCAGGATTGCATCCGACGTTGTCCCATCTGAGCCGGAAACGGTGCCCACATCCACCCCGCAGGCGGAAATGCTGAGCAGGAGCGCCGCAGCTGCGGCGAGCGCAAGAACTTTTTTCATCGTCCGTCGACCTCCTATGATGTGCGGCGCAGCACAGGTTGCAAGCGCCTTGTTTTGATTTGATAATACAAAACACCTATAGCGCAGGCTATAGGTGCTTCAGAATTGGTGGACACAAGGGGACTCGAACCCATGACCTCTCGCGTGTGAGGCGAGCGCTCTAACCAGCTGAGCTATGCGTCCATACCCCGTGCGCTTGCGCGGGAATAAAAAGAGTGGTGACCCGGACGAGATTCGAACTCGTGAAACCGCCGTGAAAGGGCGGTGTCTTAACCGCTTGACCACCGGGCCATTTGGTAGCGGCAACTGGATTTGAACCAGTGACACTTCGGGTATGAACCGAATGCTCTAGCCAACTGAGCTATGCCGCCATAAACGTCTCGCAGGACTTTCATATAGTCTATGCGAAGCGTTTATCATTATAATACAGCCTGTCCGGTTTTGTCAAGGACCATTCCAAGAAAGTTTTGACTTTTTTCAAATTTTTTCGCTTTTTTGGGGAAAAGCCCGGCCAATTCCAGGGGATCGCCGCCCGGTACGCCCCATAAAGGGCCGCCTCCCGCGCATGGGGCGCCCTTTGCAGGCAAGGCGGCGCTCTCCCCCACCGCACGATTTCTGCGCTTTTGCTTATTTTTCGCAACCGCGCGCAAAAAAGCTTATGCACATAGCGCGCGGCGGTTGTGCTATCATAATAAGGTATTTTTTGTAAGGGATTTTCTGCACAAGGAGCGTTGCAAAATGAGGATTCTCGCACAAATCGGTATCGTATTGTTTGTATGCCTCGTGGGGGAGGCGATCGCGGCGGTGCTGCCGTTTCCATTCCCCGCCAGTGTGATCGGCATGATCCTGCTCTTCCTGCTGCTGGCCTGCAAATGGCTCAAGCCGCGGCATATCCAGGAAAAATCCAATTTCCTGCTCTCGAACATGGCGTTCTTCTTCATCCCGGCGGGCGTGGGTCTGCTGGACTACCTGGACGTCCTGAAAGCGAATCTCATCCCCCTGCTGGTCATCTGCCTGGTCACCACGCCCCTCGTCTTTCTGGTCACCGGGTGGACGGTGCAGGCTGTGATGAAATGGACCGCGCGGAAGGAGGACAAACCCGATGTTTGAAACCGTCGTATACTCGCCGCTGTTCGGCATTGTGCTCTCCATCGCCGCCTTTGAAGCGGGGATCTGGATCCAGAAAAAGACCCGCAAGGCGATCTGCAACCCCCTGGTGATCGCCATCCTGCTCTGCATTGCGGTGCTCGTGCTGTTTGACATCCCGCTGGAGGCGTACAACAAAGGCGGGGACATCATCAACCTCTTCCTGGGCCCGGCGACCGCGGTGCTGGCCTTAAACATCTATAACCAGATGGACGTCTTAAAAAAGCACTTCTGGCCGGTCCTCGCGGGATGTACCGCCGGAAGCATCACCAGCATCGGCAGCGTATTCCTGCTGTGCAAGGCCTTTGGGCTGGACGATTCCATCACCAAGGCGCTGCTCCCCAAGAGCTGCACCACGCCCATCGCGGTGGGCATTGCGGAAAGCCAGGGCGGCGTGGTCGCCATCACGATGGTCGCGGTCCTGCTCACCGGGCTGATCGGGGCCTTGGCTGCGCCGCTGTTCGCCAAGGTGTTCCACATCAAAAGCCCGGTCGCGCAGGGGCTTGCCACGGGCGCGTGCAGCCACGCCCTTGGGACCACCAAAGCCCTGGAGATGGGCGAGGTACAGGGCGCGATGAGCGGGATTTCCATCGGCGTGTGCGGGATTATCACGGTTATTTTGTCGCTGTTTTTGTAAAGCGGATACGGGCGGGGAACCGCCCCTTGGATGCGCTGGGGCCAGCGCCGGGCTTGTCCCCGGTGCTGGCCTTTTGGTTTTCCAGATGGATTCCCACAGGTTTCCGGCATGGAAAAAGGGACCCGGGGTTTTGCAACCTCGGGTCCCTGTTCTGTCTATAACTATAAGCAGGTATCCTATGCGGAAAGAAACCTTCCCCTTACACGCTGAGGGAATAGTTCGGGGATTCCTTCGTGATCTGGATGTCGTGCGGATGGCTTTCGCGCAGGCCCGCGCCCGTGATGCGGATGAACTGCGCCTTCTCATGCAGCTCCGCAATGCTGCCGCAGCCGGTATAGCCCATGCCGGCGCGCAGGCCGCCGAGCATCTGGTAGACGGTCTCGGACAGCGGCCCCTTGTACGGCACGCGGCCCTCGACGCCCTCGGGGACCAGCTTCTTGCTGTCGGACTGAAAGTAGCGGTCGGAGCTGCCGCCGTCCTTCTTGCCCATCGCGGCCAGGCTTCCCATGCCGCGGTATACCTTGAACTGGCGGCCCTGGAAGACCTCCGTCTCGCCGGGGGATTCCTCGCAGCCCGCGACCATGGAGCCGACCATGACCACGTTTGCGCCCGCCGCAAGCGCCTTGACGATGTCGCCGGAATACTTGATGCCGCCGTCCGCGATGATCGGGATGCCGTGCTTCGCCGCGACGCACGCCGCGTCGTAGATCGCCGTGATCTGCGGCACGCCGATGCCTGCAACGATACGGGTGGTGCAGATGGAGCCCGGACCGATGCCGACCTTCACGCAATCCGCGCCTGCGTCGATCAGGGCCTCCGCGCCGGCTGCCGTGGCGATGTTGCCCGCGATCAGCGGCAGGTTCGGGAACGCCTTCTTGACCTTGCGCACCGCGTCCAGGATGCCGCTGTTGTGGCCGTGCGCCGAGTCGAGCGCCACCACGTCCACCTGCGCCTTGACCAGCTCCGCCACGCGCTCCAGCACGTCTGCGGTTGCGCCGATGGCCGCGCCGCACAGCAGGCGGCCCGCGGAATCCCTCGCGGAATTCGGGTACTGCACGGATTTTTCAATGTCCTTGATCGTGATGAGGCCCTTCAGGTAGCCGTTCTCGTCCACAATCGGGAGCTTCTCAATGCGGTGCTGGCGGAGGATCTCCTGCGCCTGCTTGAGCGTCGTCCCCACCGGCGCGGTCACCAGGTTCTCCTTGGTCATCACGGCGGAGATCTTCTGGTCGAAGTCCGCCTCGGTCATGAACCGCAGGTCGCGGTTGGTGATGATGCCGACCAATTTGCCGTTCTCGCAGATCGGCACGCCGGAAATCTTGTATCGCGCCATGATGTCGTTCGCATCATGGACAAAGTGGTCCGGAGAGAGGAAAAACGGGTTGACGATGACGCCGTTTTCAGAGCGCTTGACCCTGTCCACCTCGTCCGCCTGTTTTTCGATCGACATGTTCTTGTGGATGATGCCAATGCCGCCTTCGCGGGCAATGGCAATCGCCATCTCCGTCTCTGTGACCGTATCCATGGCCGCGGTCATCAGCGGCGTGTTCAGGTGAATGGTCTTGGTCAGCTGGGTGGAGACGTCCACCTCCTTTGGCAGCACATGGGATTCCGCCGGGATCAAAAGGACATCGTCAAATGTCAACCCCTCTTTGACAAACTTGCTGGAAAAATCCGTATTTAACATGTTTTGCCTCCTTTTCCATCTCTCTTTTTTGACCTATTTCGCGCGAGTTTATAGTATTTTATTATAGCATCGCCTAGAGAATTTTGCAACGGGGAAGGCGGCTTTCTCCCTCAAGGAAAGAAGATATGGATATTTGAATCAAAAACATGGACAATCCTCCCATTTTTCAGTATTTCTATTCTAAAATCTTTCCGTTTGTGCTATTATCAATTGTATACAATTCTAAAAATTTGCAAAATTTTATTGGTTTTTTATGGATTTATATTATTTCCTTTCGCCATTTTACATGGCAGATGGATGTTCGGTCCACATGCCATTATTTCATCTGGTATCGTTGACCATTTGGCTTTGAAAGGAGGGAAACCGGCTTTGCCCGTCAACGTTCCCTATATTTGGTAAGAAAAGGACATTGGAAAGGAAGGAGAACTGTTAATGAAAAGGTTTCGAAGAATCCTGTCCAGCGTGCTGGCGCTTTCGCTCCTGCTGGGCATGTTTTCTCTGAACGGCAGCGCAATGGCGCAGGAGAGCGCCATCGACAGCCAAACCGTCCTGTCCACCGGGACGGCTGTCGGGGAAACGTATGAAGCGCCGGAAACCTCCCGGCAGCAGATCAACTTCAACCGCGAGTGGAAGTTCAAGAGCCAGAAGGTCACGGACGACACCGCCCCGGATTTCGGCGGCGCAATCGACCCTGCGTTTGACGACTCCGAATGGACCAACGTCGGCCTGCCCCACAGCTTCAGCATCCCCTATAATATGGAGACCAACTTCTTTGTGGGCTATGGCATGTACCGCAAGACCTTCGACGTCCCGCAGGAGTGGCTGGACGGCGGCAAGCGCATCAGCATTGAGTTTGAAGGCGCTTTTATCGAAACAGAGGTCTTTGTCAACGGGGAGGCCGTGGGCACCCATAACGGCGGCTATACCGGCTTCACCTTTGACATCACTGACCTGCTCCATGCAGGGGAAAACGTGATCGCTGTGCGCGTGAACAACCTCTGGCGTCGCGACCAGACGCCCCGCGGCGGTGACCACCACTTCTCCGGCGGCATCTACCGGGACGTATACCTCAACATCACGGACGGCGTCCACGTGGCCTGGTATGGCACGGCGGTCACCACCCCGGCCTTGAACAACCCCGGTTCTGATGAGAAGAACGAGGACGGCACGCTCTACCACGACTATGAGAACATCGACGAGGAGAGCTACACGCCGGCCGAGGAGATCCGCGAGAACATCGCGCAGAAGCGCTCCGATGTGCGCGTGCAGACCGAGGTACAAAATGACTCCGACACGGCGCGGACCATTGTGGTCAAGCAAGAGGTGGTCGATACGGCCGACAACACGCTGGTGGCATCGTTTGCCTCCGATCCCACGGTTGTGGCGGCTAACTCCACGGCGGTGGTCGACACCCAGAGCGACTACATCCAGGACATCAAACTCTGGAGCCCGGACGAGCCCAACCTCTACCGCGTCTATACGACCATTTACGACGGCGAGGGCAACGCCATCGACCTCTTTGAATCCCCTCTCGGCTTCCGCTGGGCGCAGTTCCTGAACGACGGCTTCTACCTCAACGGGGAGAAAACCGTCCTCTTCGGCGCAAACGCGCACCAGGACCACGCGGGCTGGGGCGACGCGGTCACAAACGAGGGCCTACGGCGCGACGTGCAGATGATTAAGGACGCGGGCATGAACTTTATCCGCGGTTCCCATTATCCCCACGACCCCTCCTATGCAGAAGCCTGCGATGAGCTGGGCATCATGTTCTGGTCGGAGGTCTCCCTCTGGGCCATGGGCGGCGGCGCAGACCGCGCCCCCACCTACACCGCTTCGGACTGGAACAATGTCAACGGCTACCCGACCAACCCGGAGCACTACGAGGCGTTTAACCAGGCCTGCCTGCGGGAGCTTTCAGACATGATCCGCATCTTCCGGAACCACCCGTCGGTCATCATCTGGAGCATGGGCAACGAGCTTTTCTTCCCCATGGGCCAATCCGATATGCAGGTCCGCAAGGATCTGGTCAACGAAATGCGCAACCTGGCCCACCTGCTGGACCCCACCCGCAAGGCGGGCATGGGCGGCGTGCAGCGCGAGGGCTTTGACACCCTGGACGTCTGCGACGTGGCAGGCTACAACGGCGACGGCGGCTCCGCCGAGCTTCCGGAAGAGGGCCAGGGACTGCCCGGCCATATGACCGAATACCTGCCGAGTATCGCATCCGAATACGGTTCGCACACGGCCGACCGGGGCAGTTCCTCCGACCAGTTCCGCCCGTATTTCGGCGACATGCAGGACGGCAGCGACATCTACAACTATAGGCTCAAAGGCAACCGCGCCGGCATCGCCCTTTGGTGCGCGTTCCAGCATGGCAGCGCCCTTGGCTCCGGCTTGGCGAAGATGGGCTTCATCGACTACAGCCGCCTGCCGCTCAAAGCATGGTATTGGTACCGCCAGGAGTACACCGGCGTTCCGGCGGAATTCTCCAAGGAAGGCGAAGCCGACCATCTGGAGCTCACCGCCTCCCAGGATACGATTCCAAACGACGGCACGGCGGACACCCACTTGATCGTCACGGTCAAGGATGAAAACGGCGATTGGGTCAACCAGTCCCCCACCGTGACGTTGGAAGTCATCGACGGCCCCGGCGTATTCCCCACCGGAAAGGTCATGACCCTGACCGGCGGCAACCTGATGCGCGACGGCAAGGGCGCAACGGAATTCCGCTCCTACTATTCCGGCACCACCGTCATTGAGGCCACCGCGCCCGGCATGGAACCGGCGGAGATCACCACCACCGCCACCGAGCCGGAATACGGCCGGACCGAGCCGGACAATTTCCTGATTGAAGAAAAAGAGGATACCACGGATAAGCTGCTCGACGCGGGGAATTATCGGGCGGACAAGACCGGCCATCCCACCTTCCCCTCCAGCGGCAACGGCGCTATGGCCAACGACGGCGATCCATCCACCCAGTGGGTGGCGGAAAACGCCGGCCCGGACGAATACTGGATGCAGGATACCGAATATGCCCTGCACATGTATAAGCTCAAACTGGACTTCGAAGGCACCCCCTATCCCTATAAAGTAGAGGTTGCCACCAACGAATCCGGCCCCTGGACGGAGATTGCCTCCTACACAGCGGATACGGTTGCGAACCGCCCCTACGAAGAGGATCTCGGCGGCATCCGCGCCCGCTTTGTCAAGGTCACCTTCACCGACGTCCCCGAAGGGGAGCACGCCTTCCTGAACGAGGCCACGGTCTACGGCATCGACGCGCAGGGCGCAGCGGACGAATCCACCGATTATGGCTATACTACGGACTCCGTCTATGTCTCGGATCTCGAACCTGCACAGCCGATCACCCAGGGCTGGGAAGGAAAGACCCCCGGCATCGACCAGTCCATCGAGGGCAACCCCATCACCGTGGGCGGGATCGTGTATGAAAAGGGCCTGGGCCTGCACGCGAACAGCGAAGCGGTTTACAACCTGGACGGCAAATATACGCGCTTCCAGGCAATCGCCGGAATCGACGACGAGGTGGGCGGCAATTCCGCAGACGCCATCTTCCGCGTCTACGCCACGGTGGGCGGCAGCGAAGAGGAAACCCTGATTTATGAAAAGCAGATCACCAACGGCGCAAGCGATTTTGTGGATCTGAGCGTGCGCGGCGTCACAAGGCTCCGCCTGGTGACGGATGAAAACGGTGGAAACGGCAACGACCACACCGATTGGGCGGACGCAAAACTCCTGGGCGCGGCGCGCGACATCACCAAGGCAGGCACCCGTTATACCACGACGGTGGCCAGCAGCAGCCAGGGCCTGCAGCCCGGCACGGATTTCAAGGCCTATGTGACCATGAAGAACACCGGCAGCAGCAACCCATACGCCGCTTCCCTGGCGCTGTACGACAGCGAGGGCAACCTGGTGGACGTGTCCATCCTGGAGGACCGCATTTCCCTGAAGGGCAATGAGTCCATTACCCTGGAAATCCCGGTTCCTGCGGACGCAGTGCCCGGCTATGAGGCACGCCTCAACGTTTATGATCCCGAGACGCTCGAGCTTATGGCAACGACAACGCACTTTGGAATGCAGATGGAACCGTCCGCATCCACGCAGCGTGCCGTGCGCGCCGCTTTCTCGGCTGCCCCTGCATCCACGCAGGACAGCGACGCCTATGTGAAGGTGGACGGCGAGTCCGAATCCGTCGTCAAGGAAGGCAACTGGGGCCTTTGGAAAGACAGCAAGGCATACGAAGGCACGGAGACCTTCGTCGGCGACAGCTACGACTGGGAAGGCGCTTCGCTCTCCCTGACCTTCACCGGCACACAGATCATCGTTGGCGGCAAGATCGACGGCAGCCAGAAGGGCGCGGACGTCTATCTGGACGGCGAGCTGGTTGACCATATCAACAGCAATTCCTCCGCAAACGACGGCAAGAATGGCTATTACGAAGTCTGGCGTTCCGACGTTTTGGAGGATGACACCCATACCATCCAACTGGTGCCCACCGGGAAATTCAGCGTGGACTATTTCTCCTACTTGACCGAAAATCCATGGGACAAGGTGGACGGCGAGGACGAAGCCGTTGTCAAGGAAGGCACCTGGGCGCTCTGGGAAAGCGGCGACGCCTACAACGGGACAGAAACCTATGTCGGCGACAACTACGACTGGCAGGGCACTTCGCTGTCCTATACCTTCAACGGCATCCAAGTGTGCGTCGGCGCAAAGATGGACGGCAGCCAGGTGGGCGCAAACATCTACATCGACGATGCGCTGATTGCCACCATCAACACCAACGTTCCCGAAGTATCCCAGCAGGGTTACAAGCGCGTGTGGGTCTCCCCCGTCCTCACGGAAGGCGAGCACACCATCCGCCTGGAACCGACCGGGAAATTCGGCTTTGACTATTTTGAATCCCTCAGGCCCGGCTTCGAAGACATGGCGCTTGAGCCGACTGTCCAACTGACCGAACTGCTCAACCAGATCGCCCGCGCAAAGGCCCTCTCTTCGGCGGCCTATACGGACGAAAGCTGGGACGCTATGCAGGAGGTCCTGGAAGAAGCGGAAACCGTGCGGGATACCTCGCGCGACCAGGCCGAGATCGACGCGGCGGCGGAAGCCCTCAGCGATGCCATCGACCAATTGATCCCCTATATCGCGCCTTCGGACGAGGTCAAGGATGCATTCTTGCAGGCCATGGCGGCCGTGCTCGCATTCATCGAGTCCGATTCCGCAAACCAGTACGATCCCGAGGGCGTCGCAGCACTGGCGGAGACCTTCAGCGATGCGTACGGCCTGTATGAAGAAGTGAAACCTTCGGAGGAAGCGTTCATCCAAATGACCGCCGACCTCCTGGAAAAACTCGAAGCCCTACAGCCGGCCTCCGGGGAATACGCGCTCACGGTGAAATTCCCGGCCGGAAGCGTGCGTCTTTCCATCGACGGCGAAGACCAGACGATCGCGAACCTGATCGGTTCCTATCAGGCCGATGTGCTCTCTGGCACCGAACTCAACCTAGCCTTCACACCGAGCGTAGAAGGCCGCGAGATCGCAGGCGTCACCGTGAACGGCGAAGCCATTGCGGAAGACAGCTTTGACGTTTCTGAATATGTCTACAGCGCAGCCATGCCGAACGCGGACACCACGATCGAGCTTGGCTTCACAGTGGTAGACAAGCAGAACCTGCGCGCTGCCATCGAGATTGCAGAAGGCCGGGCGGACGAAGCAGAAGCAGCCGTTCCGTCCGTGAAGGAGAAGTACGAAGCGGCTTTGCAGGCGGCGAAGGACGTCGAAGCAAAGAAGACCGCAACGCAGGACGAGATCAACACCGCATGGAGCGACTTGATCGACGCGCTGCATTATCTGAGCTTTGTCGCAGGCGATAAGAGCCAGCTGGACATCCCGATGGAGATCGCAGAGTCCATCAACCGCGACCTGTTCACGCCGGACAGCCTGGATGCGCTGGACGAAGCGTATGCAGCAGCTGCTGACCTGACGGACGACGAGGAAGTTCTGGAAGCGGACATCACCGCAGCGGTGGATGCGCTGTATGACGCGATTGATGGCCTGGTCTATCGCGCAGACATCACCGAGCTGGAAGCGCTGGTCCTCAAGGGCGACGGCATTGTTGCAAATGCGGATCAGTACATCCAGAACGACGCATGGACGAGCTTTGAGACCTCTCTGGAAGAGGCAAAAACTGTCCTGGCAAATGAAAACGCCACGCAGGATGCGGTGGATACCGCAGCAGAAGATTTGGCAGCGGCGATCTCCGCCCTGCGCCTGATCCCGGATAAGGATGCTCTGGAAGCATTGATCGGGGAAGCGGAAGCGATCAACACCAGCAAGTACACGGCAGCGAGTGTTGCTGTGATGAAGCGTGCGTTGAACAGCGCGATTGCAACGCTGAACAATGAGCAGGCGACCGAAGAAGAGGTTGCAGACGCAGTCGAGGCGCTGGAGAACAGCATCGACGGCTTGGTCGAGAAGAGCACCTCCACGAGTTCGAAGGGCAGCACGTCTGCAAACGTTGGCAACGCATACGGCGCAGCGGGTGTGGTATCCGCAAGCCAGAGCGTGGCAGCGAACGCCTATGTGGTTTCCGACACGACGGTCAACTTCACCTTGAAGAGAGGCAGCGCATACTGCTTCAAGATGACGGTCGTCAACGGCAACAACATGGTGCCGAGCTTCACGGCCGGCAACGGCGATGTGCTGAAGACGCAGTTCGTGGCGAAAGTTGGCAACGACTATTATTACAGAGTCTATGCGATCGGCACGCCGGGCCAGAGCACGGGCGTTTACACCACCCTGCCGGGCCAGAATGCTACAAAGCACTGCACGGTAACGATTGGCTAATCTAAGATAAAAGGGAAGGCTTCTTCCCTGTAACTAGCGAAGCCCCTGGCTGGGAATCAATTCCCAGCCAGGGGCTTTGTGTATTTATAAAAGGCAAAATTGCATGTTCCTTTATTTGTAAGAAGCTTTGGGCCGCTCATTATTTAGATAAATGGATGGTCTTTCCCATCCCCGCACAAATAATCAACGTGTTCATCTTCCAAAAGGGAAATCCGCAGGCGAAGGGCTTCCTCTTGCACATGCTCCAGCTCCCGCCAAACATGCAGGGCGTGAAAAGAATCGATAAACGGATAGCGGGCAACGTAGCGGTCCAGCCGCGCCATTTGCAGATAGAGATCATGGATTCCTTGTTTGTCGCATCGAATCATAGTAATCCTTTCGCCTAAAGTGTGGACTTTGGGAAATCATTTTACTTTGTGCCCAACCAGATAATCGAGGGAACAGCAAAATAAATCCGCAATCTTTTCAATCTCTGAAAGTGTAAATTCCCGCTTCCCACGGAGTTTTAAACTTACGCTGACAGAGGACAGCCCCAAATATTGCGCAAGCTCTTTGATTGTTAAATTGCACCGTTTCATTTCTGCCCGTATATTTGGGTATACCATCTATAAACCTTCTTTACTCTCTTTAGTGAGTATCTTTTTCTTTATTATACTCTCAATAGTTAGTAAGTCAATAGAATTATTGACTTACCTGCTCGCAAATGTTACGATCACATTGGAGATGATAAAATGAATTTTTCGGAAAGTCTTCAGGCGTTGTTAAAGAATCGGAATATGCGGCAAGCGGACTTATGCAGGCTAACCGGCATCCGCTCGTCTTTGATGTCCGACTATATCAGTGGAAAGAAAAGCCCTACGATTCGGAATGCGGTTTTGATTGCGGATGCGCTGCATATCTCGCTGGATACCCTTGTGGGAAGAGAGCCCGACCCCTGCCAGCCACCAAAGGACGGGGCGGTTCTTTCCGAGCTGTTGCAGGAGATCAAGGGGCTTCCCAAAAAGGAGCAACTGTATTTGCTGGATGTGATTCGCGCCTTGAAAGCGCGGTTGGGTGAAACGGACGGTTTCTAACATTTTCTTGAATCCTAGAGATCGCCGCCTTATGGAAAGCGGATACGAAAAACAGCAAAGCCCCTGCCAGGAAATCGGTTCCCGGGCTGGGACTTTCTTCAAATGGTGCAAGCCGTTTTTCATAGTATATAAAAAGCAATCGCAATTTGTAGGCTATGTATGCTACTATATCGTCTATCCATAGGCATAGGAACGTTCCATTATAAAAAAGAAAAAGGCTTCCGCCCTAGAATTCCTCAGGGTGGAAGCCTTTTGTTTCCAGCAGCGCCTTGATCTCTGGGATGGATAACCCCTGCGCTTTCAGCCTCTGAATCTCCTGCAGGCGGGCGACCGCCTCTTCCCGCGGGAACCGCCGGGTGAGGTTTTCCTCCGGCTGCTCAAAGGGCAGCATCCCCTCTTCCGTGTAAAACTTTAGGGTGCTGTACCGGCAGCCGGTCAGACGCGCCAGTTCCCCAATGCTCACGTAATCCGACGCCTGTATTTTTTCTATGGACCGCTGGCGCGACATACTCCTCCCCCTTTCCCGTTTGGTGAATCTTTACAGCGGGTATTTGCGCAGGCGCATCCCCTGCACCGGCACCTTCAGTTGCCTGATCGTCGGCACCGCCTCATACAATACATTGTCGATCTGGATGAGCGGCACAGCCCCCCGCCGCAGGACCGTGTATTGGTGGCCGTATTTGGTCAAACGCGCTTCCACATCCTGCAAGCGCTGTTCCTTGTTTTCAAACCACGCCTCTATGTCGATGAAGACCGACTGCGAGCGCTCCAAAAACGGGAACACAAAGTCGAGCCCGATGCCGGTCGGGGTTTCCATGACCTCCTTCTTGCTCCGCAGGAAATTTTTCACGGCGATTTCCAGGGAACTGTGGATGTCCACCGCAAAGAGCATTTTTGCCAGCCGGTTGGCCCGGTGCAGCTCCGCCATGCGCTGCCCCACGCGCTTGCGCTCCTCCTTGGAGAAAAAGTCATAGATGCAGCTGCTTTCCCGCAGCAGCCACAGCAGCATCACCGTCTCGTCGGCCATTTCCCCGTCCTCTAGGGCGTCGGCCCGCATGCCCTCGGTCAGCCGGGTATATGTGGCGGGGTCGCTCCGATATTCGCGCATCGTGACGCTCGCAGAGTCATAATCCATATCGCAGCCGAGCAAGTTCGGAATCTCTTCCAGAGCATCCATGCCCTTGAGCGGGTCGGAAAAGGCGTGTTCAATTTTCTTCAGGGTGCGTCTGGAAAAATGCGTGACCTGGGCCAACAGCTCCGGCAGCGGCATCTGGACGGCGCCTTTCTTTTTCAGGAGCGCACGGAAAACCTCCTGCCGGTGCGGGAATACCGCTGCGTTTTCCACATCTTTCTCTGAAATGGTGGAAAATTCGCTTTGCAGCCCGTCCTCCGCCATGGCCCATTCCAGGATTGCGGCCGCGGCCATGCAGCGCACTGCGATCTTTTTCACCGTCGTCATATGCAGGCTATCCTGCGCGTTGAGTGCGATCAGGGCGAATTCTTGTGCAAATGTCAATGCTTTCATGGTTGATTCCTCCCCATTGCCGATCGTGGTGGTGTCTCCTACTTATTACTTATTACTTACTACTTACGATTTAAATATAACATATTTTTTCCCGTTGTCAATGGGTTTGAACGATTTTGATAAAATTTTTCACGCCATACGTTTCAACCATAGACGTTCCGCGCATGGGCCGCGCGCCGGTGTGCCCTTTCCCGCTTCCCCACGTCCGCCCGGAACGTTTCCCTCTGGTTTAAAAAAATAGCAAAAACGCCCGCGAAAGCCGGATGTTTTCCATCCGGCCCGCAGGCGTCCTTCCTATTTATTTCTAAATGTATCCATGCAAGAGCGGGCATTATTTCCCGATTTTGCAGGCGGCCTGGTCCCAATGGCGGAGCTCCTCCTCCCCGCAGAAGGTCAGGTGGAATTTTTCCGCCAGCAGCTTGAGGACGTTCGGCGAGATAAATGCCGGGAGCGTCGGGCCCAGATGGATGTTTTGAATTCCCAGATACAGCAGCGAAAGCAAAATGCAGACCGCCTTCTGCTCATACCACGAGAGCACCAGGGTCAGGGGCAGGTCGTTCACCCCGCAGCCGAACGCCTCCGCCAGGGCGGTGGCCACTTTGATCGCACCATAGGCGTCGTTGCACTGGCCCATGTCCATCAGGCGCGGCAGGCCGCCAATTTCGCCCAGGTCCAGGTCGTTAAAGCGGTATTTCCCGCACGCCAGGGTCAAAATGACGGTGTCCTGCGGCGTGTTCCGGACAAACTCCGTGTAGGCGTTGCGGCCCGGCCGCGCGCCGTCGCAGCCGCCGACCAGATAGAAATGGCGGATGGCGCCGGATCTGACCGCCGCGACCACCTGGTCCGCCACGGAGAGGATCGTCCCATGGCCGTAGCCGGTCGTGACCTGCGTCCCGCCGTTGATGCCGGTCATCGGGTGCTCCTCCGGATAGCCGCCCAGCTCCAGGGCTTTTTCAATGACCGGGGTAAAATCGCGCTCCTCCCCGATATGCACCATGCCCGGATAGGCGACCACCTCGGTGGTGAACACCCGGCCGGCATAGCTCTCCTTGGGCGGCATCAGGCAGTTGGTTGTGAACAATACCGGCGCGGGGATATTGGCAAATTCCTTCTGCTGGTTCTGCCAAGCGGTGCCGAAATTGCCCTTCAGGTGCGGGTACGCCTTGAGCTTCGGATAGGCGTGGGCGGGCAGCATCTCGCCGTGGGTATAGATGTTGATCCCCTTCCCCTTCGTCTGCTCCAGCAGCGCGTGGAGGTCGTACAGGTCGTGGCCGGAAACCACGATGAACGGCCCTTTTTCGATGGTGAGCGGGACGGTCGTGGGCTGCGGCGTGCCGTAGGTCTCCGTATTCGCGCGGTCCAGCAGTTCCATGCACTTGAGGTTCACGCGCCCGGTCTCCATCACCAGCGGCAGCAGTTCCTCCGTGCCCACGTCCTCGCCAATGGCAAACATCCCCCGATAAAAGAACCCGTCCACTTCCGCGTCGGAATACCCCAGCGCGCGGGCGTGGTACGCATAGGCCGCCATCCCGCGCAGGCCGAAGAGCAGGAGCGATTTCAGGGATTTCACGTCGGCGTCCGGCTCCTGCCAGAGCTTCTCCATGTCATAATCGTCGTTGTGCGAACAGGGGCTGGCACAGCCGCTGCACCCCGGGAGCAGCTTTGCCTTTTCCGCATGGACCGCGTCGATCTGGCGCTGCACGGCCTGCGCGTCAAAGCATACGTTGGTGATCGTGGTGAACAGCCCTTCCAGCATGGCGCGATGCGTGGATTCCGCCGTCGCGTGGCCGTCCGAAGCCCGCGCCAGGCCGATCAGCGCGCCGGTCAGCTGGTCCTGCAAAGCGGCCACCTGCGCATCCTTGCCGCAGACGCCGCACGCCCCCGCGCAGCCCGTGCAGCCGGCCGTCTGTTCACACTGGTAGCAAAACATCTTCTGATTCATCGCAAATTCCTCCGTTCCTTTCATGCTCCGGTCCCCTCTTATCGGGAGAGGACGTCCCCGTTGGTCGCGAGCACCACGACCTGCCAGGGGATCATCTTGCCGCTCTGCTGCAAGGCCCGCTTGACCGCGTTTTCAATCCCGCCGCAGCAGGGGACCTCCATGCGCACAACCGTCACGCTCTGGATGTCGTTTTGCCGCAGGATCTCCGTGAGCTTTTCCGCGTAGTCCCCCTCGTCCAGCTTCGGGCAGCCAATCAGGGTCACGCGGCCGCGCATGAACCGGCGGTGGAAATCCCCGCAGGCGTAGGCGGTGCAGTCCGCGGCGATCAGCAGGCTTGCGCCGTGAAAATAGGGCGCGTTGACCGGGGCCAGCTTGATCTGCACCGGCCATTGGAGCAGTTCGCTCGGCGCTTCCTCGATGGGTTCCCGCACGGGCGGGGCCTTGCGCTCGATGCGCTTCGCCTGGCTCCCCGGGCAGCCGCACGGCAGGTTCCCGGCCTTTGCCTGTTTTGCCGCCTCCACCGCCGCCTGGTCATACGCCGGGGCCTCGCGCACTTCAAAGGAGATCGCCCCGGCCGGGCAGGCGGGCAGGCAATCCCCCAGGCCGTCGCAGTAGTCTTCGCGGAGCAGCTTTGCCTTGCCGTCCACCATGCCGATGGCCCCCTCGTGGCACGCCTGCGCGCACAGGCCGCAGCCGTTGCATTTGTCTTCGTCGATTTTGATGATTTTTCGTTCCATAGCGGATTTCCTCCTGTCGTCTCAAAACGGTTTCCCGAAGGGCCCTTGCCGGATTTCCCTTGCTTTCTTGCCCTTATCCTACTATACTGAATCCAGAATGTCTGTTGGAATTCCAACAAGCGGAGGGAACCATGAAAAAATACAACGAAATTTTGGAGTCCGTGCCCCTCTTCCGGGGGATTTCCGAAGAAGAAAGGCAGCAAATGCTGGACTGCCTGCGGGCGCAGCAACAGCGCTTTGCGGCGGGCGCGGTGATCCTGCTGGCCGGGGATCCGGCGGACCGCGTGGGCGTGCTTTTGGAGGGGCGCGCGCAGGTGATCCGGGAGGAATTTTCGGGCAGCCGGACGATTTTAACCGGCCTAAACCCGGGCAACCTCTTTGCCGAGGCATTTGCCTGCGCCTCTGGGGAACACAAAACGCTCCCGGTCACCGTGCTGGCGGTGGCAGAGAGCGTTGTACTGTGGATGGATTACCGGAAAATTTTGCGTGCCTGCCCTGCGGGCTGCGCCTTCCACCACCGGTTGGTGGAAAATATGCTTGCGGTGGTCGCGGACAAAAATTTGATGCTCAACCGCCGGATCGGGCATCTCTCGAAGCGCAGCACGCGGGAAAAGCTGCTCTCCTATCTCTCGGAGCAGGCCGCCCTGCACGGCAGCGCGGCATTTTCCATTCCCTTTGACCGGCAGCAGCTGGCGGACTACCTCTGTGTGGAGCGCAGCGCCATGTCCACGGTTTTGTCCAAGCTGCGCGAGGAGGGCGTCCTCGAGGTGGAACGGAACCGCTTCCGGCTCAAGCAGCTCCCCCGCTAGGCAGCCGCTGCCGGAGGGATGGCGGGGTACGCGCAGGGCCAGAAGCCAAACAGCCGCAGCCGGTTGTGCAGGCGACTGTCTGCTGCGGCCAGAATGGCGGACTACCTCTGTGTGGAGCGCAGCGCCATGTCCACGGTTTTGTCCAAGCTGCGCGAGGAGGGCGTCCTCGAGGTGGAACGGAACCGCTTCCGGCTCAAGCAGCTCCCCCGCTAGGCGGCCGCTGCCGGAGGGATGGCGGGGTACGCGCAGGGCCAGAAGCCAAACAGCCGCAGCCGCTTGTACGAACGGAAGGGGAGCGCATTTGCCCGCAGCCGGAAAAACAGCAGGCTTCCCTGGACCTTTCCGGAAGGCCCTGTTCTTGGTAAAATCATTCCCCTTCTTTTTCGCGCTCTTGTTCCGCACGGTGGAGGCGGAGGGGTTCCCCTATGCGTTAAAAGGCCGGCCCATGGGGACTCCCCGTTGGGCCGGCCGTTTGATCCGTCTTTTCTGTTATGGTTCGGCCTTTGCGGAAAAGCTCAGGCCGCGCTCGTGGTCGCCGTATAGGAAAAACCCGCCGCCCTCTGTGGGGCCGCCGTAGATTTTGAGCGTCTCCCCCAGATTGCTCTCGCTGATATAGCTGATTTGGATTTTCCGCAGCGGCTGCCGGCGCATCTCTGCGGGCAGGAAGTCCATCAGCACGTCCCCATAGACCGCATTGTTCAGATGGTGGTTGAAATCCAGGTCCGAATAATAGATAGGACGCTCGCCCAAAAGCGGCAGCCCCTCCGGGACCGTGAGGCGGTCCACCCGGTCTTCCGGGGGGACCTTGGCGTCCTGGAAGATGTTGTACGCCAAGAACACCTTTGGGCGCAGGATTTTATGCGTATCCGGGTTGGCGGATACGGACGTCTGCATGATGCGGGCGATCTCCTCCCCATTTGCATAAACGACGAAATCGCGGTAAAACTGCACGCCCACCGTGCCGCGCGGATGGGTCTTTATGGTCAGGACATCGTTATGGACGGGCAAACGCTTGATGAGCAGGCGGTAGTTCGTCATCAAAAAGACGATCCCATCCGCCTTCAACCGCTCATAGCCGATCCCCAGCTCCCCAAGGTGCTGTTCGCTGGTCTCCTGCGCCATGCGCAGCAGGACGCTCAATTTGATCTTTTCGTTTGCGCCCACCTCATAGCTGGCGACCTGCACCGTCCGGCTGAATTCTTCTACTGTAACCATCCAACTCCTCCTTGCCACGTTCTATTTCATGGCAAATGATCACAATCCCCCGGGCCGCTACATGGCGCCGGGGGATCTTGTCTGCTTGTTTTCCTTTCCGGCAAGCCCGGGGGGTTCCGCCGCGCGGCGGCCCCATGGACAGGGATTACCGGATTACGTCGATCCCCATATACGGGCGCAGGACCTCCGGGACGGTGATGCTTCCGTCCGCGTTCTGGTACTGCTCGACGATGGCGGGCATCACGCGGCTGGTCGCCAGGCCGGAGGCGTTCAGCGTGTTGACGAAGTGCAGCTTGCCGTCCTCCCCGCGGTACTTCATGTTGCCGCGGCGCGCCTGGTAGTCGCGCGCATTGGACGCGGAGCTGACCTCCTTATAGATGCCCATGCTGGGAATCCAAACTTCGATATCGTAGGTGCGCGCCATGGAGAAGGAGCAGTCGCCCGCGGCGAGCTTGCTCAGGCGGTAATGGAGCCCCAGCTCCTGCACCAGACGCTCGGCCTTGCCGACCATCTCCGCGAAGGCCGCGTCGGAGCCCTCCGGCGTGGTGTACTGCACCATCTCGACCTTATTGAACTGGTGGCCGCGGATCATGCCGCGCTCTTCCGCGCGGTAGGAGCCCGCCTCGCGGCGGTAGCACGGCGTATAGGCGATGTATTTGCGCGGCAGCTCGTCCAGCGTGAGGACCTCGTCGCGGTGGAGGTTCACCAGCGCGGTCTCCGCGGTGGGCAGCATGAATTTGCGGTCGGCGCTGGTCGGGTTGGCGATCCAGTAGTCCTCCTCCACAAATTTCGGGAACTGCCCGGCGACATAGCCGCATTCGTAGTTCAGCATATGCGGCGGCAGGATCAGCTCATAGCCGTCGCCCAGGTGTTCGTTCACAAAGAAGTTGAGCAGCGCCCACTCCATGCGCGCGCCCCAGCCGCGGTAGATCCAGGCGCCGTTTCCGCCGATCTTCGCGCCGCGCTGGTAGTCGATCATGCCGTGCGCCTCGCAGAGGTCCACGTGGTTTTTCATCGGGAAGTCGAAGACCGGCTTCTCCTTGAAATAGTGCAGCGGGACGTTCTGCTCCTTGCCGCCCGCCACGACGTCCTCGTCCGGCAGGTTCGGCAGGGAGAGCATCAGGTCCTTCTGCTTTTCCTCCAGCTCGCCGAGCTCCGCGTCATACTCCTTGATCTCCGCGGAGAGGACCTTCATCTGCGCCATCAATTCGGTGGTGTCCTGGCCCGCCTTCTTCATGGCCGGAATCTGTTTGGACGCGGCGTTCTGCTCCGCCTTCTTTGCCTCCACCTTGCCGGTGACGGCGCGGCGGTCCACGTCAATCTTCAAAATCTCGTCGATCACGCTGTCGAGATTCATTTCTCTCTTTTGAATGGCCGCTTTTACCTTGTCCGGTTCTGTCCGGATCATCTTTAAATCCAACATGTTCGTTGCTCCTTTGTTTTCTGTATGTGATGTTTCATGTGAAACATTCAATCGTCTTCCTGTTCAAACAGCTTCATCAGATCCGCGAGGTCGTCCTCCCCGTAGAACTCGATCTGTAGGGTGCCCCGCTTTTTCGTGCCGCTCACCCGGACCTTCCGGCCCAGATGCTCGTTGAGCGCCAGCTCCACCTCGTCGAAGTAGTGGATGCGGCTGCTCTTGCGCGGCGGCTTCTTTTCCTCCTTGCCGTTTGCCTTGTTTACAAGCTTTTCCAGCTCGCGCACCGATATACCCTGCTCCACAACCAGCTTCGCCGCCGCGCGCATCTGCCCTTCGTCCGAAAAGCCGAGCAGCGTGCGGGCGTGGCCCGCGGAAAGCTTCCCGGCGGAGACCAGCACTTGCAGGTCCTCCGGCAGATGCAGCAGGCGGAGCGCGTTCGCCACCGCGGGGCGGGACTTCCCGACCGTCCGGGAAATCTCCTCCTGCGTCATGCCGTACTGGTCGATCAGCGACTGGTAGCCCTGCGCCTCTTCCAGGGGGGTCAGGTCCTCGCGCTGCAAATTCTCGATCAGGGCAAGCTCCATGACCTCGTGGTCGCTCATCTCCCGGATGACCACGGGCACTTCCGACACGCCCGCCATGCGCGCCGCGCGCCACCGGCGTTCCCCGGCGACGATCTGGTACCCGCCGCCCAAAAGCGGCCGCACCAAAAGCGGCTGCAACACGCCGTGCTGCGCGATGGAATCCGCCAGCTCCGCCAGCGCCTCGTCGTTGAAATCCTTGCGCGGCTGGGCGCGGTTCGGCTCAATCTCGCTGATCTTCAGCGTGACCGTCGCGTTGGCGTCCTCCATATCGTTCTCTGCGAAGATCGCGTCCAGGCCCTTGCCCAGGCCGCCCTTCTTTTTTCCCGCCATTTTCATTCACCCCCTGTGCGCTATATTCGGTATCCCTTCGTCCCCAAATCAGGGGGCTGCTTTTTTCAATACTTCGTCGGCCAGGGCGTCGTATGCATAAGCGCCCTTGCTGCTGCGGTCAAAATAGCAGATCGGGCGCCCGAAGCTCGGCGCTTCGGACAGGCGCACGGTGCGCGGGATCACGGTTGCAAACACCTTGCGCGGGAAATACTTTTTGACCTCTTCCACCACCTGCTGCGTCAGGTTCAGGCGGCCGTCGTACATGGTCAGGAGCACGCCCTCGATGTCGAGCTGCTCGTTGTACTGCCGTTTGACGCGCCGGACCGAATTCATCAGCTGGGAAAGCCCCTCCAACGCGTAATACTCACACTGGATGGGCACCAAGAGCGTGTCCGCCACGCAGAGGGCGTTCGTTGTGATGATGCCCAGGGACGGCGGGCAATCGATCAGGATAAAATCGTATTCCGCCCGCAGGGGGACGATCGCATTCTTTAAGATGGATTCCCGGTGCTCCATTTCGATCAGTTCGAGCTCCGCGCCCGCCAGGTCCATGCTGGAGGGCAGCAGGTCGAGGTTGGCAAATTCGGTGTGGATGCGCGCTTCCTGTGCCGGCGTCTCCCCGATCAACACCTCATACATGGTCTGCTTGACCCTGCGGCGGTCCACGCCGACGCCGCTGGAGGAATTCCCCTGCGGGTCCACATCGACCAGGAGGGTCTTTTTCCCCTTTGCACCGAGCGCCGCCGAAAGGTTGACCGCCGTGGTGGTCTTGCCCACGCCGCCCTTTTGGTTTGCTACTGCGATGATTTTTCCCATAGTCCGCCCCCGTTTCCAAAAAACCGTCCCCTTTTTCCGTAAAGGGGAGCCTTTACAACGCCCGGCGTTGTAACAATGGTTTTATTATAGCACGGAAGGGAGGGAAGGAAAAGTATTTCTCCTTGAAATTTGCAATGTTTCACGTGAAACGAAGAACCCCGCCGCGGATCGCTTCCGGCGGCAGGGCTCTCGGCTGCAAGATTTCTTATTCCATTGTGAGGACTTAATCGTAATAAATGAGACGCCTACAACGGGGACATATCTCTTGGCTGCCTTTCGCATGAAGCAATCCCATTACTCGCATAGAGTGACAATAGGGACAACGCGTCTTTTTATAATCTATAAATATCGCTCCTAAAAACAACCCATAGAATACTAAATTTACTATCCAATTAGGAAAATGCAATAAAGTAAATAGAATCATAAAAACACCTGCTGATATATACATGATACTTGTCAATACGCCCCAAAAAGCTTTCACGCTTTTAGGCTGATAATCTATAACGATCCCCCCTAAAATTCATAATACAATTTTATAATAACTATATTTTTTAAAAAATATCAATCATATCTGTATATGTGGTCATTTATTTTGACTATGATGCAATATCTTTTTATCCATGCTCTTCATATAATATCTGCTCATCCAAAGCACTTGTGTGTCATCCAATCGTATTTCGTTTTTATGGATCGATTTTATATGCTCTACATTGACGATCTCAGATTTATTAATCTGCACAAAACGATAATTTTGTAAATCTTGCAAGTAGTGGGATAAAGTCCCATTGGCACGAACAATTTCTTTTGTTGTATGAATCAAAATATGCCTGTCATATACTTCCACAAATACGATCTCTTTTATAGGGATCGTTATACTTTCACATCGATTGCGTGTAATATGCAGCATCCCTTGATCCATATACTCTTGCACAGCGCGTTCCATCTCTGCATTTAAAAACGCAAGATCGATTGGATGTTGAAAAACTTGAAATGCCTTGAGCATAAAGGAAAACGAATAAAATTGGGGATCATCAAAAATCAGCATCAGAAATGTACTGGGGAGTTGTGTTCGAACCTTTTGCAAACTTTGCAAAAAGTCAGCATCGTGAATCAATTGTATTAATAAAAATTCAACAGGAAATCGCCTATTACGTACTATATTAAATATGTCCTCTAAAGTCTTTATAAAAGTGAAATGAATTGTTTGATTATAATTTCTATTGATAAATTTTTTAATTAACAGCTCCCTATCATCTTGATTACATAAGATTAAACAATTCATTATTTCTCGCCTCTAAATAAGAATATAACAATTATAATTCTATCCCGATTTATTATCAACTCTTTTTCCAATTTATAATTTAAAGCTGCTGTCAAATCAACAAAATGATACCTTAAATAACAGGAAAAAGCCGCCGCAGTGCAAAGCACCGCAGCGGCTTTTCACAGGGAAAATATAAGGGAAATGGGAGTAGTCTTGTAATCTGTTTTCGGTGCGCGGGCTTACCGCGCGGGTTTGGCCAATGCCCGTCCGACCGGCGGGCTGGCCGCCGGGATTTCCCGGCATTCCCCCTACCGCCCGCCAATCCGGGCGGTGTGGGGGTCTACAACTCGTGTTCTTCCCCAAAAAGGGCCCCGCAAGTTCCGGGGCTTGTGCGGGCAATCACCCCGCAATGCGCGAAACAGGTTTGCCCTCCGGGGTGCCTTCCATGCTGGAAGCTGGGGGTTGCGCCGCCTCCGGCGCAGTCGCCTGCTTCTCCGGCTGGAGCGCCATCCGGCCGGCGGCGGGCCCCGTCTTTGGGATGCGGACAATGCACTCGATGTAATCGTCCGTCTCATTCCGGATGGTCTTTGCCTGGATGCCGGAGAGCTGCATGGTCTTGACCGCATGGCTGATCGTATTCATGAAGATACGGATATCTTTTACAATGATCCGCTTCTTATTCTTAGGCTTGTCCTCTTTTTCCGAGAGAATGCGCTCGATGAACTGGTCGGTCTGCTGCACATTCAAATGCTGGGCCAGAATCGCGTCCAACACCTTGCCGCGCAATTCGACGTCGTCCACCCGGAGCAGCGCGCGCGCATGGCGCTCAGTAAGGCCGTTTTCGCTGATCTTTTTGCGCTCCTCCTGCGTCAGGCGGAGCAGGCGCAGCTTGTTCGCCAGGGTGGACTGGCTCTTCCCCAGCCGGAGCGCCGCCTCTTCCTGCGTCACGCCCCATTCTTCGATCAAGCGCCGGATGCCCTCGGCCTCTTCGAAGATTTGCAGGTCCTGGCGCTGCAAATTCTCGGTCATCGCCAGCACCGCGCTCTGCTTATCGCTGCACGAATTGACAATACAGGCCGCGCTGTCCAGCCCGGCCAAGCGGCACGCGCGCCAACGGCGCTCGCCCGCGATCAGCTCATAGCCGTTTTTGGTCCGGCGCACGCTTAAAGGTTGCAGCAGGCCGTTCTGCCGGATGCTCCGGCTCAATTCCAGGAGCTCCTTTTCCGGGAACGACCGGCGCGGCTGGGCGGGATTCGGATAAATGTCGTCGAGCGGGATCTCGATCACGCGCCGTTTATCCTGCATGATGCCCATAAAAATACCTCCCATCTGGTTTCTTTCTGCACATCTATGTAACCGCCCCAAGGGGGCTTGTCCTTCTGTGCTTTAAGCATACCATATGGGAGGGAAACTTTTTGTTGGAATCTGTACGCGAAAAAGCGCTTTTCCTGCGGATTTTGGCGTGATTCCGGTCGATTGAGCCTTTGGAATTTTTGATATTAAGATCGTTTGCCTATAGGGGCTCCATTTTGGGGATGATTGACCGCCCGGGCGGGCGGCGGCTTGGGATTCATCCCCACGTTCGCCATGCTGGTGCAATTTCCATCCACGCCATCCTCGCGGGTGGCGACATATGTACAAAGTATCACTCGATTATCTAACCGATTTCAATCCACGCCACCCTCGCGGGTGGCGGCCGCTGAACATCACGGCTTGGTCTACAAATTTCTATTTCAACCCACGCCGCCCTTTGAGCGGGCAGCTCTCGGGAATCCCCATGATCTGGGAACGCCCTTTCCATCCTCGCAGTCCCGCCTGCCGCCACCAAGCCGGTTCATTGCCTATTTCAAATCCGTGTTTCAACCCACACGGCCCTTTCGGGCGGTGAACAAGCAACCCATCGACCCGCGCATCTGCTATGAGTTTCAACCCACGCCCTCCACACGGAGGGTGACATGTTTGGTGGTCAGCTTCTTTTGCTTGACCGGATCATTTCAACCCACGCCCTCTGCATAGGGAACATGGGCCATATCAATAACCACCTCATCATGGACATGATTTCAACCCACACCCTCCGCACAGAGGGCGGCAAGCACGGCATACATGCCGACGCAAACCACCATCCGATTTCAATCCACGCACCCCTATCGGGGAGCGACCAGGGTTTTGCCGTCCTTCCGGCCGGTCACAATGGTCCAACCCGCGCGCCTGCGCGGCGCAAAGGCACACTCCATGCGCGAAAGAGGCCTATTTCACCAGCGTTTTGGCGATCTCTTCCCCAAAGAACGTGACCTCCGCGAGTTTCCCCTCGTTGTTGTTCAGGTCATCCTCGGTCAGGACGCCGCAGGTGTAGTAATTCGCCATGGGCCGGATTCCCATGCGCTGGAAAAACCGGTCGATGCGGGCCAGGATCTCCTTGCACTCCCGCGGGTCCTCGCGGGCACTCAGGGCGATGCTGATCCCCCGCTTGCCCATGGAAAGCGCCGCGTGCGGCTGGTGCGCAGGGCTGTACGGCGTGCAGCGGTCGATGAACGCCTTGAGCTGGCCGGTGATCCCGCCCCAATAGTCCGGGGACGCGATGGCGATCAGGTCCGCCTGTTCCATCTGTTCCAAAACCAACTGTACGTCGTCGTGCTGCACGCATTCTGCCGTCTGATAACAGCTTCTGCACCCCTTGCAGAAGGCATAATGCAGGTCGCCCAGGCAGAGCGTCTGCGTTTCCATCCCTTTTTTCTGAAATGCGTCCCCGATCAATTCCAACAGCCGGGCCGTGTTCCCGTTGTTCTTGGGGCTCGCATTGAGCAACAAAGCCTTCAATTCGACATCTCCTCCATCCAGTCTTCTTCCCCTTTTCCCCGCGCTGCGCCCGCCGGTGGGAAATCCTTCCCATAACGGCAGCGCCGCCCACGCAGAGGGTTCTGCGGTTTCCTCCGGCAAGCCGCAGGGTGCGCCTGCCCTTCTCGCCCCACTCAGAGCGGGCTTTTGGAAATCTTTGCGTCCTAGCGCGGATAGGCCGCCGCCAGGGGCTTTTCCCCCGCAACGCGCCCACCGGTGGGAAATCCTCTCCCTACGGCAGCGCCGCCCGTGCAGGGGCTTCTGCAGTTTCCTCCGGCAAGCCGCAGGGCGCGTTGCCCTTCTCGCCCACACTCAGAGCGGGCTTTTGGAAATCTTTGCGTCCTAGCGCGGATAGGCCGCCGCCAGGGGCTGCCTTTTCCCCGCGCTGCGCCCGCCGGTGGGAAATCCTCTCCCTGCGGCAGCGCCCGCCCACGCAGGAACTTCTGCAATTTTCCCCGGCAAGCCGCAGAGCGCGTTTGCCCTTCTTGCCCACATTCAGAGCGGGCTTTTGGAAATCTTTGCGCCATGGCGCGGGTAGGCCGCCGCCAGGGGCTTTTCCCGGCGGATGCGCACCACGCTGCGCGCGTCGCCGCCCGGCAGGGTGAAGCGTTTCACGCCGTCCAACCGGCATCCGAGCAGGGAGACCGCCCGCTTTGCCGCCTCCACTTCCTCGTCCGGCTCCGGCCCCTTCATGGCCAAAAAGACGCCGCCCATCTGCAAAAACGGCAGGCAGTATTCGCACAGCAGGTTCAGCGGGGCGACCGCCCGCGCGGTTGCGAAGGCAAATTTTGTGCGCAGGCCCGCCTGCCGCCCGCCCTCTTCCGCGCGCGCATGGACGATCTGTGCGTCCAGCCCCAGGCGGTCCAGCACCTCCCGGAGGAAGATAAGGCGCTTGTTCAAGCTGTCCAGCAAGGTCAGATGGAGGCCGGGCCGCAGAATCTTCAGCGGCACGCCGGGAAAGCCCGCGCCCGTCCCCACGTCGATCAGGGTGTCGCCCTGCTCCAATTCGGGCAGCAACAGGATGCTGTCCAAAAAGTGCTTGACCACCACGGCCTTCGGCTCGGTGATCGCAGTCAAGTTCATCTTTTGATTCCACTCGATCAGCAATTCCATATACCATTGAAACTGCTCCGCTTGCCCGTCGGACACAGCAATCCCATAGGACGCCGCACACTCCTGCAAATATTGCCGGATGTCCTCGCTCATGCCTTCCCCTCCTTTGCCAGCCAGATCAACAGCACGGAAATGTCCGCCGGGCTCACGCCGCTGATGCGGGACGCCTGGCCGATATTCGCCGGCATGACCTTTTGCAGCTTTTCCTGCGCTTCCAGCCGCAGGCCGGTGATGGTTTTGTAATCCACGCCGCGGGGCAGCTTTTTGCCCTCCAGACGGCGCATCTCCGCGATGTCCGCCTTCTGGCGCACGATGTATCCCTCGTATTTGATCTCGATCTCCACATTTTCGAACACTGCGGCGGGCAGCACCGGCCGCGTGATGTCCACCGCGGTCAGCGCTTCATAGCTGAGCTCGGGGCGGCGCAGCAGGTCCGCGAGCTTCACGCCCGTGGAAACCGGCGTTGTTCCACGTGAAACAAGGATGTCGTTGAGCACCTCGGTGGGCGGCAACACGGTGCGGCGCGCGCGCGCCATCTCCCGCTTTTTCTGATCCTCCTTCGTGCAGAAGCGCTCCCAGCGCTCGTCCCCGATCAGGCCCAATTTCCGGCCGGTCGGGGTCAGGCGTTCGTCCGCGTTGTCCTGCCGGAGGACCAGCCGGTACTCCGAGCGCGAGGTCATCATGCGGTATGGGTCGGAGACGCCCTTGGTGATGAGGTCGTCGATCAGCGTCCCGATGTAGGAGCCCGCGCGGTCCAAAACCAGCGGTTCCTTGCCCTGGATCTTGAGCGCCGCGTTGATGCCCGCGACCAAGCCCTGCGCGGCGGCCTCTTCATAGCCGGAGCTGCCGTTGAACTGCCCCGCACCGTACAGGCCGGGGAAATCCATGAATTCAAGCGTGGCTTCCATCTGCAAGGGGTCCACGCAGTCGTATTCGATCGCATAGGCGCAGCGCATGATCTCCACATGCTCCAGGCCCTTGATCGACCGGTAAAACGCGAGCTGCACATCCTCCGGCAGGGACGAGCTCATGCCCTGCAAATACATCTCCTCCGTATCCTTGCCGCACGGTTCGATAAAGAGCTGGTGCCGCTTTTTATCCGCAAAGCGGACGATCTTGTCCTCGATGCTGGGGCAATAGCGCGGCCCCACGCCCTCGATCTTTCCCCCGTAGAGCGGGGAACGGTGGATATTTTCCAGGATGATGCGCTTTGTCTCCTCGTTCGTCCAGGAGACGTGGCACACCGCCTGGTTCTTGCCCGGGTGCAGGGTGTCATAGGAAAAGGGCACGACGGGTTCGTCGCCCTCCTGCACCTCCAGATCCGTAAAATCGATGCTGGACCGCAGCACGCGCGCGGGCGTCCCCGTCTTGAAGCGGCGCAGGCGCAGGCCCAGCTTTTTCAGGGCGTCGCCCAAAAAGGCGGCCGGGAACATGCCGTCCGGCCCGCTCTCATAGGCCACGTCGCCCACAAAAATTTTGCCGCCGAGGAAGGTGCCGGTCGCGATGACCACCGCCTGTACGGTATACTGCGCGCCCATGCGGGTGGTCAAGACCCAGTTGCCGCCCTCCTGGTACAGATCGACGATCTCCGCCTGCTTGAGCTGCAAATTCGGCTGCAATTCCAGCTTGTGTTTCATCACCTTGCTGTATTCGCGGCGGTCGATCTGCGCGCGCAGGGAATGCACAGCCGGGCCCTTGCCCTTGTTCAGCATGCGGCTTTGCAAAAAGGTCGCGTCCGCCGTGCGCCCCATCTCGCCGCCGAGCGCGTCGATCTCGCGCACCAGATGGCCCTTCGCCGTGCCGCCGATCGACGGGTTGCACGGGCAGTTTCCCACCGCATCCATATTGATGGTGAATACCACCGTCTGACAGCCGAGGCGCGCCGAGGCCAGCGCCGCCTCAATGCCCGCATGTCCCGCGCCGATCACCGCGACGTCATATGTTCCGGCCTGATAGGTCAAATTGGGTTCCCCCTTTATCGTTTTCCAAGGATTTCGGGCGCATCCGGCAGCCGAAGCGCCAAGATGCACCCTCTTTGTTTTTCAGCAATTGTTTTTCAGAGACCGTCTTTCCAAAAACAGCCGCTTTCCCCCGCAAATGCGACGGAAAGCCCGCTATTTCTTCATTCATTGTAATCATCGGGTGTTAAGCGACCCGTTGTCCCCTTTTTCGCCCAACATGCGCGGGGTCCTGTTTTCTGCCCCGCATGTTTTCCATTGTTTTGTGCGATGGCGCTTGCCGGTTTTTGGCCGCCCGTTCGTTTGGCGTTTTCCCGGCGCTCTTTGCGCGCGTTCGCCGCGCGGTTACTTGCCGACGCAGAACTGCGCAAAGACCTGGTCCACGACCGCTTCCGTCGCGCGCTCGCCGGTCAGCTCCAACAGGGCCGAGACCGCCCCTTCCACGGAAACCGTGACGGCGTCCAGCGTCACGCCGGAGCGCTGCGCATCCAGCGCCTCCTGCACGCAATCCCGCGCACGCCGCGCCGCGTCGCGCTGCCGCTCGGTGAACAGAATCCCGCTCGACGGGTCCAATTCATTCGTCTTCAACAGGGACGCGACCGCCTGTTCCAACGCCTCCAAGCCATCGCCGGACAGCGCCGAAATATATACAATTTGTTTAAAATGATTTTTAATATACTCTAAGTCAATTACATTTTCCAAATCGCTCTTGTTGACCACCGCAACTGCGGGCGTATCCTGGACGGACTCGATCAAGAGGCGGTCCTCCTCGTTCAGCGCCTGGGAGGAATCGAACACCGCCAGGACGAGCTGCGCCGCCTGCACGCGCTCCCGCGCACGGTCCACGCCGATCCGCTCGACCGGGTCCTCCGTAGCGCGGATGCCCGCCGTGTCCGCCAGATGCAGCGGGATGCCGCCGAGCAGCACGGTTTCCTCCACCACGTCGCGCGTGGTGCCCGCGTATTCGGTGACGATCGAGCGCTCGCAGCCGGAGAGCAGGTTCATCAGGGTGGATTTGCCCACGTTCGGCCGCCCGGCGATCACCGTCTCCACGCCCTCGCGCAGGACGCGGCCCGCCTCAAACTGGGAGAGAAGGCGGTCCAGCTCCTGGGCCGCGTGTTCCAGCGATTCCTGGAGGCCGCTGCCGTCCACCTCCGGGATGTCCTCGTCGGGGTAGTCCGCCCAGGCGTCCAGGTGCGCCGCGATGGTGGTCAATCCCTCGCGGATCTGGATGATCCGGCGTTCCAGCGCGCCGTCGCGCCCGGCCATGGCCGCTTTCCCGGCCTCTAGGCCCTGGGCGGAGATGATCTGCATCACGGATTCCGCCTCGGTCAGGCCGATCTTCCCATTCAGGAACGCGCGCCGGGTGAACTCCCCCGGCCCCGCCGGGGCAGCGCCCGCCGCAAAGACCGCCTGCAAGACGCGGCGCATGACATAGATCCCCCCATGGCAGGAGAGCTCCACCACATCCTCCCCGGTAAAGCTGGCCGGGGCGACAAAATTCAGGGCGATCGCCTCGTCGATCTCCCCCTCCGCGTCGTGGACGCGGCCATACAGGGCGGTATACCCGCGGCATTGTTCCAGCGTCTTCCCGCGCGCGGACGTGAAGACGCGCCCGGCGATGGCGCGCGCCTCCGGGCCGGAAATGCGTACGATGCCAATCCCGCCCGCGGCCTGCGGGGTGGAGATGGCGGCTATGGTCTTTGGCATGGATGTTCCTCCTTTTTCGATGCGTCCGCGGCCTTCCGGAAAATGGCCGCCCGGCCAGCAATCCCCATCCAGCCGCGGGGCCGGGGTTCGCGGGCTGGGAAGAAGGCGGCCGATCCCCTTTCCTCCCCTGCGGGGAAAAGGCGCTGCCCGGCCAGGCGCGCAGATTTCCCGCAGGGGCGCATGGCCTGCCAAAACAGAAAGGGCTTGCCGCGCGTCCCTGTGTTTCCGATGCGCTTCCTGGCGCGCAGGGGCCCTTCCCCCGAGCGCGCCCATGGCATGACAAAAAGGGACGATTCCGCAGAACCGTCCCCCTTCCGTCTGGTATCCAAACGACAGCCTTATTCGCCGTCTTTATTCCGATTGATGTCGATGCGGCCGTAGAGCGGGCCGGAGGTCTCTTTCCTCGGCTGGGAGCGCTGCTGCGTCTGCCCGGCCGGCCGCTGCCCCTGCGGGCGCGGGCCTCTGCCGCCGCCGTAGTTGTTCTTGTGGTAGTCCCCGCGGGATTTATCGCCGTACGGTTTGCGGGGCCCGCGCGAATGATAGGGCTTGCGCGGCTGCGGGCGCTCCCCATCCACCGGGCCGATCACCACATGGCGGTTGAGGTCTTCGCCTTCGCTCCAGCTCTTTGCGCCCTCCACAGTCTGCACCGCGGTATGGATGATGCGGCGCTCGTACGGGTTCATGGGCTCGAGGGAGCAATTGCGGCCCGACTTGACCGCCTTGTTTGCGATCTTTTTGCCGAGCACTTCCAGGGTGTCCTTGCGCTTCTCGCGGTAATTGCCGATATCAAGCGTAATGCGGAAGTACGTATTCTCAATGTGGTTGGCCACCAGGCCGGCCAAATACTGGAGCGCGTCGAGCGTCTCCCCGCGGTGCCCGATGATAAAGCCCACGTCCTCGCCGGACAGGGAGATCAAAGCGCCGCTCTCCTCCTCCTGGATGTCGAACTGCACGTTGGACAACCCCATATTGGAGAGGATGTTCTTCAAATACTGCGCCGCAGCGTCTGCGGGGCTGTCTTTGACATAGGCGCGCACCTTTGCGGGATTGCCGCCAAACAGGCCGAATGTCTTTTTCACAGGCATTTCCAGAATCTCGAATTCCGCCTCGTGGGACTCCACGCCCAACTCCTTGCATGCGGCCTCAAAGGCCTCTTCCACCGTATTCCCGGTTCCAATTGCTTCTTTAATCACGTTTAACCCTCCCGGCTCCACACCGCACGGTTGTCTTCTTGATACGCGGCGCGTTTCTCGTTATTTTTTTGTTCCCCGGTAATCGTCGCTGCTCTGTTTTTGCTTTCCCTTTTGTTTTTGTGGATGCTGCGCAGACGCCTTTTCCTTTTTCTGCTGCTTTGGCGCGGGCCCTGCATGGATCTTCAGGGGCACGGCCAGAGGCTTCATCCTCGCCTCTTCCACCTCGCGCAGCGCGACTCGCTGCGCCTCCGCCTTTGCGCTCACCAGCGCGGGGCTATAGAATTTGCGCAATAGCATGGACTGCACAAAGCTCACCGTGGTCTGGATGGTCCAATAGAAGCCGACGGCCCCCGGGACGGTGTACGCGATCCAGGCGGTCAGAAGCGGCATCAGGTAGAGCATCCATTTCATGCAGCCCTGCTGCTGGCTCATGCCGGGCTGCATCTTCATCATAATCACCTGCGACAGCAGGGAGGTCAGAAGGCACAGCGCGGGGATGACCCACATAAAGGTCAGGAAGTGGCTGCTTTGCGGCGTATCCAAAAGGTTCAGGCCACAGAAATTGAATCCGCGGCTCAGGGATTCCATGCGGGACAGCTCGTCCCCGGTAAACATCGTCAGATGCGGACGGAGCTGGTCGAAATGTTTGATGATCTCCATCTGGGAGTAGTAGCCGACGTTCAGCGTCGTGCCCACGCCCGGGATCTGCGACAACAGGGCGGTCGCTTTATTGATCGAATCAATGCTGATATGCAGAACGTTCTGCAGCGGGTACAGAACCGTGTAGTAAATGCCGAGCATGATCGGGAACGGGATCAGGGTCACCAGGCAACCGCTGGTGGGGTTGACCCCCTCCTGCTCCATCAGCTTCTGCATTTCCTCCTGCATTTTCAGCCGGTCGTTTGCATATTTGGTGCGGATCTCCTGCTGCTTGGCCGCCATCTTGCTGTTGGCCGCCATGGATTTCTGCTGTTTGACCGAAAAAGGAAGGAGCAAAAGCTTGGTGATGATTGTAAACAGAATAATCGCAACACCATAGTTCGGGATAATTTCATAAAGGAACCACAACAAATATCCCAGAATACTGCCGAACCAATTGAAAATTTCCATGTATGCTTTCTCCTCTATTTTGATGTTCCCTTTTCCTTCTTCTCCGGGACCGGGTCATACCCGCCCCGGCTGAACGGATTGCAGCGCAAAATGCGGTACAGCGCCAAAAGGGAACCCTTCAGCGCGCCGAAACGCTCAATCGCCTCCAACGCATAATTGGAACAGGTGGGATAATATTTGCAGCAGGGCTGTTTGAATGGGGAGATCGCCTGCTGATAAAATCGAATAAGCAAAATAAGCAGGCGTTTCATTTCAAAACACCCGCGTCTTTCAATTGCCGCATCAAAACGCGGTAAATATCCGTGCTTTTTACAAAGGGCGTGCGGCCGCGCGCCACCAGGACAAAATCAAACCCTTCCCGCACCTGCGGGGCAGCCTGCCGGAACGCTTCCCGGATAATCCTGCGGGAGCGGTTGCGCTTGACGGCATTGCCGGTCTTTTTCCCCGTCGTAATGCCCACGCGCACGTTCTGGCTGCGGTTTTTTAAAACATAGGTCACGACCACCGGCGACACATACGACTTGCCCCGCGTATAGATGCGCCGGAAATCCCGATTCTCTTTGATTGGTGTAAACAAGTCCATCATTCTTCCACGATCCCTCTTCGGGATGCCAGAAACGCACATTGGATGCGCCATCCGGGACCTATTCCCGAAAAACATCCGCCGGTTTGCCCGTTGTTTGCCTCAACAGGCAAAAAAACGGCCCATATCCCCCTTATTTAGAGGGCTGCTGCAACAAATAGCGCGCAGCAAAACCGGCGCGTTTGAAAACCGGAAGGGCCGCCCTGTTTTTGGAGCCCCTTCCGCATCCGCGTGCCATTGTCTCCCGTCCAACGATTTCCGGCGGCCTGGGAAGCCGCCGCGCGGCTCGTGCTAAAAAGAAAGGCCACACTCCGGTGGCCTTTTGTCTTAGTAGCTCAGGCGCGCTCTGCCTTTTGCTCTACGGCGGGCTAATACCTTGCGGCCGTTGCTGGTAGACATTCTTTTGCGGAAGCCGTGCTCCTTTTTTCTGTGGAGCTTCTTGGGCTGATACGTTCTCAGCATACATACACCCTCCTTTCGGGGTACAAACCTTGCAATTTAGCATTATATATTATATGCGTCCGGGCTGTCAACCTTTTCTTAGCGAAAAAATGCGCGGGAAACCGGCATTCCTGCGGGATTTTCGCAAGAACTAAGGGGCATGCCCTTTTCCGACCACAAGATGCAGGGCCGTATCTTTTTAAAAGAACAATGCGAAAAAATTTTTCACCGGCAAACCGGGGGCGGACGGGGCCTTTTGCAGGGGCGTTTCCCAGCCGGTTTCCCTTCCGGGACGGGGCGTTCCGGCGTGCCTTTTTTGGGGAATCTGTGGAAAAAGCGGTTTTCTGCCCGGCAAAGCCCCGGTTTTTCCGGCGGGGACGCCCTTTTTTACACGGGATTCTTTTCCACAGCTTTTCACCAAATCGATTTCTAACTGTTGAAAAGTTGTAAAAGCGATGAAATTGTGATACTATAAGATATATACTGCCTGAAGTCTATCGATTTCCAAAACTGGTGAAATTTGGATATGCCGGTCCCGGTTTCACCCGCTTTGTTTGCAAGGAAAACATGCGCGCAAGGACGATTTTGAAAACACGGAGGTTCAAACATGGAATCTTTTACCGAAGCCTGGAGTTTTATTTGCGAATACTGCAAAAAACACATCACAGAGGTGGCTTACACCACCTGGATCAGCCGGATTGAGCCGGTCAGCCTGGACTTTGCAAAGGGGATCGCCCTTCTGAAGGCGCCGAATGAATTCCACCGGCAGACGCTGAACCGGTGCTATATGGATCTTCTGAACGATGCGGTGGCCGAGATCTTCGGGCCGGGCATCCAGGTGCAGATCTGCGTGCCGGAGGACGTGCCCTCCGCGGAGAAGGAGGAGGAAGAGGACGCCTCTTCCCAGAACGACGACTACGAGTTCACCTTCGACACGTTCATCGTGGGGCCGTCGAACAAATTTGCGCATGCGGCTTCCATGGCGGTCGCCACAAAGCCGGCGACACTCTACAACCCGCTGTTCATCTACGGCAATTCCGGCCTCGGGAAAACCCACCTGCTCTATGCCATCTGCAACGAGATCGCAAGAAGGCATCCGGAGATGAACATCGTCTACATCAAAGGCGACGAATTCACCAACGAGCTGATCGAAGCCATCCGCCACGGCACCACCGCGGAGTTCCACCAGCGGTACCGCAAGGCGGACGTGTTCCTCGTGGACGATATCCAGTTCATCGCGGGCAAGGAATCCACCCAGGAGGAATTCTTCCACACCTTTAATACCTTATATGAGGCAAAAAAGCAGATCGTCCTCACATCCGACCGGCCGCCCAAGGACATCGCCACCCTGGAAGAGCGCCTGCTCACCCGGTTTGAGTGGGGCCTGACCGCGGACATCCAGCCGCCGGATTTTGAAACGCGCATCGCGATCATCAAGCGCAAGGCGGAGCTGCTCGGCATCGACCTGCCGAACAACGTGATCGAATACATCGCCAACCGGCTGAAGAACAACATCCGCCAGTTGGAGGGCACGGTCAAGAAGATGAAGGCGTACTACCTGCTCAACGGCGACGCCCTCAACCTGTCCACGGCGCAGATGGCGGTCAGCGACATCATCAACAACGAGCAGCCGGTCCCGGTGACCGTGGAGAAGATCATCGAGGAGGTCGCACGCACGTACGGCACCAGCCCGGAGGACATCCGCTCGAGCAAGCGCTCGGCCAACATCTCCAACGCGCGCCAGGTGGCCATGTATGTGGTGCGCGAGATCACCCAGATGCCCATGACCTCGATCGGCGAGGAGTTCGGCGGCCGCGACCACTCGACGGTGGTCTACGCCATCCAGCAGGTGGAGAAGGGCATGGCCCGCGACCCCAAGACCAAGGGCACCGTGGAGGACATCATCAAGAACATCCGCGACCGGTAACCCCCGGCAGGGTCCCGGCATTTTGCGCCCGCAGGGCGGCTGTGTAACCATGCGGCGCTTTGCGGATTCGTGCACCCTTCGTTATACAAATAGTTATAATACAGATTGTATAGATGCACTATCGAACGGACCGTTTCTTAAAAAGAGCCTTTTAAGAAACCGAATTTTTGTGCCTTGAAATCTTTTAACGTGTTTTCAACTTTCCCCACAGAGTTTTCAACAAATTGTTGATTCCGGGGTGGATAATACAACCTTCCACAATGCATAAACATACAAAAAATGAAAATTCCGGCATTTTTTGCCGCGCCAGCACTGGGTTTCCGGAGATTTTCCACATTTCCCCGGCCCCTACTGCTGGTACTAAATCAAAAGCATTCCATTGCTATGCTTATAAAGAGAGAAAACCGGAAGTTGCGGTGGAAACCCCGCAAACAAGGTGGAAAACATCGAGCCGCTTGGCCCAAACAGATAAAAGGGTGATACAATGAAAATAACTTGCAGCAAACAACAATTGACGGAAGCCGTCTCCAATGTGCAGCGGGCCGTCTCGACCAAATCCTCCATCCCCGCGCTCGAAGGCATCCTCCTGAAAGCGCACGGGCAGGAGGTGACCCTCTGCGGGTATGACCTGGAGCTGGGCATGACCACCACGATCGAAGCCTCTGTGGAGGAGCCCGGCAACCTGGTCTTAAGCGCACGTTTGTTCGGCGATATCGTGCGCCGCCTCCCCGGGGAGCAGGTCTGCATCGCGTCCGATGAAAAGAACATCACCGCGATCACCTGCGGCCTGAGCGAATTTTCGATCGTCGGCATCCCGGCGGAGGAGTATCCGGAAATCCCCTCGATCACCGGGGAGACCACGATCGATTTGCCGCACAGCATGCTCAAGAGCATGATCCGCCAGACGATCTTTGCCGTGGCGGACACGGACGCAAAGCCCATCCACACGGGGACCCTGTTTGAGCTGGGCGGCGGCACGCTGCGGCTGGTATCCGTGGACGGGTACCGCCTGGCGATCCGCGAGGAGCCGGTGCAGGCAAACGAAGAGGCCAGCTTTGTGGTCCCGGGCAAGACGCTCAACGAGGTGACGAAGCTGCTCAGCGACAGCGAGGAAGAGACCCTTTCCCTGGTCGTAGGGCGCCGCCATATCCTGTTTAAGATCGGGAATTATACGGTGATCTCCCGGCTTTTGGAGGGCGAATTCCTCGATTACAAGGCGGCGATCCCCGCCGCAAGCAGCACCGAGGTGCTGGTCAACACGCGCAGCTTTATCGAGAGCGTGGAGCGCGTGTCGCTTCTGATCACCGACCGCCTGAAGAGCCCGGTGCGCTGCCTGTTTGAGGACAATGAGATCAAGCTGTCCTGTTCCACCTCCATGGGGCGCGCGAACGACCAGTTCGAAGCGCAGATTACAGGAAGTAATGTGGAGATTGGATTTAACAACCGGTATTTGCTCGACGCCCTGCGGAACGCGGAGGGCGACGAGGTCAAGGTGCAGCTGAACGGCCCCTTGAGCCCGATGAAGGTCCTCCCGCGGGAGGGGAACGCCTTCCTGTTCCTGGTGCTTCCGGTCCGCCTGAAGAGCGACAGCTGACGCCCCGCTTTGCCCGGCGTTTGCGAAAAAACCGGCGCGGCTGCCTGCGCAGCACGCAGCCCATATTTTACAGAAAAGAGACCGATCTATGAAGAAAGAAAGCATTTCGATCGACACAGAGTTCATCCGCCTGGACGCCCTGCTCAAACGCGGCGGCGCCGTGGATACGGGCGGGCAGGCGAAATTTGAGATCCAGGCCGGGAACGTGCAGGTGAACGGCGAGCCGTGTACCATGCGCGGGAAAAAGATGCGGCCCGGCGACCAGGCGGTCTATAACAACGTATGTTACGAGGTGTGTAGTTCTGAAAATACAGAGTCTGGCGTTTGAACACTACCGCAACCTCTGCGCGGGAAGCCTCACCCCCTGCCCGGGGATGAACGTCATCTACGGCAGGAATGCGCAGGGGAAAACCAACCTGTTGGAGGCGGTCTGGCTGTTTACCGGCGGGCGCTCGTTCCGGGGCGCGCGCGACGGCGAGCTGGTGGCCTTCGGCCAGGAAAAGGCGGCGCTGCACCTGCAATTTTACAGCGAGGAGCGCGAGCAGGAGGCGGAGCTCACCATCCAGAACGGGCGGCGCAGCGCGTCGCTCAACGGCGTGCCGAAGCGCTCCCCCGCGGAGCTGGTCGGCAAATTCCGCGCCGTGCTGTTCTCCCCGGAGCACCTCTCCCTCATCAAGAGCGGCCCGGCGCTGCGGCGGAATTTCATCGACGCGGCCCTCTGCCAGGTAAAGCCGGCCTATGCGCCGCTTCTGTCGCGGTATCACCACACGCTGGTGCAGCGCAACGCGCTGCTGAAAGACATCCCGCGCCACGCTGAGCTCTTGGATACCCTGGAGATCTGGGACGACCGCCTCGCGCGGTACGGCGACGCCGTGGCAAGGGAGCGCGCGGCGTACATACAAAAAATCGAGGCGCCCGCGCGGGAGCTCTACGCGGGGATTTCGGAAAATAAGGAACAATTTGGAATACAGTATCAAAAAAGCGCCGAAAATCTAAGGGAGGCATTGGCGGCGGCGCGCCGGGACGACCTACAGAGCGGCCACACCACGGTGGGGCCGCACCGCGACGACCTGGAGGTCACCGTGGACGGCGTCTCTGCGCGGGCCTATGGGTCCCAGGGGCAGCAGCGCTCCCTGGTGTTGGCGCTCAAGCTGGCCGAGGCCGATGTGCTGGAGCAGGAGGGCGGCGAAGCGCCGGTCATCCTGCTGGACGATGTGATGAGCGAGCTCGACGCCGGCCGGCAGCATTACCTGCTCAACCGCTTGGACGGGCGGCAGGTGTTTCTCACGTGCTGCGAGCCGGGCGCGGTCAAGCGCCTGGAGGAAGGCGCGCTGTTTGAAGTGCGGAGAGGAGAACTTTATGTACCTACATCTGGGGCAGGACACGGTGATTAAGATGGACGAAATCGTCGGCATCTTCAATATGGAGACCTCGACGATCTCCAAAACCACACGGAACTACCTGGCGCAGGCGGAGAAGGCCGGAAAGGTCGTCAACGTCAGCATGGAGCTGCCGAAGTCCTTTGTGCTTTGCCGCGACAGCCAGAACCGGGAGACGGTCTATATCTCCCAGATTTCCTCGTCCACGCTGTTGAAGCGGACGGGGTACATCGACGAAATTTCCAATGTTTGAAACAGTAGAAGGGGAACATCATGCGACTCATGCTTCCAAAATGCCCGCACTGCGGGAAACAGGTCAACTGGTTCCGCGCATGGGCTCTGAAAACACGGGGGGAATACCGCTGCGGGAAATGCGGCGAATGCTCGAACGTCTCGCTGGATAAAGCGCTTTATCCGCTTGCGGCCGTGGCAGCCATCGCCGGCGCGGTGTTTTTCGTCCTGTTTGTGACACTGGTGCAGGAATTCAGCTTTACCTCCCTGGTTCTGATCGCCGTCCCGTTTTTGCTTTTCTTTTTGATCAGCCCGTTTTTTGTCCGCCTGCGGCCCATCCAGCCGGCAAAGATGCCGCCGGCTCCGGGACAGATGCACGATACGCAGCGCGTGGACCTTCCGCGCGGGGGCCAGCGGCAGAGCCAGGCGCCCGGCCGGACGGCCAGGGGCGCACCCAGCGGCGGGGAATCCGGGCGCCGTCCGAATCCGCGGACGGCCCGGCGGTTATAGCGCCTTTTGAACATCGCGGAAGGTTTTTTGAAACAGGCTGGGAATGTGCCGGAAAAAGCGGCGGCCTGCCGGATTTGGGCGGCCAAAGGGCCGGGAAAACCAGGGCCCGCTGCGGCCGCAGGCAGGAAAGGTCCCGCAGCCTTTATGTGTGTTATTGGGGGAATCATGTAACATGGATATAAACGAAGTCTTGCAAACGAATCAGACATACGACGAAAACCAGATCCAGGTATTGGAGGGGCTGGAGGCTGTCCGGAAGCGCCCGGGCATGTACATCGGCTCCACCGGGCCGCGCGGCCTGCACCATCTGGTCTATGAGATCGTGGACAATGCGATCGACGAAGCGCTGGCCGGGTACTGCGACAAGATCGACGTGGTGATCCTGCCCGGCGACGTGATCCGCGTCACGGACAACGGGCGCGGCATCCCGGTGGGCATCCAGCACAAGACCGGCCTGCCCGCGGTCACGGTGGTCTTTACGATCCTGCACGCGGGCGGCAAATTCGGCGGCGGCGGCTATAAGGTCGCGGGCGGCCTGCACGGGGTCGGCGCGTCCGTGGTCAATGCGCTGTCCGTCTGGCTGGAGGTCGAGGTCTACCACGAGGGGAAGATCTACCACCAGCGGTTTGAATACGGCAAGGCGACCGGCGACCTGGAGGTCATCGGCGACTGCCCGGCGGACAAGACCGGCACCACCGTCACCTTTAAGCCGGATGCGTCGATTTTTAAGGACACCACGGTCTATGACTATGAGACGCTGCAAAAGCGCCTGCGCGAACAGGCCTTCCTGAACGCGGGCGTACACATCGAGCTGCGGGACGAACGCGACCCGGAGAACCTTTTGCAGGACAACTACTGCTATCAGGGCGGCATTTCCAGCTTTGTGGAGTTCCTCAACAAGGAGAAGGAGCCCATCCACGACGACATCATCCATTTCTCCTGCACGGCGGCGGACAACAACTCCACAGCGGAAATCGCCATGCAGTACAACGACTCCTATAACGAGCTGATGCTCAGCTTTGCCAACAACATCCACACCACGGACGGCGGCACCCATGAGGACGGCTTTAAGCGGGCGCTCACGCGCGTGATGAACGAATACGCCCGCAAATACAACATCCTCAAGGACAACGACAAGAACTTGTCCGGCGAGGACGTGCGCGAGGGCCTGACCGCGATCATCAGCATCAAGGTCAAGGACGCGCAGTTCGAGGGCCAGACCAAGGCGCGCCTGGGCAACACCGAGGTCGGCACGCTGGTCAGCCAGCTGGTGTCCGACAAATTGGCCACCTACCTGGAGGAGAACCCCGCCACGGCGCGCACGATCTTTGACAAGGCGCTGTCCGCCTCCCGCGCGCGGGAGGCCGCGCGCAAGGCGCGCGAGCTGGTGCGGCGCAAGTCCGAGCTGGAGACCGCCTCCCTGCCCGGCAAGCTGGCCGACTGCCAGAGCCGCAACCCCGACGAGACCGAGATCTACATCGTCGAGGGCGATTCCGCAGGCGGGTCCGCCAAGGGCGGGCGCGACCGCAAATACCAGGCGATCCTCCCCCTCTGGGGCAAGATGCTGAACGTCGAAAAGGCGCGCCTCGACAAGGTGTACGGCAATGAAAAGCTGATGCCGGTCGTTACGGCGCTGGGCTGCGGCATCGGCGAGGAATTCGATATTTCCAAGCTGCGCTATGGGAAGATCATCATCATGGCGGATGCCGACGTAGACGGTTCCCATATCCGCACGCTGCTTTTGACCTTCTTCTTCCGCTTTATGAAGCCGCTTGTGGAGGAGGGCCACATCTATCTGGCACAGCCGCCCCTGTTCCGCGTGAGCAAGGGCAAAAACCACTATTACGCCTTCTCCGACAAGGAGCGCGACAAGCTGATGGCGGAGCTGGTCAGCGGGTATGAGATCCAGCGCTACAAGGGCCTCGGCGAAATGGACTCCGAGCAGCTTTGGGAGACGACCATGAACCCCGAAACCCGCACGATGCTGCGCGTGGAGGTGGAGGACGCCGCCGCTGCGGACGAGGCCTTCACCATCCTGATGGGCGACAAGGTCGAACCGCGCCGCGCGTTCATCGAAAAGAATGCGAAGTACGTCCAGAACCTGGACATTTAACCCCTGTGCTGCCGGTCTCCGGCAGACGGAAGAAAATTCGTTTGAATGGCCCATGCCGGTTCCCTGCATACGGGCTGTACGATGGCGCATTGCGCCGGAACATACAAAGGAGAATCCTACATGAAAGACTTTACGAAAGAAAACGAAGAGACCGCCCAGCCTCCGGAACCCCAGGGGGTTGAGGCCCCCGAACCGGAATTTTTGGAGGATGAAGAGCAGGAGGAGGCCGTCCAGTGGGACGGCAGCGACGCGGAGATCGTGTCCGAGGGCGCCGACCAGGAGTACAAAGACACCATCACCGGCGTGAAGCTCTCCTATGTCCTGACCGAGGAGGAGATCCGCACCTGTATGCGCGGCACGCAGTTTGGCAAACGGCGCAAACGGCGCATGCGCATCGAGCTGGTGGTCTTTTCCGCGCTGCTGTTGGGATTCCTGGTCTTTTTCTTTTTGAAACGCAACCCGGACAACCTGTTTTTTGCCACGGTCTGCGCGGCGATGATCTTCATCATGATCTTCCTGCCGGACATCCGCATCAAACAGGACGCCAAGCGCAATGCGAATGGCAAGGAAATCTGCATGGAGATCTATCCGCATAAGATCGAGATGGGCCGCGGGGAAAACCAGTGGGAGATCCCGTTGGACGGCTCGTGCAAGAGCGCGATTTATCAGAAGAACATCGTCGTGTATTTCAAGGGCGACGATATGGTGATCCTCCCCATGCGCTGCGTGGAACCTTCGGTCCTGCCGGAGGTGCGGGCGATGATCCAGGCGGGCACGCAGCCGCGGGAGGATTGACCGGAAGGAGGACTGCCCTTTGCCAACGTTTTACGAGGGGGAACCCATCGCGGTGGTGCACCAGACGCTCACCGCGGAGGAATATGCGCAGGCGGCCGTGTTTGCGGAAAGCCACCGTTCGGTTTGGAGCCGCAGAGGGGTGCGCGCGGCGGCGGCGCTGACCGTGGCGGCCCTGGCGTTTTCCTGTATCCCGGTCTACCGGTATCAATACGCCACGGCCTGGATTCCCATTGCCGTGGGCTGTTTGGGCGTGCTGCTGGCGGCCTATTTTTTCTGGTTCCAGCCGGTGCGGATGCAGAAACGCGCGGCGGCGGTCTTCCAAAAGAACCGCTTTTGGCAGCAGCGCTGCAAAATCGCCTTTTACCGGGACAGCGTCTGCTGTGAAACCGCTTATGAAAAAATCAGCGGATATTGGAGCGATTATTACGCATGCTATGAATGCCCCGCGTATTTGGTCGTGGCGGGCGGTTGGGACCGGCATCTGCTGATTGTCGATAAAAAGCAGCTTTCCCCCGGACAGCGGGAGGCCGTGTCCGCCCATATGCGCGAACAATTCGCCAACCGGTATCTCTGGGCCAAACAATAGGCGGGGGAACGGAGGAACGATCGATGCGTGAAAACCATCGCTTTCTGGTAATCCAGGATGTGGAGCAGGCGGAACCGGTCCGGGAGCTGGAGCCCCCCTTTGCGGGCACGGTGTTTTCGGACAACGGCACGATCCGCCCCTGCACCGGCTGTTTCGGCTGCTGGATCAAAACGCCCGGACGCTGCGTGCTCCCGGACCCATACCGGGATATAGGGGCCTATCTTGCCAACAGCGGCGAGCTGGTCCTTGTGAGCCGGTGCTGCTTTGGCGGGCCGGGCCCGTTTGTCAAAAATGTGCTGGACCGGTGCATTTCGTATGTCCATCCCTATTTTGTCATCAAAAACGGGGAGATGCACCACCGCCAGCGGTACCATCATTCGTACGGTTTGACCGTGGCCTTCTACGGCGGGGCAACGCCGGAGGAACAAAGGACCGCGCAGGAATGGGTGCAGGCCATGGCGGTGAACCTCTATGGCCGGGTCAACGAGGTGCGCTTTGTGGAACAGCCGCCGGATTGGAGGGATTTGCTACGGACATTGCTTTGATTTGCGGAAGCCCAAAGGGAAAAAACAGCGCGTCCTGGGTGATCTTGCAGGGGCTGCGCGATGCATTGCCCCCGCAGGCAGCGGTGCGGGAATACGTCATCCGGACCGCCCCCCTCCCGGAACAGGCGCTGCGCGGGATTGCCGCCTGCGATGTGCTGGTGTTTGCCATGCCGCTCTATGTGGACGGCCTGCCCTCCCATATGGTGGGCGCGCTGCTGCAATTGGAAGCGGATTTCCGGGAAACGCCGCAGAAGGAGCGGACAGCCTATGCGCTCGTCAACTCCGGGTTTTATGAGGGCCATCAGAACGCCCATGCGCTGCACATGCTGCGCCATTGGTGCCGCCGTGCGGGGGTGCGCTGGGGCCAGGGGATTGGCGCCGGCGGGGGCGGGATGCTGCCGGAGACGCAAAACATCCCCATGGGCCACGGGCCCAAAAAGCGCCTCGGGCAGACGCTCCAAACGCTCGCGGAGGCCATCGTTTCCGGCGGGCAGGCGGAAGACCTCTATATCACCCAGAATTTCCCGCGCGTTTTGTACCGGATGTCTGCGGAGTCCGTCTGGCGGCGGAAAGGGCGGAAAAACGGCCTTTCGAAACAGGAGCTCTTTGCAGCGCCGGGCGAGGGACCTACGGCCTGACGGCCGTCCGTTCCGATGGGCCAAACGGGAATTGGCCGATCGGAGCGGATGGGACGGGCGGTACGGCGGCTTTCAAACCGGCCATATGCAAACTAAGGAGGAAGGAATCCATGGCACAATTTGAGAAGGAACTCCATGATGCGGATTTCTACACGGTCTTGTCCCTGTTGGAGAAGGAAATTCTGGCGAGCGGCGCCTCCGTGGAGCTGGTCGGCACTGCCAGATACGACTTGGGGGATACGCAGGTTGCCGTCCGTGTGTACGACCGCTATTTTATGCGCAACGCCAGCCGCGCCAGCCTCACCTTGACGTTGGTCGGGCACGGCGGCACCGTGCAGGTGTCCGCCATCGGTGCGGGCGGCGGCACTGGTGCGTTCACCCACTTCGATTGGGGCACGGGGGATGCGTTCGTCCAACTGGTGAAGAAGATCCTGTCCAAGGGCCCATTTGAAGGGATGTAGGCATCCAAGCAGAACAAACGAAATCCAAAAATACGATTTGTATTATTTATTTTAAAATATACATATGGAAATGAATTTAATTTTCCCGGCGGGCAGAAACGGGCGGCGTGCGCTTTGAGGCGCGGGCGCTTGGGGCAAGCCTGCACCACCAGGCAGGGCTTTTTTGGCCCCCGTGCATCGAAGCGGGGCCGGTCCCGTGGCCCAGCACGCACCGGGATAGGAGGACAAATGGAACAACAGACACCGCTGCTCTCGGTCAGCTTTTTACCGACCAAACAGGATTATGCCGATTATCAGATCGCCGCGTGCAATGCGGCCGCGTCGCCGGGCGAGCGGCTGTTCCTGCGCGCCGCCGGGTTTGTGCTGGTGGTGGCGGGCTTTGTGCTCTGCCTGCTCTTCGGCGTGGGGAACCCGCAGAATACGGTATTTTTCTCGCTTTTGGTGCTGCTGGGCCTGGCGGTGGGCTTTTTCCACGATTCCATCCAGCCCCTGCTGGTGCGCAGCCGCGCGCAGTCGTTTTACGACCACGCCGGGGAGCGCATGACCGCGCAGTCCCTGTCCTTTTTTGCGGACCATGTGGACGTGAAATCGGACCGCTATGCGGCGTCCCTCCCCTATGCGATGCTCTCGGTTTGGGAGGATGGCCGCATCCTCCTGCTGCGGCTGGGGCCCGGCGAATCGCGGTATGTCCCCAAGCGGGCGCTCTCCCCGGAGGATGTGCAGAAGCTCCATGCGCTGTTCCCAACCGGCGGGCAGACGCAGAAGTGAAGGCGCGCCCCATTTCAAGAAGATCAACAAGTTGTTTTTTGATAAAGCGGTCCATGGGATCGCCGTAGGCTCGAAAGAAAGGATTGGTTTCTACAATGCAAGACATGCAGGAAAACGATCGCATTATTAACGTAGATCTGGAAAAGGAGATCAAGAAGTCCTTTTTGGATTACTCGATGTCGGTCATCGTGTCCCGCGCGCTGCCGGACGTCCGCGATGGGCTCAAGCCCGTGCATCGCCGCATCCTCTACACGATGTATGAGAACGGCCTGAGCCCCGACAAGCCGTACCGCAAATGCGCGGATACCGTCGGTTCGGTGCTGGGCCGGTACCATCCGCACGGCGACGCCTCCGTCTACGACGCGCTGGTGCGTTTGGCGCAGGACTTCTCCATGCGCTATATGCTGGTGGACGGACACGGCAACTTCGGTTCCGTGGACGGCGACCCGCCCGCTGCCTACCGTTATACGGAGAGCCGCATGAGCAAAATTGCGGTCGAGATGTTGCAGGACATCGACAAGGAAACCGTCGATTTCATGCCGAACTACGACGACCGCCTGAAAGAGCCGGTTGTGCTGCCCAGCCATTTCCCGAACCTTTTGGTCAACGGGTCCACGGGCATCGCGGTCGGCATGGCGACGAACATCCCGCCGCACAATATGGGCGAGGTCATCGACGGTATGTGCTGCCTGATCGACCACCCGGACGCATCGCTCGACGAGCTGATGCAGTACATCAAAGGGCCGGACTTCCCCACCGGTGCCATCATCATGGGGCGTGCGGGCATCCGTGCGGCCTATGCGACGGGCCGCGGCCGCATCACGGTGCGCGCGCGCGCGGAAATCGAGGAGGAAAAGAACGGCCGGTTCAGCATTGTGGTCACGGAGATCCCCTACCAGGTGAACAAGGCGCGCCTGATCGAGAGCATTGCGACGCTCGTCAAGGAAAAGCGCATCGACGGCATCTCCAACGTGGAGGACCACTCCGACCGCCAGGGCATGCGCATTGTCATCACGGTCAAGCGCGACGCCTCCCCGCAGATTGTGCTGAACAAGCTTTATACATTTACGCAGATGCAGACGACCTTCGGCGTCATCATGCTGGCCATTGTGAACGGCGAGCCAAAGACCTTGACGCTCAAGGAAATTTTGCAGAATTACATCGACTTCCAGGAGGACGTCGTCACACGCCGCACGCGCTTTGAGCTCAAAAAGGCCGAGGACCGCGCGCATATCCTGGAGGGCCTCAAAATTGCGGTCGATTTCATCGACGAAGTGGTCTCGATCATCCGCACCTCCAAGGACCGCGCCCAGGCGCGCCAGCGCATGACCGAGCGGTTCGGCCTGGACGATGTGCAGACGCAGGCCATCGTGCAGATGCAGCTGGGCGCGCTGACCGGCCTGGATCGCCAGAAGCTGGAGGACGAGCTGGGAGCGCTGCACCTCAAGATCGAAGACCTGAAGGACATCCTTGCCAACGAGAGCCGCGTGCTCGCCATTGTCAAGGAGGAGGCGCTCGCGGTCAAAGCGAAGTTCAACGACGAGCGCCGCACCGAAATCGCGGCGATCAGCGGCGAAGTGGACATCGAAGATTTGATCCCGGAGGAGGAATGCGTGCTGACGTTGACCAACTTCGGCTATATCAAGCGCCAGAAGGCCGACACCTACCGCACCCAGCGGCGCGGCGGCCGCGGCGTCTCCGGCATGACGCGCCGGGAGGAGGACGTGGCCACCGAGATGTTCGTCATCAACAGCCACGACTATGTGATGTTCTTCACGGACCTGGGCCGCGTCTACCGCCTGAAATGCTATGAGGTGCCGGAGGGCGCGCGCACCAGCAAGGGCATGAACATCGCCAATCTGCTGCCGATCGCCCAGGACGAGCGGGTCACGTCCATGATCCGCGTGCCAAAGCTCGACGAGGACGGCTATCTGGTGATGGTCACGCGCAGAGGCGTCATCAAGCGCACCCCGCTCTCCGCGTTCCAGACCACCCGCAAGGGCGGCGTGATCGCCATTGACTTGGACGAGGGCGACGAGCTGTGCTGGGTCCGCCTGACCAACGGCAGCGACGATTTGCTGGTCGCGACCAAGAAGGGCATGGCGATCCGCTTCAGCGAGAACGACGTGCGCGCCATGGGCCGCACGGCCCGCGGCGTCAAGGCCCTGACGCTCAAGGAGGGCGACTGCGTGGTCGGCATGAGCGTTGTCCGCGAGGGCGGGCTGGTCCTGACCGTCAGCGAGACGGGCTACGGCCGCCTCTCCTCCACCGACGACTACCGGATCCAGTCGCGCGGCGGCAAGGGCCTGACCAACTACCACGTGGAGAAATACGGCGACGTGGCCGCCATCAAGGTGGTCGACCTGGACGACGACGTCATCCTGATCGCATCGGACGGCGTGATCATCCGCATCCGCGCGAATTCCATCCGCGAGTGCGCGCGGCCCAGCAAGGGCGTGCGCGTGATGCGCCTGAACGAAGGAAGCCGCGTTGTCACCCTGGCGCGGACCGCCCACGAAGAGGACGAGGAACCGGACGATCTGCCGGAGGACGACGGCGACGCCGGGGACGAGGATTTGACCGAGGAACCATCGGAACAGGAGAACAGCAATGAAGAATAAATGGATTGCCATTCTGCTGGCGGCGGCCGTCGGGTTTGCCGCCCTGGTGGGGTGTACGGGGGACAACGGCACGGAGGACCCGCCGGGCAGCAGCTCCGCGCCCACGTCCAGCGCTTCTTCCGAGGAGAGCGCCCCGGCGCCCGCCCCGCAGCCGGACGGCGAAGCGCCGTCCACGCCGGAGAGCTCCACGGAGCCCGCGCCGGAGCCGCCGGAGGACAGCCCCGGCCAGGTGCTGCCTGTGGAGACGGAAAACCCGGGTTTTGACGAGAAATTCGCGGACAACCCGATCGACCAGGCGTATATCCAGGACAACAACCAGGCGATCTCCAACAAGGATATGGTGGAGGTCTCCCAGAAATACGCGGAGATCTGGCGCGAAGAGGTGGCGTATGCCTACGAAACCCTGCTGGAAAAGGTCTCGGACGACCGCAAGGCTACGCTTGAGAGCGAGCAGCAGGCGTGGAGCGACGGGACCGAAGCGGCCCTGGAGGAATTCCGCGCCGACGCCCAGGCGGTCGGCGGCACCATGGCGCAGGTCGATGAGGCCAGCCGGGTGATGGATTATTACCGCAGCCGGGCGGTGGAGCTTTACGAAGAGTTGTATGCCATCGACCCGAACTATACGTATCACTTCGAGGGATAAGGGGAGGCATGCTATGCCGCCCATCATAGGACGGGCAAATACATATTCCAATTTGTAATATGTATGTTATTTTATTCGTAAAGTATATTTTTTACTGCGCAAAGCCCCGCATTTCCCTTTTTGGGCCTTCCTTTTGCAAATGGGCCGGAAGGGACGTTTGCCTTTTTGCGGCGGCGAGCAAGCGCAGAACGGATTAACTTTTAGTATTATCAACCGAGTTTTCAACAATGTGATGAATTTGTCAAATACAAATTGTTTTATAGATTATTTATATTACGTTTTGTATTTTAAATAAGGAGGCCGGACCATGAAATTGATCGAAAAGCAGTTGGGCCGCACGGATATCTACAAGGGCCGGATCATCGAGGTCGCCGTGGACGACGTGGAGCTCGAAAACGGCGCCAAATCCAAGCGCGAGCTGGTGATGCATCCCGGCGGGGTGTGCGTGGCGGCGCTCACGGGACAGGACGAGATGCTCTTTGTCCGGCAATTCCGCTATCCGTACCAGGAGGTGGTGTTGGAGGCCCCGGCCGGGAAATTGGAGCGCGGCGAGGACCCCTTTGAAGCCTGCAAGCGCGAGCAGCGCGAGGAGACCGGCACCACCGCGGAGCAGTATTTGAACCTGGGGCTGCTCTACCCCACGCCCGGCTATTGCGACGAGATCCTGCACCTCTATGCCTGCCGGATCACGGGGTACGGGGAATCGCAGCTGGACGAGGACGAATTCCTGGAGGTCGAGCGCATCCCGCTGCAAAAGGCGGTGGAGATGGTGATGGACAACACCATCAAAGACGCGAAGACCCAGGTGCTGGTTTTAAAGGCCGCCCGCCTGGTGGAGCAGAAAAAGCTATAACAATCCGTAAAATAGTTTTAAAAATTACGAGTTGTAAATAAAATGCGTCCGAAACTTGCATTTTTGAAACGGCCCTTCCTCCACATATCCCATGGGATGGGCGGCTGCGCTTTCGCACGCAGGGCTGGAAACCGGGCGCCTTATAGACGCTTCGCGGTATCGGAATGCCCATCAAACCGGCGAGGTTTGTTTACAGGGAGGAAAAAGCGATGAAAAAATTGCTACTGGTATCCATGTTTCAAAATGTCTCCCACCTCTTGCAGCGGGTGATGCCCGATTACAAAGGGAAATCGGTCGCCTATATCCCCACGGCAAGCCTTGCGGAGGAACCGGGCGATTGGGCCGCCCTGGAAAAGCAGAATTTGGAACAGATGGGGCTGGTTGTGGACGAAGTGGAGGTCTCCACCGCCCCCTATGCGGCCATCCAAAGGGCGCTGCAAAAAAATGACCTGATCTACATCGCGGGTGGGAATACCTTTTTCCTGCTGCAAGCGCTGAAACAGAGCGGCGCGGACCGGCTGATCCGCGAGGAGGTCCACAAGGGGAAGCCCTATATCGGGGAATCGGCGGGCGCCATCGCCGCGGCCCCGGACATCGCCTATTCGTCTGCGATGGACGACCCCGGGAAAGCGCCGGGATTACAGGACTATACGGGGCTGCATCTGACGGAATGGTATCCGGTGCCGCACCGGGGCAACCCGGAGTACGGGGCGGCGGTCGAACAGATTGTGGCCGCGTACGCTTCCACGCTGGACCTGAAGGTCATCGACGACCACCAGGCGCTTTTCGTGGAGGACGGCCAGGTGGAGGTTTTGAAGTAAGGAAACCCCAAAAGGAAACCAACGGCCCTTGGCCGTTGGGGCTCCAAGAACCCGAATAGAAATCGGGAAAGCTTTCATAAAATTGCATATGCAAAAAGCAACAAAAAAAGCGGTGCCCTTTGTGAGCGTTTCAGGCTCAAAAGGACGCCGCTTTTCTGCGTATGTATGGCGATTGCACCAGCGCCGTATGGGCTGGCTGCAAGGCGTTTTTGGTGCCGCACGGTTTTGGCCTCGGGGCGCGGAGCGGCCCGGCTTTGCCGGCCCTCCCCCTCCGCCCGCTCAGGGACGGAGGTTCTTGTCCAGCAGGTCGTTCGTCCCGGCCTTTTTATAGGGGGTGATGTCAAAGCAGCACATCAGGACGGCGGGCCGGTTGTGCCAGGTCACCATGGAGGTGTCGGTCATCAGCCAGAGGTCCAGGGACGGATGGTAGACCTCCTGCAAAAGGCTCTGGTTTTTCTCCGTCAGTTTCCGGAACAGGCATTCCGTGCAGGGATGGTCCCGCCTGAAAAAGGCTTCGTAGCAGTGCATGCCGATTTGCGCGCTCGGGAAGATCTGGCCCAGGCAGCGGTTCACATAGAGCAATTCATACGACTTCGGGTCGATCAGGTAGATCCAGGTGCTTTGGTTTTCGAGGATCGAGCGGATGGACTCCTCGGCCTGTACGGTGCGCTGCTGGGCGCGGTGCTTCAAGAGGAATACGCTCAGGATCTCCGAGATAAACGCCAGCGCGTCCACCTGGTCCTGCGTCCAAAACCGGTTGATGGAGCAATCGTCAAACCCGACAAACCCGCGGAACACGCCGTTGTCGTAGATGGCGCTCTGCAACAGGGCCTTGATCCCCTGCGGGGCGAGGATGGCATAGGGCTCTTCCTCCAAAAGGCGGATGTCGCGGCAGTAGAAGATGCCCTCCTCATTGAAGTTATCCCGGTAACGGTTGTTTAAATCCTTTTCATAGGAGATACAGCGCAGGTTGTCAATTTGCGGGGAGATGCCCTCGTTGCACCATTCGAACGTATTGCGGCAATAGCTCCCGTCCTCGCTGTCCTCAAAGATATACGACCGGCTGACGTTGAACTTCTTCCCTACCATCTCCAAGATGGATTGGACCGCTGTCTCTACGTCGCGGGAGTGGTACAGGATGTGGAAGCAATGCTCGGAAAGGTAGTCGAGAAGGTTGCCCGTCCCGTCCGCATCCACTTTTTCCTCGGGGATGGACGCCGGCTGGGTGTAAGGGCGCAAAATGCGCTCCTGCTGGTAGGAGCCGTCGTAGACGTTGTACTGGTTTTTCCCGTTCTTTTTGGATTGATAGAGCGCCAGGTCCGCGTGGCGGTACAGTTCTTTGAAGCTTTTCCCATGTTTGGGATAGATCGCGGCCCCGATGCTGCAGGAGAGGGCGATGCTGGGGGAATTCTCCATGCCGTTGTTCACCGTCTCGATGTCCCCCAGCTCGAGGATCAACTGTTCCGCCTTTTTCTGAACGATGGAAACATCCTGGATGTTTTGGATATGGATGATGAACTCGTCCCCGCCGAGCCGCCCCACCGTGTCGGTGCTGCGGAAATGCGTTTTCAGGCGCTGTGCGGCGTCCACCAGGATGGCGTCCCCCACCAGGTGTCCCATACTGTCGTTGATATGCTTAAAATTGTCCAGATCGACGATTAAGAGCGCCGAACAATCGCCGTCCGCCGCAGTGTTGAGATACTCCTCGATGCGTTTTTGCGAGGCCACCTTGTTCAGCAGGTTGGTCAGGGGATCGCGCTGGGCGATCTCCAGCAGTTTTTCGGCCTGCCGCTTTTCGCTGTCGATATCGACCAGCAGGCCGATGGCATGGACGGGATGGTTGGCCTGGCTGGTCTGCACCGTCATGCGCGCGCGGCACCAGAGGTACCGCCCGTCCGCCGTGCAGATGCGGAACTCCAGGTCGCTGTGCAACGCGCCCCGCCGGATGGAGCGCAGGGCCTCGGCCACGCGCTGCCGGTCCTCCGGGTGGATATGGGAATCGCCGTGCAGGATATGCCTTGTGATATGCTCCCTCTGCGGCATGTAGCCGAATTTCGTCTCCCACTTCGGGGAGCAGAAAAAGGAATCCGTCTCCATATTCCATTCGATGATGATGTCGTCCGTCTGGTCAATGAGGATCTGATGGCGTTCCAGGCTGAGGCGCAGCTGTTCTTGGAGCTTTTTGCCCTCGGTGATGTCCGTCAAGGTGCAGCAGAGCGTATCCGGCTCGCCATCCCGCTGCATCAGATGGCTCTGCTCCAAAATCCAGAGCGTATGCCCATCCCGGTGCTTGACCCGGTATTCCAGGCAGTGGTCCGTTCCGGTTTCCATATGCTTCTGAAACGCGCGGGTGACGGCCCGGCGGTCGTGCGGGTGGATCATGTCCAGGTAATGGTTGTGAAATTTTTCCCGCATCTCCTCCGCCGTATAACCGAACAGGTTTAAAAACCCGCGGCTTACCTCCAAAATGGTCCAAACGGGGTCGGGCAAACAGCGGAAAATCCCGCCGGGAATGCCGTCGCACATCAGACGGACCAACCCCGGCTGTGCGGGCAGCTCCGTCGGCCTGATCGATCGATTGTCCACCATTTTGGTTCCCCCTGACATCTTAAAGGATTCCCAGACCATGAGAAGCTTCTTCCGAGCGTGAAAACGGACGGCTGCCGGATCGGAAAAGAGGTGGCCCGCCGGATGTAAAAAATACCCGGCTATCCCGTCTCGCGCCACTGTTCTTCCAATTTATCTATTTTTTGAGGAATCCTATGCGAATTTCTGTTTGTTTTATTATAGCGTTTTGCCTTATATAAGTCAAAAGAAAATAAAAAAAGTTCTGGGGCGGCCGGAACCTACCGCAAAAGGCCCGTATATGGTATACTGGACGGGAACAACGGCGTTGGAGGGAAACGATGGACATAGAAGGGAAAAACAGGATCACCGGGCGGTTTGCACCCTCCCCCAGCGGGCGCATGCATGTGGGGAACCTGCTGAGCGCCCTGCTGGCGTGGCTTTCGGCGCGCGCGGCGGGGGGCCGCATGGTCCTGCGCATGGAGGACCTCGACCCGGACCGCACCTCCCGGGCGCTGGCGGACCAATTGGAGGACGACCTGCGCTTTTTGGGGTTCGACTGGGACGAGGGCGGCTCGGCGGGGGGACCGAACGGGCCGTATTACCAGAGCGGGCGGACGGGGCTTTATGCGGAAGCGCTCGCGCAATTGGAAAAACAGGGGTTGCTCTACCCCTGCTTTTGCACGCGCGCCCAGCTCCATGCCGCGGAAGCGCCGCACAATTCGGACGGGGAAACAATCTACTCCGGCCGGTGCCGGGGGCTGGCCGCGGAACAGATCGAAGCGCAGGCCCGCCTGCGCGCCCCGGCGGTGCGGCTGCGGCTGCCGGACGAGGCCGTGCGGTTTGTGGATGGGCATTATGGCCCTGTGGAACAAAACCTGGCGCGCGAATGCGGGGACATCATCCTCCGCCGGTCGGACGGCGTGTTCGCCTACCAGCTGGCCGTGGTGTTGGACGACATCGCCATGGGGGTCACCCAGGTGGTGCGCGGCCGGGACCTGCTGTCCTCCACGCCGCGCCAAATGTATCTCTACCGCCTGTTCGGTGCGAGTCCCCCGCAATACATCCATGTCCCGCTGTTGCTGGCGCGGGATGGGCGGCGGCTTTCCAAGCGGGAGCACGACCTGGACCTGGGCGCTCTGCGGGCGCGCGGGTTTTCCGGCGAGGAGATCGTGGGCCGGGTGGCCTATCTTGCGGGGCTTCTCCCCCATCCGCGTCCCGCCCGCCCGCGCGACCTGCTCCCCCTGTTTTCCTGGGAAAAGGTGCCGAAGGAAAACCTGGTGCTCCCGGAGGACCTGTTCCGGGACGCCCAATAGGGCTTGGCCCGGTTTGCCGCCCCGGGCGGGCCGCGGAGCGCGGTTGAACCCCGGGGATGGCCCCGGTCATGCAAAAAGATCCCCTTGGGAGAAAGGATGGGTTTGGATGGAGATCCGGCAGCTCCGGGAGACGGAGATGGAGGAAGCGCTGCAACTGGTGTGGGAGGTATTCTGCGCGTTTGAAGCGCCGGTCTACTCCGCGCAGGGCGTGGAGGAATTCCGGTCGTTCCTTCAAAACCGGGAGGAGATGGCCCGGCAACAGTTCTTTGGCGCTTGGGAGGGCGGCCGGCTTATCGGCGTGCTGGCCACGAGCGGGCCGCACATCAGCCTGTTCTTTGTGCGCCGGGAGTGGCACCGGCGCGGCGTGGGAAGGGCGCTGCTGCACGCGATGGCATCCGCCGCAGACTATCCGGAGATGACGGTGCATTCCTCCCCCTATGCGGTGGAGGTTTACCGGCGGTTTGGGTTTGTGCCGCTTGGGGGCGAGCGGGAGGAAAACGGGATTCGCTATACGCCGATGGTTTGCAGGCATTGGACGTTTTGACGCGCTGCCCGCAGGGCCGCCCCTGCGGGCAACAGCCCTCCCCTTTCCCTTCTGCATGGGGACGGAGGGCGCTGCACAATCGGATGGAAGCCGCCGCTTCCACAGGCCAACCCTTCCAGAAAAACCGAAACGGCGTCCAAGCGGGTGCATACCCCCTTGGACGCCGTCTTTTTTGTGCCATGCTTTCCCAGCGGTTCTTTCCCAGCCGCCCTTTGGCGTTTGCCGCTTCCCCGCTTTCCCAGCGGGCGCCCTTGCGGCTGCCCTGCAAAAAGGCTTACCTGCCCAGGATATTCTCCGAAGCATTTTCCCCATACAGCCGCTTGGAAAATTTGTAATGGAAATTGTGCATGTCCTCCCGCAGGTAGAAGCGGTGCGCGCCTTCGCGCAGCTGGTTGGTGGCCGCTTCGATTTGGGAGCAGCCCCGCTTCCTGGCCATTTGGCAGGCGCGGTCGAACATCTCCCTGCCGACCCCTTTGCCCCGGCAGGATTCCGCAACGGAGAATTCCAAAATCTCCGCAATGCGTTCCGTGTGATGCAGCTGCTCCTCCATGCGCAGGTTCAGTGCCGCGACCACGGAGCCGTTGTACTCATAGACCAGGCAGTAATAGCGGCTGTCCTGTATCTGCTGATAGTAAATTTCCGAAAACCGTTGGTAGGGCAGTTCTTTCTGCTCCAGTTCACAGATCAGTTGATAGATTGCCCTGCAATCCTCCAATGTGCTTTTCCGGTACATAGGTCCCCCGATCCTTTCCCCGGCCGCCGCAAGAGCTTGCAAAGGGGCGTTCCCACCCCTACAAAGAAGCCCGCCCTTTTGCAAAAGGGGGCGGGTTTCCAGTTCCCTACGGAAAGCCTTATTTTTCCTCCGGCATATCCATCAGCTTGCCCGGGTCGGAGAGCACCTGCTGGGCCGCGATGGCTGCCGCACCCATCAATACGGGGTTTTCCGGCATGGAATCGAGCTCGATCACAAGTTCGTTGCAGATCAGCGGATTGACGCAGTCGTGTACGCGCTTTTGGACAATCGAGAGGAGCAGCTCGCCGTCCACCTGGGTCAGCTCGTCGCCGATGACAATCAGGCCCGGGTTGAACTGGTTGATGAGGTTGATGATCCCGATGGCCAGGAACCCGCAGACCTTCTCATACTCCTCGCGCGCAACCGTGTCGCCCGCGCGCACCGCCTCGGAAATCTTTGCAGTGCTCAGGTCGTCGGGCGTGAGCATGGAGGACTCGCCGTTCCGGATGCGCTTCTCGATGTTTTCGCACAGGACGATGAAGGAGCAATACTTTTCCAAGCAGCCATAGTTGCCGCATTCGCAGCGCGGGCCGTTGAAATTGATGGTGTTGTGGCCAAATTCCCCCGCGAGGCCGCGGTGGCCCAAAACCAGCTTGCCATCTGTGATCATGCCGCAGCCGACCCCCTGCCCGGCCAGGACATAGATCATGTTCCGGATGCCGTATTCCTTGCTGCGATACCACAATTGTGCAAAAGCGCCCGCGTTGGCGTCGTTGACAATCTGGATCGGCACGGTGAAGTCCTTTGTCAACGCATCCTTAATTGGGAAATTGTGCCAGCCGGCCAGCTCCGTGACAAAGAAGATGCTGTCCCGTTCCTCATAATACGGGCCGGGCATCGCCATGCAGACCACGGGGATCTCCGTATCGGTGTTTTCCTGCAGCATGGTGTAGATGGCGGTGCGGATGCGCGTGATGGTGATCTGTACGTTTTCCTTGGGGCCTATTTTGTACTGCTTGACGCCGTACAATTTTCCGGACAGGCCCGCCAGGCACAGATAGAACGCGCTGCGCGTCATGCGGATGCCGATCACCTTGTACTTTTGGTCGTTCAGGGAAATGCCGATGGAACGGCGGCCCTTGCTGCCGCTCATCAGGCCGGTTTCGATCACAAGGCCACAGGCAATGAATTCATTGATGATGTTGGTGATCGTGGCCTGTTTCAGGCCGGACAGCTGGGAGAGCGTGGCGCGCGAACAGATCCCCTCCTGCCGCAAAAGGTCGAGCACCAGCGCGCGGTTGATCAGTTGGCTTTTTTCTTGATTGATGCTTTTCCGGGTATTGTATTCGTTCATGTTTTTCCCACCCATCTAAAATGAAATGATTGGTAAAGGATCTGGTAATTTCTTTTATTATACACGCAACGATTCGACAAATAATTCTAATATTAAATTAAATATGTACAAATAGCACCATTTTCTCTAAAAAAATTTATTTTTTATAGAAATCATTTAGAAAGAACACATAAAATCCATTTTCAACTTGAAAAGTTTTAATATAGAACCCATAGATAAATTTATGGCAGGGCGTTTTATCCGGCTGGAAAGGGCCGCGCGCCCCGCGGGAGGGTTATTGCAAAAATGGGATTTTTACAAATAAATTTCTATATGAGAAGGCTTTCGAAAGGGGGCCGGAAGAGACGCCTGGGAGACCTCCGGCCGTTTTTCCAGCGGGCCCGCCCCTGTATGGGCGTAGCGGGAGACCGGGGCCGGTTTTGATGGCGTTGGGTTGGCCGAAAGGGATATGTACGGTGGGCGCAAGACGGCCCAACCGGCAAAAGCCCGGCCGGTTTGCGCGGCCAGGCCGGCGAGGGCTACGCAGGGCCGCCCCGCACCTGCATGGCCCTGTGGCGGAGCGTATCCAAAAGGGAGGAAGGCTGCGCACAGGCGCCGCGTGGTTGCCTTTCCCCGCACGTTAAAATGTGCGGGTAAAGAGGGTGTCGTTCTCCAGCAGGCTTTCCACGGTTGGGAATCCCAACCGGTGCAGCAGCTCGATCACATAGGGGTTGTCCACCGGCGTCGGCGTGGGGGCCTCTTCCCCATACCGGTTGACGTTGTCCCGGGCAAGCTCCTTGCCGATCAGTGCGCGGGGGCCGCCCACGCACCCCCCGGCGCAGCCCATCCCCTCCAGGAAGTTGGCGTCCAGCTTCCCCTCCTTGAGGTCGTTCAGAAGCTGTTTGCATGCGGGGACGCCGCTGGCCTGCACCGCATGCACCTTGATTTTGCGGCCCGGGTTCAGGCGCTGCACGCAGTCCTGCACCGCCTGGCTCACGCCCCCGGCGCGCGCGTAGATGCGGCCGCCCGTCGAGGAATGCTCCCGGTTGTCCTCCGCCATCATCTCCGGGTGGATGTCCGCAAAGTCGAAGAGGTCGCGCACCTCCTGGAAGGTGAGCACATAATCCACCGCGTCCGCAATGTCGGGCTCGCGCGCTTCGGATTTTTTCGCCAGGCACGGGCCGATAAAGACCACCTTTGCCCCGGGCTCCAAGCGCTTGATGGCGCGGCCGCAGGCCACCATGGGCGAGACCGCCGCGGGCACATGCGGCATCAGTTCTTGATAGACCCGCCGCAGCATGGCGATCCACATCGGGCAGCAGCAGCTTGTCAATTGGTAGTCCTGGTCGGTGAGGATGTTCGCATCGAATTCCAGCGCCTCTTTCAGGGTCAGGATGTCGGCAAAGAGCGCGACCTCCACCATGCCCGCAAAGCCCAGCGCTTTGAACGCCGTGCGCAATTTGCCGGGCGTGACCTCATCGGAAAACTGGCTGATGACCGCCGGCGCGACAATGGCGTAGACCGGCGCGCCCCCGCGGTGGATCAGGTCGAGCGTGGGCAGGATGTCCTTGCTTTCGACCAGGTTTTTCGCTTTGCAGCGCTCCACGCAGGCGGCGCATCCCACGCACATCTTGCTGTTCACCTGTACATTGCCGTTTTCGTCGGTGTAGAGCGCGTCGAACAGGCACTTCCCGGCGCAGTTGGCCGCCTCCTCTTTGGAGCAGTTGCAGTCGCCCACGCGCCAGACCGTGGGGTATTTTTCCGGGTTCAGCAGGCAGTCGAGGTGATGGGGGTCAAAATCCTCCTGGCGGAGCTTTTCCAGCTCCTCTTCGCTCTTGCCTTTTACGGAGGCGCGCACTAGGCGGCCGTAGAGCGCGTTAAAGGTCGGCATATGATCAAATCCTTTCCACAGGGGCCCTGCACGGGCCCGCAAGATCGTTGCCCCCGCAGAGGGTCCGCTTAAAGGGCGCCCAGGCGGGACGCCTCGCCGTTTGCAGGGGGAAAATAGCGTTGCGGCGGGCTCCCCCATATTTCGCGGGACAGGCCGCCGCCGCATCTGTTACACTAGGGTTACCAAATTTTTTCCCTGCATTCCAAAAAGCCGCCTTTGCAGGGCGGCGCCTTCCCCCAGCCCATGGGCGCGCAGCCGCCGGAGAAGGCGCGCGGGCGTCCCGGCGGACGGTCAGGGCGAAACGTCCCCCGCCCCCTTTTGGGCCGCCGCGTGGGAGGACGCCGATTGCCGGTACCAGCCGGGGGTCACGCCCTCATATCGTTTGAACGCGCGGTTCATGGTGATCGAGTTGGCATACCCCACCATGGCGGAGATGTCGCCGATGGTGTGGTCGGTGTGGACGATCAGCTCTTTGGCGCGCTCAATGCGGAATTTGTGCAGGTAATCCAGGAACCCCACGTTGAGTTCGGATTTGAACAGGTTGGAGAGCACCGGCAGGCTGATGTGGAAATGTTCGGCCACCGCGCTCGCCGAAAGGTTGATGTCCTGGTAATTTTCCCGTATGTATTGGGTGATCTGCTCAATGCGCTTCCCCTGGGGGCGGGATTGTTCTTTTTTCGCGTCCAGATAGGCGAAGATACGGTATGTACACTGGCACAGGGAATCAATGCTGCGCGGCTTGCGGAAGGTTTCCGCGTTTTGCAGATGGTTCAGGAGTTCCGGGTCGAGGTCGCTGTCCGAAAGGGAGAGCAGGATGGCGTCCGTCAAATAGAAGATCTGCAATTTTGCCTGGGGCATTGCGGCCGGATGTTTGGAGCAGGACTCTTCGATTTCCTTCACAAGCGCTGCGGCCTGCTGGTAATTGGCGGACTGGATGGAATTGGAGAGCTTATTCACTTGCGCCAGGAATTCCCGGCAGCCGTTTGGCCCGGACATCAGGCTGGACAGGCGGCTATAGGTAGCGGTTTTTCCATGTTCGCCGGCCAGAAGCTGGTAATCCGCCACCTGCGTGGCTTCATGGTACGCTTCGTGCAGCTCGTCCAGCGAATGGTGTTCGCCGCTTAGGGCGATGGAGACCTGCATGTGCAGCTCCGAGACGGTAAACGCCTGGATGGCTTCCGCGCACGCCTTGACCTCCTCCAGGCCGCCGCTGTCCAGGCCGACCACGCCGAGAAAGGACGTATGGTCGGCGACGACATAGGCGGCGAACCCACCGTTGAGCAGGAACGAACGGCATGTCTCCTTTAAAAGGCTCCCCGCCTCTTCCTGTTGGATGGGCGGGGACTCGGCGTCCGCGTCCTCGTCAATGGATAGGATCAGCACAACAAACTTCTGGCAGGCAATGGGGAACCCGCCCTGCCGCAGCGCTTCCGCGATGTCGGGCGAAAGGAAGATTTCGCCTTTCAGGACGCGGGTGGTGAGGCTTGCCGCTAAAAGGTCGCTTTGCGAATGGAGCTGGGTCTCGTAATCCTTGGCCCTTTCCGAGAGTTGCTGGACCGTGCTCGCCACCATTTGGAATTCGCTCTCATCCCGGCTGCCCTTTTTGACAGGCAGCGTATCCACCAGTTTTTCGACCGGCCGGTATAACGTTTTCGAGAAGAAATAGGAGAGGCTCCCGCCTGCCAATAGGGTTACGACCAGCGTGTTGAAGATGGCGCCGGCCATGACCACGATCCATTCCTGGACGCCTGCGTCCGGGATGGCGATCACCTGCTGGAGCGTATTGTTGGAAAACCCCTGATGGTAGACGAAATAGGTCTGCCCGTCCCACGTCCTTGCGCTGAAGGGCGGCAGGGCGGAAACCTGTTTAAAGTCCAGCGGCAGGTTGCCCGGCTGCCCATAAGCGTTGGCGGAAGAAATGCTCCGGTTGTTTGCCGTCAGGAAAAGCGTCTGGGCGTCCTCCGGCAAATAGTAATAGCTGAGATCTTCGGCAATCCGGCTGCTATTTACGCCGATCATCCAGACCACGCCCGGGTAAATCTGCCGCACGTAGACGAAGCGGGCGAAATCCATGTTTGGATCTTGGATAATGGTGCAGGTGCCCTCTTCCCCGGCCTGGATCAGCTGGTCCCATGTGGCGGCGTCCATCCCGAACAGCCCCGTCACGATCCCGCTTTCCAGGGGATCGACATCGGCCGATTTGTCGAACACCCGCCCGCTTTTCTGAAAATAGAGGAACATGGGCTGGTCCGTGGCAGGGATGGTCTTGCGGACCGTACGCAGGTAAGAACGGACAAAATGTTGGGCCTCTGGCGATCCCAAAGGGATGTTTTCAGATGTTGCCAGTTCCGCCATCCCATCCAGCTGGGCGATGCGTGTGCCGGCTTCTTCTATGTAAGACAGCATGCTCTCGGTATTCTTCATGCTTTTTTCCACCATGGAATGGTAAGATTCGATGGTTTCTTCGCGCTGTGTTTTCTCGTTGGCCAGGTACTGGGTCAACATCAACATGCTGCAAAGCAGCGTCACGGCAAAAAACGCGGCCAGCAGCTTATAAAAGCTTTTCCCGCGGTATGGTTTTGTCTTTTTCAAAACGCAATCTCCCTTCTCCCTAAAAACAGCCACGGTTCCACGCAGCATCATCCCCAATACAAACCCGGCCTGCCCTCTTCCCCCAAAGCGCCAGCGCCACAGCGGCCATACATCTGGAGATTGTGGCTACAGAAGCGGGGCGCTTCCGAGTTATATTTTACCGGGTTTTAGATATATTACATAAAAACTATATATTATAAAAATAATATCCCATTTTATACATAAATATAGCAAGAATCAAACCTTTTGATCTACATTTTCTAATAAAATTTAGCGGAAGACGTAATTATTGCTGTGAGGAAGCCTATAAAATACTGAGAAATAGACGAATTCCCCACACAATTTGCGGACAAAAAATTTTATTTACGCTATTATACATGATTTTATCGCAGGGTAGATTCATTGAGGGAGTAAAAAGCAATTTATTTTAAAGGAACTTTGCAAAAAGCTGCTTTTTTGCCGGGCATCGCTCCCCAAAAGCCTCTAAAGTATTTGCTTACATACAATTTTTTGGGAGTAACAAATTTTTTTGTTCGTTAAATTGCATAGTTTATTTTAGAATTGTTCGTATAAAAATAGTGATTCTTGATTTCCCTTTGTATCCATCATTATACTATATCCAGTCAGATATTCAAGCCGATAAATGAATAGGCTGTGAAAGAGTCCCATTTTATCCTGCTTTTGTGCATCTTCGTAAAAGGGGGGCTGGACCAGCACATATCGCTACCGGCTTGAATCGGATATTTTAAAGAAATTTCCTTTGAGAAAGGGGGCCAGAAGAGAAAAACGTTGAGGAATCCTGCAAAGAAAGAGGGCCTTTTGGCAGGAAAGAGGCCGGTCCGTGCGGAACCCGCTGCACATTTGCAATGGAAAGAGGAAGTATCTGCATATAGAAACGTACGGATTGGCTGCAAAGCCCTCCCGTTTGGTTTTTGAAATGGGTAAGGTTGGAGACACGATTTCAAAACAAAGGAGAATTGGATTTATGAAAAGACTACGGAAAGTCATTTCGCTGGTCCTGACGCTCTCCATGATCGCCGGGTCAGCTGTGACGGCGGCCTTTGCGGCTTCTCCCACGGACGAAATGTCCGAACGCGAGATCCGCAATGCAGAACTTTCCAGGGACGTTGCCGCACAGGGCATGGTTTTGCTGGAAAATAACGAAAATGCACTCCCAATCCCGCAACAGAGCAAGATCGCCCTGTATGGCGGCGGCGCATATGCGACCGTCAAGGGCGGCACCGGCTCCGGCGACGTCAACCAGCGCTATGTGGTCAACGTTTGGGACGGCCTGAAGAACGCAGGCTATGAGATCACCAGCGAGGACTGGCTGAACGACTTTAAGGCAGCCTACGATGAAGGCAAAGAGGATTTCCAAGGCGGCATGTGGGCGACGTTCTCGATGCCGGACCCGGAGATCACGGACGCAAACATCGAAGCGGCTTCGGATGTAGGCACAGCAGTTTACGTGATCTCCCGCAATTCCGGCGAGGGTTCGGACCGGAAAAACGAAAAAGGGGACTACCAGCTGACGGACATCGAATATGCCAACCTGCAAAAGCTGGGCGCAAACTTCGACAAAGTGGTGGTCGTCCTGAACGTGGGCGGCATCATCGACACGAAGTTCTTCGGCGAGATCGAGGGCCTCGATTCCATGCTGCTGATGAGCCAGGCCGGCATGGAGGGCGGCAACGCGGTCGCGGACGTCATCTCCGGCAAGGTGACCCCGTCCGGCAAATTGACCGGCACGTGGGCCGTCAATTATGAGGATTACCCGTCCTCCGCAGATTTTGCGAACAACGACGGCAATTCCCAGACGGAATTCTATAAGGACGGCATCTATGTCGGTTACCGCTATTTCGACACCTTCCGCATCGACCCGGCGTATGAATTTGGCTATGGCCTGTCGTACACCACGTTTGATACGGAGATCAACTATGTGCAGGCGGACGCAGAGACCGTCACGGTGAACGCAACCATCACCAACACCGGCGACACCTATTCCGGCAAGGAAGTCCTGCAGGTGTACTTCTCCGCCCCGGGCGGCAAGCTCGAAAAGCCGTATCAGGAGCTGGCGGGCTAAGTCCTCCCTGCAGGCCGCCGTCGATAAGGCGGACAGCCTCGACCTCAACGACTACACCGACAACGATGCGAAGGCGGCATTGCCGGATGCACTTGAGGCGGCAAAGGAAGTCCTTGCGGACGAAACGGCATCGCAGGAAGCGGTGGACGAACAGACCATCGCACTGAATGACATCCTCATGGGCCTGCGCAGAAAGGCCGACAAGAGCGAGCTCAACAGCATCCTGAGCAAGGCACAGGCGGTCGATACAAGCGAGTACACGGCGGCGTCTGTTGCAACCCTCAAGAGCGCGATGAACCGTGCGTTGGCAATCATTGACGACAAGGACATGACCGAAGAGGATCAGCCCAAGGTCGACCGTGCCACCAGAGCACTGGCGAGCGCCTACAACGCACTTGTCCCGAAGGGCGCAAGCTCCAGCGGCAAGGGCAGCACGTCCGCGAACATTGGCAACGCATACGGCGCAGCGGGTGTGGTATCTGCAAGCCAGAGCGTGGCAGCGAATGCGTATGTGGTTTCCGATACGACGGTCAACTTTATGCTGAAGCGCGGCCAGGCGTATTGCTTCAAGATGACGGTCGTCAACGGCAACGCTATGACGCCGGGCTTCACGGCCGGCAACGGCGATGTGCTCAAGACGCAGTTCGTGGCGAAGATCGGCAACGACTACTATTACAGAGTCTATGCCATCGGCACGCCGGGCCAGAGCACGGGTGTTTACACCACCCTGCCGGGCAATACCCCAGTCAAACACTGTGCAGTAACGATTGGCTGATTGCTTCCGTAGGATTTCCCCTGTGGAGCGGAAAGCAAACTCCTCGCCGTTTGCTTTCGTAGGGAACGCCGTAGGCGCGGAAGGCACTGTGTGCCCGCCGTAGGCGCGAAAGACGCCGCGCGTCCGCGTAAGATGTTGCACGTCCCGTGAAGCACTGCACGGTAACCATTGGCTAATCGAAAATAAAGGGGAAGGCTTTTCCCTAATAAACAGCAAGGACCCAACCCCGGGAATTCCCAGGGCTGGGTCCTTCTGTGTTTTTCGCTGCTGTTTTCCGGATGTCGTGTGGGAACGGTGGATTTCTTCCTTTCTCGCTTTTGTAAAGCGATTGGCTTGCTTCTGTAGGGCTTCCCCTGTGGAGCGGAAAGCAAACTCCTCGCCGTTTGCTTTCGTAGGGAACGCCGTAGGCGCGTCCCGACCGGAGGTCTGCCGTAGGCGCGTCCCGACCGGAGGTCTGCCGTAAGCGCGGAAGGCACTGTGTGCCCGTTGTGCGTCTACTAAAGGGGGAAAAGTGCAATTTTTTATAAAAATACACATTTTTTAGAGGTAAAATATAATTAGTTTGCAATATTATGGATAAAAATTGAAAGAATTGTTACTGCAAAAATAGTGATTCTTGTGTTTCTATTTTTACAAGATTATACTGTTTTCGAAAGCATTACTAAAATCGATGACTATATGAAATGGACGGTATTTTTATTTTCCCAGAAGTATTGTGAAAATAAAAATGAGGACCCTTTGGGGGAGGGCTGGAAGGATGCCCTCCCCCAAAGGGCGGTATGCGCGTCAAGCGCCTTACCGGATCAAAACCGGCCATAGGCATCGGTTCTGCCGGATGCAGCAAGGGGGTATGCCGCCAAGAGGATCGCGGCTTTGCACGCACACAAAGCTGATTGTTTGCATCCATCAGGGAAATGATCGGGCAGAAAACTACAGACAGCCGGAGCCGGGCAGTGAGGGGCGCCTGGCACGGCGGCAATGCATCCATCCGATATGCTTGTATAACCACCGGCGGCATAGCTACGAACGATATTGTGCGTTGGAGGGAAGAAGTTATGAATCAAAGCAACAAACCAGCTAGTATCAACCAAGAACGCAGCCAACTCATCAACCGGGCCTTAATCCTCAACCTCCTGCGGCAAGAGGGGATTTGCTCGCGCGCGACGCTGTCGCGCCTTTCGGGACTCAAACAGGCCACCATCACCAACATTGCAGCGGAACTGATCCAATGCGGCCTTGTGGTGGAAACCGGCCTGATCCCAGGGGAAAAAGGCAGGCGCTCCATCGGCGTAACCTTGAACGACGCGCGGTACAAGGTGATTGGGATCAGTATGACGCGCGACCAGTTTTACGTTGACTTGGTGGGGATCTCCGGGAAGGTATATGAAACCCGTTCGTTCGAAATTTCCCAAACGGAGGGCCCGCAGTCCGTCCTATCGCGCATCCGCACGGCTATCCTACAGCTCCAACAAGACTATGCGGATTCGGAGCTCCTTGCCGCATGCTTGGCTATGCCGGGGCCGTACCTGGAAGACCTGGACCGCCTTTTGTTTGTGACAGAGCTGTCCGGCTGGCAGAACTTCCCCATCCGTGCGGTGCTGTCCGAAGGGGTGGGGATGCCGATCTATGTCCTCAACGATGCGAAGGCCAGCGCGTTTGCGCAGCTTTGGTCCCGCTGGCAGGAGCCGGCGGTGCAGAATATGGCCTATATTTTGGCGGGCCAGGGCGTTGGGTGCGGCATGATATCCGATGGAAAACTCGTTTCGGGGCAACACGGGATTGCCGGGGAATTTGGCCACAGCAGCATCAAGTTTGACGGCCCTCTCTGCGAATGCGGAAACCACGGCTGCCTGGAAAAGTATTGTTCCCTTTCGGCGCTCCGGTCCGAGATCCGGGACCTCTTGCGTGCGCACCAGCCTTCGTGCCTAGACGCGGGCAACCTGCACGATGAAGCGATTGCCCTTGCGGTGCGCGCGGGGGACCCTGTAGCGGTGCAGGCTTATGAACATGTGTGTGAACGGTTGGGCGTCGGCGTTATCAGCCTGATCAACCAAATGAACCCGGGCCTGATTGTCCTGGGCGACGCTTTGGTGGATATTTGCCCGGAACGCCTGCTGGAGGTTGTCCGCAGGTGCGTCGAAGCCGGGGTCAATGAACGGATTTACAGCGACCTGGCCATCGAGATCAACCAGCTGGAGGAGAGCCCCGCCCTCTTGGGCGCGGGCGCTTATGCAGCACAGCAGGTGCTCGCCAATCCGGGCATGCTGATTTATGAAGCGGACTTCCGGTCTGGACGCGCCTCCAGCGAGGCCACCTAAGCAAACCGGTGAGTCCCGCGGCCCGCTCCCCAGAGGCCTGCAATAGGCGCCCTTGTGAAATCCCCTTTTTGAAAGCATGCGCTTTTTTAGAGGGGGAGCCCAGCCTTCCCAACAGGCCGGCTTGCGAATCCTATCATTCCTATAATATAGAAGGCCAGAATCTTAAAAAGGACCTCGCCCTGTTTTCCAGGGCGAGGTCCTTTTGCTATCGGGAAGGGCTTTCCATACTTTTACTATAATAAAGTCTTATAAGCTTGCATTTTATAGATAAATATGATAGGATTAAAACAACCAACGGTATCTTAATAAGATAATAACATTTTTTCAAGATTCTAAAGGGGATGCCCCAGTGGCACAATCCATCGCACAAGCGGGCAGATGGATCTTTTAGCGGCCGGCGGATGCCGCTAAATCACGCGAAGGAGGCGATAGGGCAGCTATCGTGGCATGGAAAAGCCGCCTTAGTTGCAGAAAGATGAAAAACCCAGAAAGCCCGGATAGGGCTTATTTTTTCATCGAAAATTTTCAGGAGGGGTAACAAAAAATCATAGTTATGCCGCCGGCATACGCCTTTGCAGGCCCCGAATCTTTTTGAAACCTCGTTTCCAAGGATAAGAGTCACCGTCTATGCGATTGGGCTTGTGTAGGTAAACCGGTGCCCGTTGAGCTCCATGTCCAGCACGACGCTCGTCTTGGCTTCAGCATAAACAGACGGAGGGAGCAAAGCGGTGACAACTGTGATATATTGCGTTATAGTCTGACGTTCATCCGGATTATCCCAAGAGGAAATCTCGGTTTCCTCCGTTTCACCGTCAACTGCGTAGTTTTCCTGAGGGATGGGCTGACCATCCGCCAGCACCGTCACACTGACAGTTTTACCCACCGCGTCTTCCGGCGCACCGCACACCACGGGGAGGAAGTCCTCTCCTTTAAACTCATACAACCGGATTTCCACCATACCAGTATCCGGGTCATAGGAGCAGCGAAACTCGGGGCTTCCGCCCATATGCTCGGCCACATAGGTTTCCGTTTCTCCATCGGTCCGCTCAATGGTCAGGGTGATCTCAAAATCCGGATGGCTCCCCTCGCCGTTGGCCGCCCAATATGCTTCGAAATCGGGCACAAAATTATCATACATCGCGCTGTAATGCCCGGTATCGATCTCCTCCCTGGAAATGCCTTCACCAAAGATGTCTTCATAGAAAGCCTTTTGAGAAACTAAATCAAACACATCGATCCTGGCCGATGAAATGGTCTCCGGATTGGCCAGAGTCGCGTCTATCAGCCCATAGGAGCTGTTTATGATGGCAGTGTAGATTTGGCATTCCTCCTGCGCATCCGGTTCCTCCGCATCAGAGGATGGCACTTCATGCGGGTCAGAAGCCTGCAGTTTCGGAGAGCCTGTCGAGGATTCCACGACAGATCCTGTATCCGAATTTTCTGTTATTTTTTCTGCCGACTCTCCACACCCAGCCAGGACGGTCAGACACAGGAGAACGGGAATGAATAAACTCCATTTTGGTTTTCTGCAGTCACTCATCGCGGCCCACATCCTTTCCTTCTGTTTTTTCTAAAGCCTTTTTCCTGCGAACCAAAACGAAAAAAGCCAGTGTCACTACTGCGGCTAAGAAAATGGCGGCGGCAATGGAGAGCACTGTCCATCCGTTTTCATACTCTTCCGGCAGATCTGCCGGCGGGGAAATGGATTCCCCGTCAGCCGGGTCGACGGGATCTACATTTTCCCTTCCGGCTGAAACGGCGGCGGCATCTCCAGATGGGGATATCTGAATCACATCATTTGTGCAGTAATAACTATACATACCTGTTTTTTCAATTTCAGGCCGATAATCCTCCGGAACCGCGCTTTGATCGGTGGTGAGGTTCCTTAGACCGTCCACAGGAACTACAAGCTTTGCAGGTGCCGTCTCGCCGCTCCATGCATCTGTGATTGGGATTTCCATGATGCTCCGATAGACGGAATACATGTACTCCTTAGGATACTCTTCGCTTTCTTCCAAACCGTCCGTGCCCCAAAAGAATATTTCTCCATCCTTTTCAATGGCCCCCATGCTGGATAACTCAGACTGTCTTAGGGTCATCATTTTGTTTTCAGGGTCTTTGGTGTATTCCTCCGGCCATCTGTCTTGACGGAGGGTAGCGACGCTGACAGCGAGATACTCATTTCCACTTGGAAGCCCGGCGGCAGGGATCAGTTCAAAAATATCCACCTGCCCTTCAGTAATGACCTCATCAGGCTCAAGAACCCGGATACCATAGAGCCGATTATCGCCTTTTTTGGAAGCAAGTTCAACGTCGGCGGTGTATTCGCTTTCCTTTATGACTGTTTCTCCAAGCCAGGCCTCTTCTTCCATGCCGGAGTCATCTGTCAGAATTGGTTCTGCTGCCAGCTTGCCCTGCAAGGGAAAACTGCTGGAAATAGAACCCACAAACGCTGCGGAATAATATTCGGCGTCGGAACCTCTATATGCTGTCAGCGTAGCTTCCGGACCGATTTTGAGAACGCCTTTCGTCCCTTCTGCCATAAACCGTATCGCAATGGGGGATTTCTTGGTCTCATTGATAATCAGCGAACCGTCCCCGATGATTTCCAAGCTTCCACCCCATCCGAATCCCCACACAACAAGAGCGGAAATATGGTTTTCCCCAACTAACTTCAGCTTCAAATCATCTCCCATTTCATTGGTGTTCAAACTGGTGTTCGGGTGATTGTAGTTGGTCAGCGTGATGGTGTTGGTCTCACGATCATAGGCCGCTCCCGCTACTTCGACAGCCGGCTCGCTGCTGCTGAATAGAAGCTGCGCTTCTTCTCCTTGAATCAGTTGAATCCAGGCGCTGCTCCATTCTCCGGAAGACGGTCCGTTTTCCGCGAATGCCGCTACGGGCAATCCAGCAGCGATGCAAATGGTCAGCAACACTGCAATCAGTCTCTTCATGAGCTCTCCTCCTTTTTCCGGCTTTGCCGGGGATAAAGCTGGACAGGATACAATGGCATGGTATCCCGATGTTTGTATGGTTCTGATAGTCTCATCCTATTTATGAGATGATGCTTTTTTTCTGCGTGCAAGGAGGATAAAAGCCGTAACCCCTGCTGCAACTGCTGCGGCAACGATCAGCCCAACCGCCATATAGGAAGTTTCGCCGTCATCCTTTTCCGGTTCGGGTTCCTCTGCCTGCGGACTGTCCGGTGAGACTGGTTCTTCAGAGCCGTTGCCATCGGACGCCTGAGCGGAGGTTTCCGGGGTTTTGCTTTCCATGGAAGCAGTTCCAGACGCTTCAGACTGTGGGCTATCCGAGGAAGCGGCTACCGGCACAAAGGGCTTGTCGGATCCGAGGATAGCGATCCGCCCCAGGGAAGGGGCTTCAAAAATCAAAGCGTCGCCCTCGGAAACGGTTTCAAGAGGCTCCGGCTCCTCGCCGAGATAAACCGCCTGATGATGGCTTTGGCTTTTCAGATGATCATTTAAGGGGATGCGGATCTCTATCGGAATGTCCCCCAGCTCCAGCCGTCTGCCGCTTTGCCGGATCGAAATCTCATAGACCGATAAAAGCCCTGGCAGCTGGGCTTCCAGTCCGGGATCGGCGGAGAGCAGGCTTTCCGCCGCCATTGTATCGGCATAGAGCTCTGCATCCTCCGATAAATCCGCTTGGAGGGAGACGGACACGCCGTTATCCGGAAAGGTGAGTTCCACCTTCCCGGAGCCAGCCGCAGCAGGGGCCGGCCCGTCTGCTTCCGGGCCGCTGGAGGCCCAGGGCCCCCAGTCCCCAACATCGGCTACCATATATTGGCCGTCCGGATCCCCGACGATCATAATCCACCGGGCACGCACCCGGATGGTGTATTCCTCCTGCGGCAGGGTCACGGTATCGGATGAGAAAAAGACATAGGGCTGGATCTCCGACGTCTGGTTTTCCAACACCTCGCCTTCGAGAAGCAGATGAGCCTCGTACTCGAAACTGTCGCTGGAACCGGCGTTTTCCGGCTTATCCCACTGCACTTGATTTTTGTAGCCTGACCAGCGGGGATTGCCGGGTATATATTCTTCCGCAGCCAAAGCAGGCTGGGCAAGCGCTGGGAGCGTGATGCAAAGCGCCAGTGCCATTCCCCATATCCGCTTTTTCCATGTAGCCCGAATCTTCATGGCACACTAGATCCTCCTTTTTTACTGTAAGGCGCGGGAAGAGGCTGTCTCCCCGCGCCTCTTGTTTCCTGCTCTCAGTTCAGTACTGCGCCGCCCCACTCGACCGCCTCAAAGCCGCTACGGTCCATGGGAACGATTTCCGGCTCGGGAACCGCGCCGCCCTCGTACCGGACAAAGCCAAACCACAGGCGGAATATGTTGTCCGGCTGGACCGAGAAGCGGACCGGCATTTCCGCATCCACCCCTTCGGTGAGCAGCGGATACATCACATAATCTACGCCGGGCTCCAGGTAATCCGTCCAGTATTCGATAAAATCCAGAATCTCCTGCTCGTTGAAGCCATAGGACTCCAGCACCCGGCGGTAGGTCTGCTCCCGCTGCTCCGCCTTCACCACAAAGCCCTCGTCCAGGCGGAAAATGGAGGGAACGGCCAGGCTTTCGTAGAACAGGAAGCCATATTTGCCGCCTGCATCCTCCAACGTGCCGTCCGGATGGGCGGTAACTGTCCATCCGTCCCCATACAGCGGGTCGGACACGGTCAGAAGCTCCGGCCGGTCAAAGGTGACGGTGATCTCCGTCTCCTCTTCGGGGTACAGGTAGATGTTGGGCTTTTTGACCTCCACTCCCCTGGGGGTCATGGAGGAGGGATCCTGATTCATGGAGTTGAGCCGGTCCAGAAGGGCCTGAGCCTCGGCTTCCTTGCCCGCGGCGATCAGCTCGGCGTACCGCTGGTACAGCTGGGCGATCCTCCAGTCCTGCCAGTTCTGGCCTTGGACATCATCGAAGGCGTTGAAATCCCCCGCAAGGGACTCATACCCGTTATCGCGGATGTTCCGGATATAGGCGTCCCCGTCCCCGCCGAACAACTCGGTGATCCCCCAGTTCATGTCGATGGTCATCTGATCCATGAAATCAATAATGGGATGCTTGTTCTCGGCGATATAGTCCACCACCGGCTGGGACTGGATCACCCCCTGGGTCACCTCTGCGGCGGTACCGATCCGCTCTGCGCCGGGATGCTTGACCATCTCCGATGTGGCGCCGATTCCGGTTAGGATATTATCGATAAATTCCATCCCGGGGGAAATATTGGCGTAGGGGCTGCTGCCCGGGGTCATATCCTCCACCGCTTCGGTCAGGGTGGAAATCTTTTCCACCCCATTCTGGAATCGCTTGGCCCCCCGCCGGACAGCGGCAGAGCTGGGGGTCTGGCTTGGACTTTCCCCCCGGGGTCTGGTCCAGTTCTGGATCGTCTCCTCGGTTAGCATGAGATAAACGCCTCCGGCGGCGTCGGAGCCGGAGGGCCGGTAGCCCTCAAAACTGCTGGGCAGCGACCCGGAGGGCGGGTCGTCGGCGTAGACCGGCGTTATGGCGGCCGACGCCGCGATGATCGCCGCCAGGGCAAAAGGCATCCATTTTCTTCTCATTGCAGTTTTCCCTCCTTTTTCGTAAATTCCGTGTATTCCGCTATGGTCTGGGAGAGCGCCTGGTCCTTTCCGTCGTCCAGTTCCGTCGCCTGATCCAGATAGGTCAGGGCCAGGGGGTAGTTCCCCCGGATGCAGTTGGCCGCCCCCAGATAACAGTTGGTGTAGGGATTCTCGGGGTTCAGTTCGTAGGCCCGGCCGAGGAAGAAAAAGATGGTAGGCAGGACATAATCCATATCGCGTGCAGTCACTTCGTCCAGTATGCTAATCCCTCGCATCAGGTTGGCGGTCTCCCACTGGGGATAGGCGTACACGGCATCCAGCCAGTTGTTTCGGAAGCCTACATCGCTTCCCATTTGGCGGCACAGCTCGCCGTACTGGAGGAAATACTCCTGGCTTCCTTTGTCGGCCACTTTCTTCAGAGCTGCCTCTGCCCCGGCCGGATCTCCAGCCACGAGGCAACACTGGGCCAGGAGCAGATGTACCGTGTCGTCCGCCGGGAGGAACTCCGGCGCGCCGTTTTCCGCAATATCCTTTTCACGTCCGGCAGTGTATTCCGCCGCCAGTCGATCGCCTTCAATCAGATCACCTGAGAGCGCCGCCTCCGTCAGTTGTGCAATCAGCGGGTTCTCAGCTGGGCTTTCTTCGGACAGTCCGGACGCTGGAAAAAGAAGTCCCGTTCCGGCCGCAACTGCAATCAACAGTACGCATCCTGCCGTCGCCAGCTTTTTCTGGGGATACCTGCGCCGCAGCACTGCCAGGGCCGCGGCCCCAGCCGCCAGGGCCATGCCGAGGATCCCCCCCAGCAGACTTCCCTTCAGGAAAACAGTGCAGCACAGAAACAGAATAAACACAAGGATCGATATGGTCATCATCATTTCAGTTCCCTCCCTGCGCAAGCTGTCCTCGGACCCGTTCCAGCGCAAAACCCGCGTGAACGGACACCCCGGTCCAATCTCCGGTATGGCTGCTGCCGATTTTCGGCATGATGTCCAGACTGATCTGGAACGCCTGCTGGGCGTTTTGCAGATCTCCCAGTTCCTCATAACAGGCGCCCAGGGCGTACCAGATGTAATGTTCGTCTGGTTGCTGAGCCAAAGCCGCAGTGTATTCCCGGATTGCCTCTTCATACCGGTCCACTCCATTGAGAACCATCCCCCGGATATAGTGGGGGAAGCCGGCTTCCTCCTTCATGGAGATGAGGGCGTCCGCCAGCTCCAGCGCCCTTTCTCCCTCGGGATCCTCCCATCGATAATAACCCAGATCCACCACCGTATTGTCTGTGGATGCGGCGAAGGCCTGGATATAGGCGTTGAGGTATTCGTTCTCCTGGATCTGCTTCAGCTGCTCCTCCGGCAGCTCGTGGTAACAGGCGGCGCCGGGGAACCTGTCGCTCATTGCATACCAACTGTCCTCCACCGTGAGGTAGCTGACGAACTGATAGAGCATATAATCGGCGTAAGGGTCATCGCTCTCTTTGGCGATATCCGACAGGCGTACTCCATAGTCCGCCACCGCCGGGTAGTCGTCCAGCAGCATGGCGGCCCTGCCGGCATAGCTGAGGGCTATAAAGCTGTCAGGATCCTCCTTCAATGCCGCCTCTGCCAGCTCCAGGCACTCCTCTCCCTGGGCCAGCATAAAATAGCCGTACATAGCCTGTTCGGTAAGGAAGGGGTCACCTGTTTCCTCTGCGGCCCGCTGAGCGTAGGCGGCCCCCTTTGCGGTGTCCCCCAGCTTCAGATAGATACCGGTAAGCTTCTTCATGTGGGCCAAACGCTCATCCTCACTGTCCTCAGCCATAAGCTCCTCCCGGTAGAGGGTATCGTATCGGTCGACACAGGCGAGGATCTCAGAGGATTGCGAGGATCCCGGGACAACCGGATACCCGTCCAGCATGTAAAGGACCAGGTACTGGTAGGCGATCTCTTCCGGGAAATCCTCTGCCAGCCCCATAGTCCGATGCATGATATCGTTGTCCACTCCGCTTTCTCCGACGCTATCTCCCGCCTGAGCCCAGGAGATCAGGTCCGCGCAATTATACTGCACCTCCACCTGCGCCCGGCCGGCCAGAAGCCGTTCCACGGCGCTGGGGGAGAGTCCTGTTTCCTCTTGTGCGGCGCCGCTGTAAATCTGGGCCGCCGCCAGCTGCACCACAGCATCCTGCTGGAGTTCTTTTTGCGCATCGGACAGCTCTTCGGCCTGCCGATATGCCTCCAGCAGCCGGAAGCACAGGGCCGATGTGATCTTTCCCTGCCGGTACTGTTCCTCCAGCAAAGTAAGTTCATTCGCTCCGGTAGTTATATTGACCAGCTGCGCTAGGGTCTCGTTGCGGGTGTGTGCACTGGCATGGAGAGAACCAAAGTGTCCTCCTTCCGCATACTGCTCCAGCGCGTCCAGCGTTTCCAGATAATCTACATACTCCTTTCGGGCAGAGAGATAATCCCCTGCCGAAAGATAGGACTGTGCGGCGGAGAGCTGCTGCTCCATGCTGGCCAGGAAGCCGGTAGACCCGGCCTCCGTGGTGGTAGGAAGGGCTCCCCACAGCAGTGTGAGCGCCAGAACAAGGCAGGAGAGGGCCGGGCGAAACCAGCCGCTTTTCCATACCGGCGATTTGGGAGGCGGGGCTGCGGATGCGTCGTCTTCTCCGGAAGGCTTCTGCGCGCTGGGCATTTCAGTTGGCAAACCAGTGGCCAGGGGCCGTCTGGAAGCGGCGGCGAGGATCCCGGTCAGCACAGCCCATTGGACAATGGCCGAGACCAGCCTGGCCAGCCCGGCGGCGAATACGCTGTCGCCCGCTGGCTGGAGCAGAGCGACCGCTGAGCTCAGCATCGCAGAACCCATGAACAGCCCGACCATGATCACTGCGGAGAAGATGGCTGAAACAGACACACCTTTCGCTCTCTTTTCACCTGTAACCGTTTCCACCACATGAAAAAGAAGCATAGACGTCAATACAGAAGCGGTCGCATTGATCAAAACAGCGGGAATCCAGACGCTCCAAAGGTTTTGGAACATCGGCGCAAGGTAGGTTTGGAGCAGCGACAGCAGCAATTCCCGGCCGTAAAATACGGCGAGCAGAGGAAGAATCCCGCTGAACAATAGCCGGAAAGGGAACCTCTTATCAGGCCGGGCTGACCGGGCTGCAGCCAACACAAAGGCCGCGCCGCCCAATATCCCGGCAGAATCCGCAAGGAACAGGGTCAACACATCCAGCGAATGTTTTTCTATGTAGAGCAAGGCTGTTTTCAAAAGAAAGGGAAGCAAAAGCTGGCAGCAAAGCCCGCCGAACAACCATTTTGCCCAGCCGCTTTGATATGCGTCAGCCAACGTTCGTATCAGTCGTTGTTTTTCTTCTTTCAAGGCAAAGCCTCCTTTCAGTGGAGTCATTGTTCATCTGGCCGAGGGGCTTGTTCCGGCTGAGAAAGAGCCGTGCCGCATTCCGGGCAGAATTTCACTCCCGGTTCCGCAGCCGCCCCGCATTGTGGGCATACAGCAGGGGACTCTGCCACCAGTTTTGTTCCACATTGCCGGCAAAATTTTGTTCCCGCTGTGTTCTCTGTCCCGCAGGATGGGCAAACAGGACCTGCCGAGGCCGTCGTGACAGCCTGCGCTGCTTCCGCCGCGCGGATTCGGTCAATCTCCAACTGTGCATGTGCAGCCTCATCGTAATGCGCTTTGGCCGACTGACAGGCCTCCAGTATCTCTGGCTCTATCTGGCCGCCGGAAAGAAATTGGCCATAATAATACTCACCGATTTTTCTCAGCTCTGTTTCCGCAAGAGCCTTTTCCGATGTAATTTTTCCGTTCAACTTGCTCATCGCAATCGCTTCGTTGGTTTTATCCCCCAAATTTTTTGCCAAGCTGCCTAACTTATCCAGAAACGCCATAACAATACTCCTCTCTTATGATTTTGTTTATCTGACAGAGCCGTTTTCCGGCTCATGATTCAGTCTTTCGACGGGTCGATTCATTAAAAGCTCGTTTTCGAGATACTGTACGATCTGATCCGCCATAGCGGCCATCGTCCGTTCTTTTCCCTGTTCAGACAATCCCCCGCATGGCTGCAGCAACGCGACCTTCAGCTCGGTTCCTACCTCCTTTTCCTCGGCAGAAATAGAAAAGACGCTGATATTTCCATACACCTTTGCCCTGGCCACGATCGCGTCTTCTTTCTTGTGATAGGAAATGCTCTCTTCATCCAACACATCGTAGATCGCCATCAGCACATACCGCCTCACATAGGGAAGGATCCGTTTTACATTTTCCATATCATCGCCTCCTTTTTTCTTTATCGGTTCTCTATTTGTGGCTGTCATTCGATATATCCGCTGATGGGTTCCAGATACATCGAGTCTTCTGAGACCAGCTGATACCGGTCGCCATGATACCCGTCGCTCCAGCCGTTTTCCGCTTTGTAGATTTCCCCGGTTTCGGTATCGCAGATACGCTCGTATCCGAGGGTTGCATCGCTTTGCTTTTGACTGATGATATCCTGACTGGTGTTTCGGTTTTCCCAGGAGGACATGATCCCGTCTAGCACCTCGTTTGCATTCCGGCTGAACTCCATAGCCCGCGCGACGGTTTCAGTTCCGGCCTGTTTTACGGCATTTACATAGCTTTCAGAATATTCTAGGCTCCTTGCGCACTCCGTAAGGATGTCGATCCATTCCAGAAAAGAATCTTTCACGGCAGTTACAGCCATCACATTATAGGCCATATAATAGCCGCCATCCGCCGATGGGATCTGATATCCTACTGGTGGCCCCGCCGCAATCTCAGCACTTCCGAAATCCACCACTGACGCGGCAAACATGCCCTCACCCTCTTTTCCTCCTTCGGTAAAGGTAGCCCGTAGAATCTCATCGTTCAGTGCGTAAGCACTCAAACCGCCGGTTGACGGGAAACGCTCGGTGACAGCAAATCCTTCAAACCGGGGGAAGGTATAGCCAGTATAACCCGGCTCAGCCTGCACAGCAAAATCTGCATACTGCGGAAAAATTTTAAAAAAGTTCTCAGTAGAGGGGGTTGACAGGACTGGCGCCAGGGCAAATATCTGCATTCCGGGGACGCCTGAAATCCCGGAATAATAAGCCCAGGCGTCCTTTCCCTCCTGACTGTGGAGCAAAGCATCTGCCTTCAGCAGCACGAAAATCTGGTTGAGAGGCTCAGCAGGATCCTGGACCCGGATGGAGTGATACATGCCTGTGCCGCCGCTCGTTACCGTCCATCCCTTGGGGATTTGCAAACTGAAATCTGCTGTTTCATACAGCTCCAGTTCGACCGATTTGGCTGCTGTTGGCGTGACGGCGATCTCGTCCTTCGATGAAGATAAAGCTTCCTCCGAAGGAGGGGTATCTGGTTCTGTGTCCGAAGGATGGGTTTCCAATTTGGAATCCGAAGAGATCTGAGACTGCGCAAGGTCTCCAGCTTCTCCGCATCCGGAAAGGGTAGTCAGAAAAACTGCTGCCACTAGTAGAAGTATAAATTTTGTCCGCCTCAACTTTTTCATACCATAAGTCCTCCTGATCCATACAAACGCTTTAGATAGAAACGTAAAATTTGCTGAAATAGTGATTTCACAGGATTGTTTTACATCTTTATATCCACTCCTTCCGGTTTCTTGTTTGCAGAAAACTTCTGCGCAAATAAAATAGCGCCGCATCAGAAATTCTGACACAGCGCTATACTGCTTTTCAGATCTCCGCGCCAGTCCCTTAAACAGAGAATAGCATGGAGTATCCTAAAATATAAGGTTACATTCATCTCTTTTTTTGTTTTTATGCTGTTTTTTCTGAGATAACAAGGGGTTACATTTGTCTCAAGCCCTAAAATCCGGGCTTTTTTCAAGGGCGGCGTCTTCTTTTTCCGGAATCCACTCATAATAAAATTGCAACAGGCCGATTCGGCTTTTGGTACCTGTTTTTTCATTGAGACTGCTAATATGGCGGTACAGTACGGGTCTTGAGATCGCCATCTGCTGCGCGATATCCTGCACACTGCTATCGGAAACCAGAAGATACTGCAGAACATCCTGCTCTCGGTCGGTCAATGAAAAAAGACTTGCAAAGGAAGAAAACTTTTCTTTTGGCGTGTATCCTGTTGCCGGGGCCTCGGGCGGGGCCAATGCCGTATGGGATCTAGTCGTATAGGCAAACATCAGAATACTGACAGCAACAAACAACACCAGCATGAAGATGACCAGTGTGAGGTTTCTGCCTGAAAGGAGCAGAGTTACTGAGCTGTTGGTAACCAGCGCCGCCACAAGGTTATTCACCGCCCGTCCCATGCCTGCCCAGAGATCTGGTATACGCATGCAAGCCGCAAATTCTAAAAAGCTAGTGGTAAAAAACACAACAAAAAATCCGGAAGCTATATAGGCGATCACTACTCCGGTCAAAAATGGGCCGCCCCACCGAAGTATTATCACACACAGAACAGAGAATACCATTACGCAGTACATCATAAGCGTCATGTATTTTCTGTTCCGAATATCAAAGAGAAAGCCTGCCGCCAGGCCGCTCAGCGCCAGCAGAATGCGGGGCCATTGCCCGATATCCATTGCGCCTGCAGCATGGCCTAAGGTGATTGCGTTGTCCAATGTGCTGAATACGCAGGCCATCAGGGCCACTAGAAAGACCAGGAGTAAGCCCGTCGTTATTTTTTTCTGTATTGGGCCGTTTGTTTTCTCCAACGCTTTAGATAAAGTTTTCTCTTCACCCATCAATTCCACGCGAAAAACATGCCTCGTCCGTATAAACAGAACGCTCAGCACTGCTAGAAAAACAGAAAGAATGACCGCTTCGGCAATTTCTATGTTGATTAAGTTGTTATTGATATATTGCAGAAGAATACCGCCCGCATAGGCAAAACCCACCAGCCGGGCCAGTGTTCGCTCCCCATGGATGGTACAGACAGCCAAATAGTGAGCCGAACTGCCGAAAAGCCCCATCAGAAAAAACAAAATCAACCCTGCTGTTAGGGTAATGGCGTATGAGATATGTTGCTGGATTAGAAAAATGCAGATGATGGAGACCAGAACGGTAGAAAAGGTAAGTAGGGCTTTGAACCGTTCATGAACCGCCCGATTCAAAACCGGATACAAGATAAATCCCAAAACGCTGATACCGAGTGCGTAATTTTGAGCAATCACTGTCTGATCCTCACCAACCATACGAGACATCATATTGACATAAAGATACTCCACGCCTAAAAAGACGAATGTAAATATGCTCAACAGCAATATGGCATTGATGGATGCTGGTGTTCTCAATCCCCTTGTCTTCATAGATTCTCCTTCACTTTATGCAATACGCATGGTCTCATCACACACTCTCTTATATTCACCATTATAGGAGATATAGGCTGTATATTGTTAACGCCCATTAGGAAGAGGGTGATATTATATTCATCAAACTCCACTTACGGAGAGATCACAAGTTAGTGTTATAAAACGATGAAGCAGTTGTAACTTCCACCGGAATTACTTGTTTACATGGATATATGGATATATGGTACAAGATATTCTGTCAGATACAGAAATATTTTTATCTCTCAGAAATGCCGACTAATATACCAACACCATTAAAAACAAACAAAAAGCATGACTCATAGAATCTTATTCGCCCTTTTCTTCATCTGCTTATGTTTCAAAAATAGTGGCCGCAAATTGAGCAAATGCACTTTTGGGCGGGATAGCCAACCCTCTGCTTTCGTCTCCCAAAATCATCAGTGTATCTCCTGGATTTATTTTGAAAATCTCTCGGGCTTGCTTAGGAATTACGATTTGTCCTTTTTCACCAACCGTCACAGTCCATGCATATTTTCCTTCCGACTTTTCCATGTTCAGTTCTCCTCCGTGAAACAAGTATGATTTGTATAATTAATTATACTTCGTAAAGAGCTTAAAGTCAATATAGCACTGTTGAAAAAGCATCTTTACAAATATGCGGATGTGAAAAAATTGACCAACATTTTAAATAGGGTACAGTTAAATAACACTTTTGATAAAGCTAGACACTGCTTTGTATTTGTGTGCTTGCTTGAAAACTGGCAGTGACAGTCATGTTTTCAGGGATGCCAAAAACAGAAATTCAATACAGGGAAAAAGGTCCCCAGAGTCTGGGGGCCTTTTTCATTACACTGAATTAGATTCAGATTTTGATTGTTTGGATGCAGCGGAAAAGGGTCAAGCTCAATTCTTGAAACAGATCTTCATCCATATCCATTCTTCCGTTGATAATGGATTCCTTTAGCAGCAATGGCCGGTACATTGCAAGAATTTCCTCAAAGGCGGCTTGGTCATTCTCCTTTGCTCGGAGTAGCAGTGTTTTGAAATCAGTCATCCATAGCATCCCCTTTCATCATGCGCCGCAGTTTTAATATCAACCGGTAGTAGGAGTTGGAGACCGCCTTATAGCTGACGCCGAGATTTTTGGACAGCTCAATGAAGCTCCGCTCATCAAGAAGCCGCGCCAGCAAAATATGTCGTTCCCAATCCTTGATCTGCAGCAGCGCCTGTAAAAGCAATGGATTTTCAATTTGTTCCATCAAGGGCAGCCCCTCATCCAAGTTGAATTCTGCGTACGTTTCAACCTCCGCTCCGCAACGCTCAAGAAATTCCATAGCACGCCTATGGGCTTTGAGCTTATTCATGTACGCAGCTTTTCGATTAGCAACCGCAGTAATCAAATAAGCGGTGAATTTGTTCTGTATAATATTCGCCTCGCTGGCACCATCATTTCTATGCCACATAATGTATCCTCCATTTCTTCTAAGTCTTTCGGGAACTCAGAAGAAAGGGGGATCACGGCAGTGAACGCGGTGTCTTAGTGCAAAGCAAAAGCGGCCGAGATAGCATGGTTTCATGCATTCGGCCACTTTAAGAGGAACATCTATAAAAAGTCCGCAAAGAAGACTGGCAGGCGGAGGTTTATCGCCTTTTGTACACACTTCTCGGGCATGATTTGCGCACAGAAAAGTCGAAGGTCTTCTCTTTGTCTTGAAAGCGGTGTGACGGGGCTGAATAAGACAATGGAACATCCGAATGCGATAGATGACGCTCATCATAGTGCCTTGCACCTCAACCGTGTAAAAAGGCGTTTGGATAGTCCCGATACTCATACACGACGCTGGGCAGGTTCCCATAGCGGATCTGGCCGCGTGCGGTGCGGTAATCCTTGAGGATCTCATATTGCTTCTGCATATAACCCACCATTTTAGAGGGGCTCATCAGTCGCAAGATCATATTGAACGGATAGCTATCCACTCCATTCTGCTGGCACCAGAGAAACAGCTCGATCCGCTTACTGTAGGGCATCGGGAACACATTCAGCCTCTGCATCAAGGCCAGATCATCTTTGTCCAGTCCCCGCCTCAAAAGGAACTTCCATTCTTCCGGCTGTATGCCGAAAAAACGGTGCGGCTTTTTTTCAGAGGCATTGACATGGTAAGGAATAGACCGGTAGATGAAATCAGCAGTAAATCCGTAATACCCCATTTTCAGAAGCAGCTCAATCTGCGAATACACAACGGACTTCTTCAAAAATGTTTCTACGGAAAGCGGAATGTGGTCGCTTTCATAAAATCCCTGGAGTTGGCTGTACTGCCAAGGGGTTCCTTTGAGTTCTTTAGCCAGAATCCTGCAGAAGAGATGACCGCAGGTGCTGGCGTAGAAGTTCTCCTGATACAAATAGCGGATGGGTGGGTAGCCCGTTTTCCACGGAGTCAAATCCCTTCCCTCAAAGTTGTGGTGGAACACCTCTTCGCTGTATTGCCCCGCTTCGTCTACGGCAGAGAAGATCCGGATCGCCTCCGAGATGTCCTGTTCAGGCACATCGTCCTTTCGATAAGTAAAATAGACCTTCAGGATCCGAAGCAGCAGAGTGCGGTTGTCGAGCTGCTGTACCACAACAGCGGTTTCACGGTCGCAGATGTAACCGCGCCGGCCACGGGACTTGAACTGCACCGGCTGTTTGCAATGTGGGCAGACGCCCATCTGGTTGTGCTTGGGGCGAACTTCCACCATGTGCCGGCAGGCGGTACAGTAACCCTGTACCGGGCCTTTTTTCTGGTAATCATAGAAGATATAGGAGGGCATAATCTCCCTGCGCAGCCATTCTTTGATACCTCTTGGCATTGGCGGGACCCGCTTCATCTTTGCAATGGTAATCCGCTGCTTGGCGTGACGCCGCATCAATTCCCGTTGATCTTTGATCTCTTCCTGCAAGTGTTCGAGAGCAACAAAGCCGCTTTGCGTTTGAGCTCTGCAATATTTCAAAACCCGTTGCTCATCGTTTTTGCTGAAAAACACGCACTTGTCGGTAAATCGGTAGTCATTGTCCAGATGCTCCAGCTTGGATGTGCGCCAGACCAAAGCGCCATCTTTCCGGGCCAGCGTGATATAGTCCTCACGCCCTTGGAAAACCGTGTAAGAGGGAATCAACGGGCCGGGATCTCCAAACTCAGTGTCGTAAAGATACAACACCAGCGTTTTTTGCCGCGCTATGGTCTTTATAGCGGTGCGTACAATGTACTCCACACTTTTGGCCATGAACAGTCCGCGGCTGCGGTCTGTGTTCCATCCCTGGCCTGCCACCCGGCGGCACGCTCTCTTATCTAATCTCCGCATCATGCACCCTCCAACAACGACATCTGCTCATTGACCGGTTCCGGTGAAGCCTTTTTGACTTCGGGCTTGGGCTTCTTCTCTGCTTTTTTACCGCCCTTCTTGCTTCTGGAAGAGCCGCCAATGTAAGGTTGTGGTACAAACTTGTCGTTTTTGTCCCTGTCCTCCTCAACCTCAAGGTCAAGGAAATACTCTTCAGCCCATTTGTAGCAGAGATCGTCCGGCACATCCGTTCCATACCCGCCAGTTATCGGCTTTTCATCGTTATCTTTCATCTCCTGCTCCGCAAACTCCCTGGCTTTTCGGGTGATATAGCGGAAACATTTGATCATGGTCTTGTTCGGGTGCATAACATACCGGGCAAAGTCTGGATCTGTATCGCACTTCGACTGGATATGCTCGGTAACACAGATCTTCATATTTCGCCGGGTCAGCCGTTCGGCGTCATCCCCAACCTTCTTTTGAGAAATCCGTGCCAGTTCCTCATCGCTGACGGAAACTGCGGTTTCCCATTTGAACATCAACTCATCCTCTTTTTTACGGCGTTCAGCCTCCCATTCCGCCTTCCGCTTAGCCTCCTTTTCCTCGTGAGCCTTGCGTTTCTGCTCTTCTGTGAGATCAGGTTCCGGTTCTTTGGCCGCAGGCGTGTCGCCGTTGAGAAAGGCCAAAGCGGCTGGTGCGGCGTTTGCTTCTGCCTGCTGCCGTTCTTCATCTTGAAAACCAGTGTCCTGCTCTGCGTTATTCGCCTCCAACACAAAGGGAGTGTCCTCGCCTGATTGTGCCTGGTTGGTCGGATCATGGATTGCCATTTCTGAAAAAACACCCATAATGTCGCTCCTTCCCACAAATAAACACGGCATGGGAACATCCCACACCGTGCCATCGTACATACTTGTTCAAATTACATAGATCAGGGCGTTATCCTCGTCAAAGCAGTAATACACCACATTGGGGGATTGCTCGGACAGGCGCCTGACCTGATTTTGAAGTTCCTTTGCTTTCTTTCGGCCAACTGGGTTATTCCATGTCGGCCGCGTTCCAATGGTAAAATACCTGTGTTCATGATTGACGCATAATTCAGCGCCCAACTTCTTACATTGGGACAATACCGATTGGAACTGCATTTCTCTGTCAATCGTCACCATCTCCTGCCACAGACTTTTTTTCAAAAGGGCGGGCAAGGAACGGTGAAAACTTTACCGCAGCAAATGCGGTGACATCCCGGTAGAAATAGCGCCGGCTCTCTTCGTCATAGAGTTCCACTACATCGGACGGCGATAAGCTGCGCCCAGGGTACTCCTTGGGCAGAGCATCGTTGTAACGCTCAAAAAGCCGTTCCAAGATTTCTTCGTCCGTCTGCCTGATGGGGCAGATAATCTCTGCGTCAAACACCTTGCAGTACTCCGATGCTGGAGGCTGCTTGTAACCGGCCTTGTGAAGTCCCTTGAGCCCCATGTAGGCAAATGTCTTGGTCTTGCCGTCGGAAAAATCCAGTTGGTAAATCCGAAACCGTTGGTGCCGGCGCTGCCGCTCTAAAACCTCTTCCAGTGCTTGAGCGCCTTGAGTCATAAAAATAGCATATTCTTCTTTGGAAAGTCCCAGATACTCTGCCAGACTGATACCGTTCTCCGGAGCTTTGTGCCATACATCCACGCAGCTGTCAAGTTGCTGGAAACTGCACAGACCGAAGAGGTACCGCTGCTTATAATTCATCCTGCGTTCCTCCTTTCGCTGTAATTCTTTTCGACGAATGGCAAGCTGCCAATCATCCACACCTTTGTAATTGGGATTCCATGTGAGCCTTCGGCACTGCATCCCGTACTTTCTTGCCAGCAGGTAAACTTTTGAAGCACCTCCGGCTACATTCTCATTGCGGTATTTATCCATGTCCTGTGCCTCGACTACCAGTTCTGCGCCGTTTTCCGCCAATGCTTTGAACAATGGTTCCAGCCCAGCTGTGTTATTGGCTCCGGCCATTGCGACAAAGGTACGATCCATTAAATAATGGGCAATGTCCGCTTTCAGCAGTCCCTCTGTCACATAGATCGTTCTGGCGTATGGATTTCCGATAAAATGAACCAATCCCCCAGAACTGACGCCATTCTTTTTGTCGGATGAGGACAGGGAGAGATATTTGATCCCATCCTTGTCCGGGTCGTCCTCCTCTTTTTTGATAGGGGTGTCCAATCGGATCTGTACGCCCCGGATGCGTCCATCGAGGTCGCGGGCCGGCAGAATGATACCGGCAGTGCGACTGCCGAATTTGACCGTCCATTTTCCATCGTCACCCAGATAAAATCCTGGGACTCCCTGTACCACACACTTTTGAGCAATCAGCCTGTCAGTATAGGAGCGGCAGAGATAAGGCGGCGGGGTACTTTTATACCCAAGCGCCTCGATCTGTTCATCTGTCAGCCCACGCTTTGTACGCAGATGCTCCCGATGCTTTTCAGATAGCGGCAGCATCTCCAGTAGCGCCGTAAAGGTGCGGTGGATATCATCATCTGATGCGCGTTTGGACTGCGGGACGGTAGGTGGCATCTTCTTTTGCTGGACCCGATACTCCGTTGGCTTGCTGCCAGTGAAAAGAGCATCGCAGATCTCATAATACTGCGCCCGCAGGCGAATCAGGTTTTCCTTCGTCACCGTTGGTTTGCGGACGGGATTGTAGGTCACCAGATACGGTGTCCCATTCACATCGCAGGTAGCGGAGCAGCCGGCCCCCAGTTCGGCTACAATCAATCCTTTCATGCGCTGTAATTCCTGGTCAATCTGTTCAACAGAGGCCTCGACCTCGCTCTTGGCCTGCTGCAACTCCAGAAAACGCAGCAGATAATGGGAAGACTGTCCGGTCAAAGCAATCGGGGGCAGATCTGTATTGGCTGGTCCAAAATGCCGGCGCACACTCTCGATGATGAGATCGCCCTCTTCGATATAGGGCGGCGGCACCTGACGCAGAACATGATTGTTCCAAAAATCTTCTTCCAACGCGATCATCTCGGCCTCATACTCCAAATCTCTGTCCAGCTCGCGGACAATCAGATAGTTCTCGCTGTTCCCATGCAGGCAGGCGTAGAACATCTTGTTGATGTGCATGACCGGCATATAGTGTCGGCCCTGGAGCTGATAGTTGAGGGGAACGGTTGGTTTGTCGCCATCCCACCATTTCTCTGTAGCGTCCGGACTGGTCGTTTTACATTCCAAAATGGCAAAACTTCCATCTGGCAGTTGGACAAAAAAATCTACATCCGCAAGCATAAAAGAATGCTCACGGCTGCGGAACATTTTCCGGATTTTGAAGACACGGTATCCTGTGACTTCTGCGAACATCTCAGCCACGACATCTTCCAGCAGGGTACCGATCTTTTTCTGGTACTTGTTTGCCTCATCATCGTAAAAGGAGGCGATGCTCAGCTTGTCATAGTAGATATCCCGCGCAGTCCCAAAGGGTGAGATGCCGAGAATTGCTGCAACATCGCTGCCGCCGATTCCGGTCTTGCGGTATGCAAGCCATTCATCTCTGGGGAGATCTGTGGTATCGGTGATGACGATGGGCTCATATGGAAGTATGATGTCCGGCAAGATCAACACTCCTTTCTTTCTACACTGCGGCGATAAGGCCGCATCACTTTTGGAAACGGTCTGTAGTTTCCCCCTTTCTTGCGAGTTCTGACATTCCCTTTTACCACCGCACCCCGGCGGAAAGGCGTGTCAAAAAACTTCTTCTTGTACTTCATCATTCTGCGTTCCACCTTTCTGTATTGATATATTCCAAACACCTCGCGGCATTTTGGACAATAAAAAAAGCGAGAACAACGATCTCCTTGCCATTTGGCACTGGCGTTCACATCGCTGTGAACCATCGTCATTCTCGCTGAAATTAGGGGGCAAAACCCCGCAAAAACAAAAAAGCCAGCAAAATAGCCGCTTATGAGCATGACTATCCTACTGACGCATACAAACTTGAACTGCGTGTGCAATGCAGATTGCTCCGCGTTTCTCTCCTATCGGATTGAAAGCCCAATACAGGCGCGCACAAAAATCAATTACACATACACTCTAACACAATATACGGTATTGGTCAAGTCAAAATCTCCTGTATATAGTATGTTTTAAAAAAGTCAAGGTTGATTTGGGGAATATGGCGAAGCAATTCTCTTTTTATAAGGCAAAAGGACCCGCCCAGGCGATCCTTTTGCTTTTTTGGTACCTTGACAATTTCATAGCCCCCCATCAGAGGTTATACAGGAGCTGCGGACAGCAGGCCATGACGCCAACAGGCCGAGCCTGCCCGCAGCCGAAATGCCGCATAGCGGCAGCCTGCAAATACGCGGCTGAAAGAATGGCGCAGGAAATGGGCTGGTGGGGGAACATCTCATATTTTAAGGAACGGCTTCTATCTCTTGGAAAGGAGAGCTTATATGGAATATGAAAAAATACCAATTCATCTGAAGATGACCTTAACGATAAAAGAAGCGGCTGAGTATAGCAATATCGGTATAAACAAAATCGAAAAAATGCTTCGGGAACCGAATTGTCCATTTGTTCTCTATGTTGGCACCAAAAAGTTGGTAAAACGAAAAGAATTTGAAGAATTTATCAGCAAAAAGTTGATTATTTGATGGCAGCGGCTCGCGGAGTTTTCCTTGAGAAATAATAGCCTTTGTGATACAATCAAGTTGTTGCATTGGCTCTTTTTCTCGTGGCAGGAAAGGAGTTCACCGAATGGGAAAAAATTTGAAAGGAAAAGAATGCGGAAAAGGCATTTGCCAAAGAAAGGATGGTCAATACTACGCGAGATTTGTAGATAGAAGCGGGAAACGCCGGGATGGATATTTTGCCACACTTCCCGATGCGCGGAATTGGCTGGAAGATGCTCGCTATCAGGATAAACACGGAAAGCCGATCACATCTCCTGATATGACGGTGGACGAGTGGTTTGAGTTTTGGCAGGCAGAACTTCTCCAAGGGTTATCCCCCAACACCAAACGGAATTATAGAGATCGCTATGTGCATAACATCAAACCAGTTATGGGGGATATGCGGCTCGTTGATGTGAAGCCTATGCACTGCAAAATTGTGCTGAACCGTATGGAGAAAAAATATGCCGGCTCCACGATCCGTCAAGCCTATATTGCCATGGGAACCATGTTTAAGGCGGCCAAAATGAATCACATGATTGACGCACACCCGATGGATGGTGTACGATACACCAAGCCTGTCCGGGCGGCGGATGACATTCATTTTCTCACCATCGAGGAACAGGAAAGGTTTCTGAACGCGGCACGAAGCACCCATAATTTTTATCAGTACGCGCTTATTTTAGAAACCGGACTGAGGACAGGCGAAATGATTGGCTTGACTTGGGATGCGATTGACTGGAAGAAGCGGACGCTTACCGTCAACAAAACCTTGGAGTATCGGCACAAGCAGGGGCATTGGCGGGCGGGTCCACCTAAAACCGTGTCCAGTTACCGAACCATCCCGTTGACGGAACGGGCTTATGATATTTTGAAGGCCGTTCATGCCACCCGCAACTTCCGCAAACAGGCGCCGCTATTGTCTGAAACCTTAACCTACATTGACCGCCGAACCGGTAAGGAGATGAAGTTCTTTCTGGGAGATCTGGTATTCATCAACTTCCGAACCGGCGAGCCGAGCAAGAACAGCAGTTATGATACCCACCTCTATAAGATTTGTGATGAGAACGGGATCGAGCGGTTCTGTATGCACGCCCTGCGGCACACCTATGCCACCCGCGCCATCGAACGCGGGATGCCTCCCAAGACACTTCAAAAACTTTTGGGGCATGCCAGCATTAAAACTACCATGGACCGGTATGTTCATGTAACCGAAGAATCCTTGGTGGCGGGAGTGCGGCAGTTTGAGCAGGGCGATCCAGCAAACACCCAACTGGAGCAAACTTCAGCGGGTGACAACACCAAGAAATCAGATAGCGCGGCCTAAATGGTGTAGAAATGGTGTATGAGCCATCTCCTAAAGGCCGCAAACCCTTGAAAATAAAGGAGATGTGGAGATATATGAAATTAGGAATCGTGGGCTTGCCGAACGTCGGCAAAAGCACCCTGTTTAACGCGATTACCAATGCGGGCGCGCAGTCCGCAAACTATCCATTCTGCACCATTGAGCCGAATATCGGCGTGGTGGCTGTCCCCGACCAGCGGCTGGACAAGCTCGCGGAGATGTACCATCCGGAAAAATACACGCCCGCAACCATTGAATTTGTGGACATCGCCGGGCTGGTGCGCGGCGCCAGCAAGGGCGAGGGCCTGGGAAATAAGTTCCTCGCCAATATCCGCGAGGTGGACGCCATTGTGCATGTCGTGCGCTGCTTTGTCAACGACGACATCGTCCATGTCGAGGGAAGCATCGACCCGAAGCGCGATATTGAAACCATCAACCTGGAATTGATCCTCTCCGATATGGAGGTGCTCGACCGCCGCATCGAAAAGACGCAGAAGATGCTCAAGGCGGATAAGAAATACCAGGAGGAACTCGACTTTTTCAAGCGGGTCCGCGAAGCGCTGGACGAGGGCAAGTCCGCGCGCAGCGTGGAATGCACCCCGGAGGAGGCGGAGCTGCTCTCCACGGTGTCGCTGCTGACCAACAAGCCGGTCATCTATGCCGCCAATGTGAGCGAAAACGACTTCAAGGGCGGCATTGAGAACAACGCCTATTTCCACCAGGTGAAGGAGATTGCAGACAGCGAACACGCCGGCGTGCTGCCGATCTGCGCGGAGATCGAGGCGGAGATCGCGGGGATGGACCCGGAGGAGAAGGAGATGTTCCTCGCGGACATGGGCCTGCAGGAGTCCGGCCTGGACCGCCTCATCAACGCCTGCTATTCCCTCTTGGGATTGATTTCCTACTTGACCGCCGGGCAGCCGGAGGTGCGCGCCTGGACCATCAAGAAGGGCACGAAGGCGCCCCAGGCGGCCGGCAAGATCCACAGCGACTTTGAGCGCGGCTTTATCCGCGCGGAGGTTATTTCGTTTGACGACCTGATGGCGTGCGGCAGCATGGCCGCGGCAAAGGAGAAGGGCCTGGTCCGCTCCGAAGGAAAGGACTACGTGATGAAGGATGGGGACATCGTCCTGTTCCGGTTCAATGTCTAACCCAGGCAAAGGCGTGTGCTGCATCCGGCAGGCCCGGCCGGAGGATGCGGCCGCCCTCGCGGGGATCTATGCGCCCTATGTGCGGGACACCGCAATCACCTTTGAATACGATCCGCCGGACGCCGCGGAGTTTGCCCGGCGCATCCGGAAAACGCAGGAGCAATTCCCCTATCTGGTCTGCGAGGTGGACGGGAAGCCGCAGGCGTATGCATATGCGTCCCATTTCCACGAGCGCGCGGCGTTCCAGTGGGACGCGGAGCTGAGCGTCTACGTGGCCGCGTGTGCGCAGCAACGGGGGATTGGGCGGGCGCTGTATACCTGCCTGATCGCGTTCCTGCAAGAGCAGGGGTATTCCACCCTTTACGCGCTGATTACCGTGCCAAACGATAACAGCGAGCGGCTGCATGCGAAGCTGGGGTTTGAGCGGGCCGCCCTCTATCCCCGCACAGGCTACAAGTTTGGGCAGTGGCGGGATATGATCGTGATGGAAAAGCGGCTGTCGCCCCCCTTTGCTCCCCCAGAGCCGCCGCATGCGTTTTCCACCCTTCCGGCCGCATTTGTGGAAAACGTGCTGCGGGAAGAAGCCGCGAAATGCAACGCAAAAACAGAGGCCGGGAACCCGCAGCGGTAAAAGCGGCTTGGCTTTATAAAAAAGAGATGCAACCCCCTGCCAGAGGGAACATGCCCCTGGCAGGGGGTTGCTTGCTGGATGTGGGCCGCATAACGCTTCAAGCGCGGCCCTTTGTTTCGGGTTCCTCGGTGAAAACGAAGATGTCTTCCACCGTGGTGTGGAAAACCTTTGCGATGTCCATGGCCAGCTTCAGGGAGGGGTTGTACTGCCCCCGCTCCAAGCGCCCGATGGTCTCCCGCCGGACGTCCACCAGGCGCGCCAGCTCGCTCTGTTCCATGTGGCGCTCCATGCGGAGCTCCCGGATCTTTGTCTTGAGCATGGTCAACCTCCAAAGCGTTCCAGCGCGAGGAACAGCGAGCTGCGCCCCAGCCAAAGCAGCACAAAGCCCAGGGCCAGGTCGTACGATGCAATCGCGAAGTCCCCGGCAAACACTGTGCACGCCAACACAACGCCCGCCAGGACATACAGCAGGTTGCAGATGATCGAGTTGGCTTGCCGCTCGTTTTTGACCGCGCGCTCATCCATCTTTTCCCGGGGAAGGAATGCCACCAGCAGGGTGCCAATGATGACCACGACGGCCACACAGAGGGCTGCCACGCGGAGCCAGGTAGGTTTTTCAAAGGGCCATTTTCCCAGCAGCAGGAAGCACAGGATCAGCGCGCCGCCCACGACGTCCAGCTGTTTGGCGCGGGTGATGGACAATTCCGGAAGTTTCATAGGGGATTCTCCTCTCCGTGTGATATATTTGTATCTTATGTGATAAATATATCACTTCAGTGCGGCATTGTCAAGCGCTATTTCGGATTTTATGGATGGGACAGTGGGCGGGGTATCTCTAACATTTGAATCGTTTTTTCACTTTAATAATTTGTATTCATGAATACATAAAAATGTCAGAAATAGATAGGGTTCCCTTTTAAAGTGGCGAAAACAATAAAAGTTATGCGAACAATTCATGAATTTTCAGTTGAAATATTGACAAGGGAGGGGAACTATGTTTTAATATGTTTACTAAGTTCATTGGAATAAGTATTAAATTGGTATTGCTTTACAATGGGATGAACGACCATTGCAAAGGCCGGAATCGCCTTCTTTCCGGCAAGGGTTTTGAAAGGGGGATGCAAGGAGAAGGCACGGTGGAAGAGAAAGGTTCCAATGGGGAACAAGGAAGATTGTCATTTTAGGAGGAGAAAAATGTTTCAGGTGAAACGGAGGGCGACCGCTCTTTTGCTGGCCGCCCTGATGGCAACATCTGGATCGGGCGCTGTTGGGATGGCGGCGGATTATTCCGCCAGCGGGTCCCTGGACAGCGGCGCCGTGTGGGAACTGGGGGACACCCAGGTCACCGGCTCGCTGCATGCAGCACCGGCCGAGGCAGACCTTGAGCAGGAAGGCCCGCTGGGATGGATCCATTTCAGCGACAAAACCCTGGAAAACTGCCCGCAGAAGGACGGGGACAACGGCATCACCAATGTCGAGCTGTCCGGCACGCTGGCGCAGATCGCCGGGGATACCGCAACCGATTTCCGCTATACGGACGCGCCGGAGGGCAACACCAAAGGCCAGGTCATCAACGGGACGGGCGGCCGCGTGTCGTTTCACGTCCCGGCCAGCACGGAACCGCGCTATCTGCGCGTCTATACCGGCTCTTGGGCGTCCGAAATCACGCTGCGCGTCTCCATCAACGGGGAGGAGCAGTACACCCGTTCCTTTGGAAAGCGGAACACAACGTCCGGAGCGGACTGCTATGTATCTTGGATTACGTATCAGACCGAATCCGAAGAGGATGAGGTCACGGTGACCGCTGAAATTACCGACGTCTACGACAGCAGCGGCAGCGGCAACATGAGCATCCAGGCAATCGCCCTGACCGACGAGGCGTTCCCGGAGGAGGAGCAGCTCGTGACGGGCCAGGTGCTCGACGCACCCGAAACGGCAAACCTCACCAAGCAGGGCGGGATCGATTGGGTCCAGCTCGACCAGACCGATTTTGGCGCGTTCAACCGCAAGGATACCGAGGACCCCATGATCGGCGGCCCGACGCTGATCGGAACACAGGACTATGTCGCCCAAAACACCCAGACAAACTTTGTGTTTTTGGACGGCATTTCGCCCATACAGTCCGTTGAGGACGACAACCACAAGGGCTTGGTGTTCACCGGCGAGGGCAACGGCTTGGAGTTCACGCTTCCGGCCAGCAAGGAAGAGCGTTATGTAAACATCTATACAGGCGCATGGGCCGCGGACATCACGGCGGAAGTCTATGTCAATGATGAACGCGTCTATGCAGAGACCTATGGCAGCGCCGACACCACCGCGGGCACCCCCGCAGACTACAAGATGCTCCAGCTGTCCTACAGCTGTGCGGATGAGGGCGACGAGGTGCGCGTCCGGATGGTGGTTTCCAGGGCATACGACAGCCAGTGGGGCAATATGTCCGTCTCCGCCATCACCCTGAACGACGCATTGGTGGAGGATACCGGTTCCGTTGCGGCGGGCAAGGTTTCCACCGCGCCGGTTTCCGCAGACCTAACCAGCGAGGGCAACATCGACTGGGCTTATTTCAACAATGCCAGCTTTGCGGATTACAACCGGAAAAATGTGGAGGAATCCCAGATCACCAACGTGACCCCGGTTGGCGAGCAGCAGAGTAGCCCGGTGATCCGCGACGCCAAGACCGCGTACGTCTATACGGACGGCGTGGACCCGGAGACGGAGGAAGGCGCCCACAACGGCTTTGTCTTTGTCAAAGAGGGCAGCGGCGTCACCTTTAACGTACCCGGCGGCCCGGATCTGAAGTACCTGAACATCTACACGGGCGAATGGGCGTCCGACATCACGCTGGAGCTCTTGGTCAACGGCGAAGTCGAATACAGCGCCACCTATGGCAACAGCGTCACGACCGCGGGCACCCCCGCTGTGTGCAACGTTGCCCGCCTCCAGTATTATACGCCCAGCGAAGACGACGAGGTCGAGGTGCGCGTGCTGATCTCCCACGGCTATGACGTAAACTGGGGCAACATGAGCATCCAGGCGGTCACGCTTTCCGATACCGCCCCCGTCAGCCTGGACGAAAAGATCACAACGGACGAGTGGGAAATCGACCACACCGGCGGCCAGATCCAGTCCATGAAGACCCTGATCGACGGCGAGATGTACACCATCCCGATGCGCACGGACGACCGCGGCGGGTTTATCTGGAAGTACAACGGCCGCCAGATTGCGATGACCTCCGGCGACCCGGCGGAGGACGGCAGCATCACGTATACCGGCCGTTCCCGCAGCTCCAACGAGGACCTGACCTTCACGCTGCGGTATTCCGTGGACGAACAGAAGCAGCTTGTGGTGACCGCTTCGGTGACCAACAATAAGGATACCGAACAGCCGGTGGACAAGCTCTCCCTGAACCTGGGCTTCAACACCTATCTGGAGAGCTATCCGCAGTACAACGACCAGCTCTTCCCCACGCTCCTGCGCTGCGAGAAGACGCATCTCTGGGGGTACCTTTCCACCCCCGTCCGGCCGCCTGATGACCATTGCGACCGACGCGCCCGTGGCCTCCTATACCCTGGACTATGAATGGGGTGCGCACCGCATCTATACGGCGTCCCTGGACGTCTTGCAGTCCGGCGAGCTGCCGGAGCGCCATCCGGAGGGGATGGACCACCTCGCAGCCAACGAGACCAAGACCTGGAACGTCTATCTGAAGCCGGTCGAGAATTTGAATGCGATCGACGAGGTCAAACCCACCATCTCCAACAACACCATGCTCCCGACCATCGACGCAGACCGCTACACCATGGCGGAAAATGAGGTTTCCCAGGTGACCATCTATTCCCAGTCCCCGCTGAAGGACGGCGTGGTCACGATCGTCGATGAGGACGGGAACGAGACGCCCTTGGCCGTGACGGACAACGGCGACAACACCTATTCCTGCACCTTCGAGGCGGAGGGCAAAGCAGAGGGCGTCTATAAGCTCTGGGCCGAGAACGAAGCCGGCTATAAATCGGAAGGCATGTTTACCATCCGGATGCCGTGGTCCTGGTACACGAAGATGGCCCGCAAAGCAGCGGTCGAAGCGCCGCAGAAGGCGACCTCCCATACAGAGTCCTGGTATGGCCTGTACTCGGCGTACATCGCCAAGAGATACTTCCCGGACGAGGAGCTGGACATGGCGATCGACGAGAAGTTCGAAGAGATCTATCCCCTGATGTACGACGTGACGACCGACCTGCCGACCTCCTGGCAGAGCCGTATCCAGAACCATTCCGGTATGCTGGGCGTCTTTGTCGATAAATACCAGAGCTCCGGCAATATGAGCGACCTGGAGAGCGCCGTCCATCTGGCGGACTTCCTGCTCACCACGCAGGGCGAGAGCGGCGGCTATTACAACGGCAGCACGGATTACACCTCCGTCATCTATCCCGCAAAGTCCATCATGGAATTGATCTATGTGGAAAAGGACCTCATGAACGACGAGAGCCTCTCCGAAGAAGACCGCGCAACCTGGGCGGAGCGCTACGAGCGCCATTTCGCTTCCGTGACCCGCGCCATGGACAACCTGGTCAACTTGGACGGCCACTTCGAGACCGAGGGCCAGCAGACCTTTGAGGACGGCGCAAACTCCTGCTCGGCGACCCAGCTCAGCGAATTTGCCCTGATGTTCCCGGAGGGGTCTGCGGAGCGCGAAAAGTATACGAACGCAGCGCTCAAGATCATGAATTACCACACCTCGCACCAGCAGTCCATCATCCCGGATTCCCGCATGAACGGCGGCACCCTGCGTTTCTGGGAAGCCCAGTATGACGTAGAGATGCAGCTCACCGGCGATTCCCCGAACATGATGAACTCGCCGCACGGCTGGTCCGCATGGAACATCTATGCGCTGTTCAACCTGTATGAACTGACCGGCGACCAGCAGTACCTGGAGCGCGGCATGAACGCCATGGGCTCCTGCGCACAGCTGATGGGCTTCGACGGCACCCTCCGCTGGGCGTTCATCGCAGACCCGTACCGCAACACCGGCCTGTGGGTCAAGGATGAAGAAGCTTCCCACGACGATGTGATCGTCGGCAAGCATGTCAACACGGTCATCGGCGAAGAGTACGTCGATATGATCTCCTACTGGTGGAGAGCACCGAAGAACACCTGGGTGCCGGGCTACACCGCCATGGGCGGCGCTGTCACACAGGGCGCGGCGTGCGACAACGACGTGCATGAGGTGTTCAAGGCATTGGGCGAAGTCGCCCTGACCAAGGCATATGTCTTCCAGAAGGACGACGGCGCCTATGAAGCGTACAACTGCACCGTGGAAGAGACGGACGGCGGCCTGGTGATCACGCCGGCGGAAGACGTCGTCTCCAACGTCAGCGTGCAGGTCAACCAGGACACCAACGTCACCGTGAAATTCTACAACGGCGACCTGTCCACAACGGTTTCCGCGGGCCTGCCGCAGTGGGTTTCCACGGAAGAGAACGCAGCAGACTTTGAGAATGGCGATAAGGATTCCAGCCTGAGCAGCCTGACCGTGAGCAACGGCGAGCTGAGCCCGTCCTTCCAGGCGGATGTGCTGGAATACACCGTGGACATCGGCGCACAGGCGGGCACGGTGGACATCACCCCGACGGCGAACAGCGAACACGCGGTCGTCTATGTCAACGGCACCCGCGTCCTTCCGGGCGAGAGCTACACCGTGACCATGGACAGCGCTATGCAGGAAAAGACCATCCCGATCGTTGTCAAATCGCAGTACCAGGCGACCGAAACCAATTATACGGTGACGGTTTCCACCATGGGCGATTATGAGAACGTGGCGCGCAAGGCGTCGAACGTCACCGCGACCCGCATCCAGGGCCCGGCGACCAACCCGATGGGCCTGATCGACGGACACCACGGCCTGGATGGTTCGACCACGACCCACCTCACCGTCGCGCCCGACGGAACGCCGGACAACTTCATCACCCTTTCCTGGGACGAGCCGCAGAGCTTTGAAAAGGTCCTTGTCTGGACGTTCTACGGCACGCAGCAGGGCCCGATCAGATGGGATTACCAAGTTTCCAGAGATCACGGCCAAACCTGGGAGACCGTGGCGGAGGACGTCACAGCGGAATGGCAATATTCCGATAAGACCCAGGAGAGCCATGAAGTCAGCTTTGAAGAGCCTTTGACCGGCGTCACCGACCTGCGGATGGTGCTGAAAGAGGGCCTGCACGCCTGGGGCAACACCTGCATCAACGAAATTGAGGCCTTTGGCAAGAAGGCGGAAGAGCCGCAGGAGCAGAACCTGACGGCGACCTACAACAATAAAGACGTCACCCTGACGGTGAATGGCGAACCGCAGAAGATTGCGGACCTGCTCGGCAAGTTCGAAATGAAGGACGTCGCGGACGGCACGGAAGCCGAATTGACCTTTGCGCCGCGCGTGGAAGGCAAGAACTTCCGCTCCGTGACCATCAACGGCGGCGAACCGCAGCTCATCAGCGGCGATACGTACACCTACACGGCGACGGTCGAAAACGGCGCCGTCAACCTGGACTTTGTCTTCGAAGTGACGGACAAGCGCATCCTGGAAGAGACCTACAACTATGCAAAGACCTATGTGGACGACGGCACGGTCGATTCGCTGGTCACCGCGGCGAAGGAAGCCTTCATGGAGGCTTACAACACGGCGGCAGCGGTATTGGCCGACGACGCGGCAACCCAGGCGCAGATCGATGCCGCCTGGAGCGGCCTGCTGAACGTCATCCACTACCTGGACTTCCAGGCGGGCGACGCGAGCGCGCTGGAAGAGCTGTATAACCTGCTGAGCGGCCTGGTGGAGGACGACTTCACGAGCGACAGCTGGGCGGCATTTGCAGAAGCAATGGCGCAGGCAGCGGAAGTGATCGCAGACGGCGAGCCGCTGGAAGCGGACGTCACGAAGGCATACGACGGCCTGCTGAACGCTGCGGAGGGCCTGGTGCGCGCCTCCGACCTCAGCAGCCTGAACGGCTTGATCGAGAAGGCGGAAGAAGTTGCGGCGGAGATCGCAGAGGGCAAGTACCTGCCGGACGGACAGGAGGCATTCCAGGCAGCGCTCGATGCAGCAAAGGCGCTGACGAAGGACGACGCGCAGGCGACGATCGACGCGGCGGCACAGACGCTGACCGAGGCCATGGCAGCGCTCCGCAAGAAGGCGGATAAGAGCGAACTGGAAGCTATCCTGAACGAGCTCGAAGCACTGGACGCTTCCGACTACACGGCAACGAGCTATGCAGCGGTTGCCGCTTCGATCGCGAACCTGAAGGCCCTGCTGGCGGACGAGACCCTCGACGCAGAAGAGGGCCAGGTTGTTGTGAATAACGCGGTCGCACAGGCGCGTGCAGCAAAGGCCAACCTGGTGGAAGTGAACAACAGCGGCTCGAACTCCGGCAGCTCCGGCGGCAGCACGTCCGCGAACATTGGCAATGCGTACGGCGCAGCGGGCGTTGTCTCCGCAGGCCAGAGCGTGGCGGCGAACGCCTATGTGGTTTCCGACACGACGGTCAACTTCACGCTGAAGCACGGCCAGGCGTATTGCTTCAAGATGACCGTGGTCAACGGCAACGCCATGACGCCGAGCTTTACCGTCGGCAACGGCGAAGTGCTGAAGACGCAGTTCGTGGCGAAGATCGGCAACGACTACTACTACAGAGTCTATGCCATCGGCACGCCGGGCCAGAGCACGGGCGTTTACACCACCCTGCCGGGCCAGAACGCTACGAAGCATTGTGCCGTGACGATTGCATAATCGTGGACTGGACATCGAAATAAAAGGGAAGGCTTTTTCCCGATAACGGTAAAGCCCCAACCCCGGGAGTTCCCAGGGTTGGGGCTTTTTGTGTTTGTAGAATATGTTACAACGGTTTTCGCTCGATAGAGGGAAATGCCTGAACGGTTTATTCTGTGTTGGCAAAGGGATTCTCAGGAATAAATAGGAAATGGAAAGGATCTAAAAAGGTAAATATAAACGCGAAATTCGTAGGGCAGAGATTCAAATTAGGTAGAAACTTAACGAAAACAGACAGAACAAAGAGAAAAAAATATTTAAAATTTATAGATTTGGTATATCTTTTTATGATCTTTTATGCTATACTAGACACGAAATACCCGTAAAGAGGAAAAATCCTTTTGTTCGGACAAACTGGTTAGAAAATGAAATGGAGGTAACATCATGCAAAAGACCAAAAAGAGCAGAGCGATTCTATCGGGTATATCTGTATTGCTGGTTCTGTGCCTATTGGCGGGAGGAACAATGGCATGGTTCACAGATACGGAAAAGGTAAACACGAATTTTGCAGCCGGCATTCTGGATGTCAGTGTGAAGCCGGGCGAAGCCGCGTCCACAGATTTGACCTTTGATAATCTCCGCCCGATGCTGCTTGACAACTTTGAAGCGGAACTGGCGGGCAATGGTTCTGACAAATGGACCAACGATGTCACGCAGGACAACACCACGGGCGTATATCCTGGCGATTATAAAGAGCCTGTCCCGGCCTACTTTAAGCCGGTCGTCATCACAAACGACGGCACCCTGCCCACCAAGGTGCAGATTTCCCTGGAATTGGGCGAAGGCTGTGCGGATGGCGAGCCGATCCTGACGAAGGACAACATCACCATCACCCAGGACGGCAGGAAGCAGGACTGCGCGAACCGCTTGGCGCCGGTGCTGAAGGTATTCGTCTACAAGCTCGTTGGCGAGGACTGGACGCTGGTGGAAG
>NZ_JADNJD010000057.1:0-1076 GCF_015554745.1 Anaeromassilibacillus sp. 1001302B_160321_C8 | reverse complement strand
AAATACATTCCGAATGTTTTCCACATTGAGTACAATCTTGATCTTGTTGATAATAATCAATGCTATAGATTATCATTTCTTTTTCAATATGGATATCAGGTTGCCTAATTGAGGTTCGATAACTTTCTTGTAAACCAACTTCATTCTTTTGTCAGAGGTTTTAACGAAGGATTTTACCATTTATAGTCAAATTGTTCAATGTCTTCTTCTGCAAGTAGATTTCCGGACTGCACCTCGATGAACGTCAATTCAGAGATAGCCCTGACTGCATGTTTAACACCTTTCTTGATTGTAATCGTATCGCCTCTGCTGATAACCGACCTGATATCATCGAGTACCAGTTCTCCCTCGCCGTCGATAAACGTCCAGACTTCATCGCGATGGCGGTGTACCTGATAGCTGATACTCTTACCGGATTTGATTTTCAGTTGCTTGGTAAGTGATTTGTAACCGTCGGAAAACTCGGCGGTATCGACAACTTTGTATTCACCCCAGCGACGATGTTGTAGGCAGTCAGCGTAAGTTTTGATGTTCTCGCTTTTATCTTTGTCCGAAATTAGGATTCCATCATTTGATGCTGCGATAACTAGATTCCGTGTGCCAATGCACATGATTGGCAGTCCAAGTTCGTTGATGACGTGGGTATTTTCGGATTCTTCATCCATGACAACATTGCCCATGGTGTGTTCCGATAGTTCATCAGTCAACGTATTCCATGTACCAAGGTCTTTCCACTCTCCGGCAAAAGGTACGACGGCTACCGACTGCGCTTTTTCAGCGACTTCGTAGTCAAAACTGATTTTCGGAAATTCCCCATAGCGAGAACGAATTTCTGAAAAAGTGTCGGTTTTGATGTGTCGGGTTACAATATCTGTCATATACCCCAACCGAAAAGCGAATACGCCTCCGTTCCAGAAAGCACCCTCTGAAATAAGTTTCTCGGCAGTTATCATATCTGGCTTTTCCGTAAAGCGTGATACTTGAAATATTCCTTTGTTCTGTACATCATTGACTGGCACTACATATCCGTATTTTGCTGACGGATATGTGGGGTTAATTCCCATCAATACTAGTTC
>NZ_JADNJD010000010.1:0-115499 GCF_015554745.1 Anaeromassilibacillus sp. 1001302B_160321_C8 | reverse complement strand
TTCTTCCCATCCAGGATGATTTCGCCGCCATCCTCGTGGTAGATGCCGAACAAACACTTCATCAAAGTCGATTTTCCTGCGCCGTTTTCGCCCATCAGGGCATGTACGCTGCCGGGACGCACTTTTAAGGTGACCCCATCCAGCGCTTTAACGCCAGGGAATACTTTGGTGATGTTGTTCATTTCAAGCACATATTCACCCATTCCATCAGTCCTCCTTCTTGCTAAAATTAAGCGGGGAACGGAAAGCGCTCGCTTTCGCGTTCCCCGTAGAACAACAATTTCTTTAAGAAATCAAAAGAAAGTGTACTGCGTTCGCGCTAAACTTAGGAAATGTAATCCTGATAGTTGTCCTGCGTGACCTTTACATAGTCAATCCAGACATACTTGTCATCGGTTACCGGGTAGCCGATGTTCTCTTCGGTGACTTCCTTGCCCTGTGCAGCTGCAACTGCGATGTTCACGCTGGCGTTGCCCTGGCTGGTAGCATCGTTCAGAACGGTGCCGAGCAGGGAACCTTCCTTCATAGCTTCCAGAGCCGGAGCCGTTGCGTCAACGCCGACAACCGGGATATACTTGGAAGCATCGCCGGAGTTGTAGCCTTCTGCCTTCAGAGCTTCGATTGCGCCGAGAGCCATATCGTCGTTGTTGCAGAGAACAGCTTCGATCTTATCCAGGCTCTGGGAGGAGATGAATGCTGCCATCAAGTCGGTAGCCTTAACCTTATCCCACATAGCGGTGTCAGCAGCCAGCTGCTCAACCTTGAAGCCAGCCTCTTCGATTGCCTTCGGAGCATACTCGGAACGCAGGGTAGCGTCCTGGTGGCCAGGCTCGCCCTGGAGCATGACGTACTGGATGGTGCCGTCGCCGTTCTTATCTGCATCCGGATTCGCGGTGAAGTAGTCAGCGATGATCTCGCCGGACATCGTGCCGGACTGCTCTGCCTTACAGCCAACATACCAAGCCTGGTCATAGGAATTCATGTCTTCCTCGGACGGCTGACGGTTCTGGAGAACGATCGGCAGGCCTGCGTCCTTCGCCTTGGTGATGATCGGGCCAGCAGCGGTCAGATCAACCGGGTTAACGATCAGAGCATTGACGCCCTTCGTGATGAAGGTATCAACCTGTTCGTTCTGGGTCGGCTGCTTGTTCTGGGAGTCCACGATATCGATGGTTGCGCCCAGCTCTGCTGCGCGAGCGGTCATGGTGTTACGAACACCGGTCATGAACGTATCGTCGAACTTGTACACGCAGGAACCGATGCTTACGTCAGAAGCGTCTGCCGCCGGCTCTTCTGCAGGCTCCTCGCCATCAGTGGCCTCCGCAGAAGACGTATCGGTCGCTGTGCCAGCGTCTGCGGAAGAAGTGTTGCCATCATTGCCGCAGCCAACGGCCATAGAAGCCATCATCATAGCTGCCAGCATAAATGCTAATACCTTTTTCATACCTGAAAATCCTCCTACTTTCTTAGAATATCTTCTTTCGGTTTAGCAACCCGCCCATCCTTGTGCATTTGCACAAATGCAGGTGGAATTGCGATTTACTATTAGTAAGTATAGCCTCCTCAAATCAAAAAATCTATATAAAATTCTTTGGTCTTCTATAAAATATCTTCGCTCTTTTGCTCGATTGTTTTTGTCAAACCACGACCACCTTTGTGAAAAAAGACAAAATCTCCCTGTGAATTTAGGGGAACATGCCTAATACTTGTCCCATGTTGGGGTTGTAGCCATGAAAAGCACAAGATGCAGGCCCGCCCCATTTGCAACCCGGAATTTTGCCGCACCTCCCCTTTTTGGGGGATATCCGCGGCTTCCCCCGCCCCTGCATACATCCCCAGCCTGCGGCATATAGATTCCTGTTGAAGGGGAGGCGAACGATATGGCGAACGATGCATTGATCCAAACGGCAGCTGCCCCGCTTTGGAAAGAGCCAAAGAAGGGGGCGGAGCGTGTGGATGAAGCCCTCTGCGGCGTTTCCGTAGAAATCTTGGAATCCAGCGGCATTTACCGCCGGGTGCGCACCTGCTATGGGTACGAAGGCTGGGCGGAAGAGCCGGCCCTGTTTCCCCTGGCATCCCTTGAAGCATGGAAAGCCGCGCCAAAAGCCTTGGTCCGCGCGCCGTTTGCCGATGTCCAGGCGGAACCATCGGTGCAAGCGCCGGCTGTATGCACACTGCCGCGGGGCGCGCTGGTCCAACTGGACGCCCCAGCCGGCACGGGCAAATGGAGCCGGGTCCTTCTGCCAAACGGGGTCCCCGGCTTCCTTCCCGCGTCCGCCCTTACTAGGCCACACAGCGGCATGGGGCGCCGCAGCCAGGCGCGTTTCCGCTGTGATGTTGTCCGCGCGGCATGCTCCTATTTGGGCGCGCCTTACCGGTGGGGCGGCATGACACCGGCCGGAATCGATTGCTCGGGGCTCTGTTTCATGGCATATGCTTTGAACGGCGTCTGCATCTTCCGCGATGCGCGCCTAGAGCCAGGATATGCCATCCAGAAGATCCCCTACCGCCTCGTCAGGCCGGGGGACCTGCTCTATTTTCCAGGGCATGTCGCTATGTTTATCGGGAACGGCCGGTATATCCATACGACCGCGGGGAACGGCTGCCACGGCGTGGTGGTCAACAGCCTGGACCCCCGGTCGCCACAATACCGCGCGGACCTTCCGCCAAAGCTGCTCGCAACCGGCAGCTTGTTCCCATAAAAAGATTTCCGGCCAGGGGAGAGGAAAAGCCCCTGGCCGGAAGCGCCGCGTTGAATAACTATTTTATTCAATATATTGAGGAAAAACACGAAAGCAAATCCATAACAGCCAACCTTCCACCGGCCCCTCCCAATAGCTGGTCCCGCTTCAGGCAAGCTGTGACGCCTGGAACCCCTTGGTATTTGCGCCCTCTTAGCAGCAATTGGATCGGTCCTCCTGTGAGGGAACCCCCTCTGCATATTGCCGCTGTTTTCTGCGCACAATCATTCCCACGCATCAAAACCATTATTAGTATAAAAGATTCTTATGAAAAACGCAAGTGATTTTGCATAGAACGTTGGTCATATGTACCGATATGGTTTCGTTATTTCAACAAATACTTATTCGTCTGCAGAATAAATGAGGCTTCCCTCGGGGCGGGGCTGCGCATCCGCCGCGAAAAGGCGGTTGACGGTCTCTTCATCTGCCACCCCTGTGATCCGCAGGTTGTTGACATATTGGAAGTCCATAATCGACTGCTGGGTCCCTTCCCCGTACAGTCCCGTCGGCTGTACGAACAGATACCCCAGCTCCGCCAGACGCAGCTGCAAATTTTTCACCGCGTCGCCTTCGTCGCCAAGCTTCAGGGAATCGCCTTCCGGCTGTTCCGGGTCCGAGGTGACATCCCCGACCTCCATATCCGAATTGCCGCCGGTGGGCGTCTGGCTTTCGCCACCCTCCGGCTCCAGGGACGTGGTGCCCTCTGCCAGGGATGGGTAGACTGTGCCCGCCATAAAACTGACAGCGGAAATAACCCCGTTCCCCTGCCATTCCATCAAAGAGGGGTCCATCTCATAAACGCGCCCCTCCTGGACAGCAGTCAAATCCTTATATTGGTCCGTCTGGGCCAAGGTATCCTTGAGACCGGTCGGGCAGAAAATATACTGCGGCTGGACCATCAGCAGCGTTTCCACATCCATGTGGTTTCCCGCCCCGTCCGAAGCCGCATTGATCAGCCCGGCACATTCGATCAGTTTCCCCTCCAGTGTATCGCCCGTCACGACGCCGCCCTCGACATCGTAGAGGTAACAGACGGAAACCGGCGTATCCGTCTGGGGGATTTGGCGGCTGATGTCGTCAATCGTGCTAAAGATGCCCTCAGCGATCTTCTCCCCGCGTTCGTATCCTTTGACGCCGCCCATCATGCAGGAACCGACCTCCCGGTACAGGCGGGTAAAATCTTCGCGGCTGGTAGCGGGCGCAATGGTCACCACATCGATCCCCGCGTCGTTCAGCCCTTGTTTCTGCTCTTCACTGGGCGCGTCCTCCGTGAGGACCAGGTCTGCGCCAACCCCCAAAATCGACTGCGGGTCATCCAACGTCATATCCGGCAGCACCGACAGGTCCTCCTGGGTGCAGGCAGCGCCCTTGCCACAGAGTTGCATCTCGTAGCCGAGCGCCATAATGACCTCTGCCAAATTAGGGGACAGGACAACAACGCCCTTGGGTTCGTCCTGGATCGTCACTTCGTTTACCGTTACGGGGAAGTCCTGTTCCGCTACGCCGGAGCTGATATCACCCTTCGGCCCACAGCCCACGCAAATACTCAGCACCAACAAAATCCCCAGCAATGCTGCCAGCGGTCTTTTCATCTTCGATCGGCCTCCTTCCGTCCGTCTCAGTCCAGCGGCTGTCCGCGCCGGATGCGCGCCTCCGCATCGTCGATATACTGTTTTGCACAGCGCGGCGACCGGCCGCTGCGGGCAATCGCCCAGCGCTCCGCGCCCGCTTTGATCTCCGGGAGATACTCGTCCAATTCCCTCTGGCGCGCCAGCTGCTCCACGATCTCCAGGAAATGCACCTTGTCCGGCAAGGAGAATTGGATGGACAGGCCAAAGCGGTCCGCTAGGGACATGCTCTCCTGGATCGTATCCCCCAGATGGATTTCGTCCCCCTCGCGGTCCGAAAAGCTCTCCCGCAGGAGATGCCGGCGGTTCGAGGTAGCGTAAATCAGCGCATTTTCCGGACGGGCCGCCAGCCCGCCCTCCAGCACAGCCTTCAACGCCGCATAGGTATCGTCCTGCTGCGAGAAGGACAGGTCGTCGATAAAGATGATGAACTTCAGCGGTACGGCGGCAATCTGGTCCACCAGCGCCGGGAAATCCATCAGCGATTCCTTCGGGATCTCGATCACGCGCAATCCCTGCGGGTAGAATTCATTGAGCATGGCTTTGACCGTGGACGACTTGCCCGTGCCGCGGTCCCCATACAGCAGGCAGTTGTTGGCCGGCAAGCCCTGCAAAAAGGCCAGGGTGTTGTCGATGGCCAGCTTGCGTTGGATCTCATAGCCCTTGAGGTCCGCAAGGCGCTGCTGGTCCGGGTAGGCCACGGGCTGGATGCTGTGATTCCGCCAGATAAACGCGCGGTAACGCGCATACATGCCGCAGCCGTTGGAGCGGTAATATTCCGCCATCTTTGTGATGCAGTGGTCGAGGTCGCCGCCGAGCACGGCAACCGGCTCCCCTGTTTTCCATTCCGGCAGCTCCATCCCGGCGACGTCCTGCGCAAACGCGCTGTTTTCCCGGAGCTCCTGCGGTGTGATCGACGCGACCTGGCGGATGACCGCAAGATCCCGCCGGACGGCACGGCGCACGCCCTCCGGAAGCACGGCGGTGCCAGCCGCGGCCGCGAGCGAAAATGCATTTTCATCAAACAAGGCGGTCCCTGTGATGCACCCTGCAAGGTTTTCGCTGTATCCACGCATGCACAGCACATCGTAGAAATCGCCCCACGCATTCAAGAACGCTTCCAGGGAATCCCCCCGTGCCGCCCAAAGCAGCCGGTAGAACGCCTTTGGAACCGTCCGGTTTAAGATCCCTTTATACACAGAGAGCGAAGCCATTTCCATGGCCGCTTCCTTTACTCGATTTGCCAATGAAAAAACCCCTTTTCTACACAGCTGGTCCGCGGCTGCGCGGCCATTGCCCACGATGCGGATAACCCCCGTTTTTCCGTAAAATCTGCCCCGGAACAATTTGTAACAATACACAGTACATCATACCCTTTGCAAGGGGTTATGTCAAGTTCACGACATCGTTTGCCTTGCGAATCTATCCATTGTTTGTTACTATTATATATAAAAACAAATGGGGGCTGTCCGCTCCCATCCAAAGAAAGGCTGATCGCTATGAAACATTGGTGGAAACGGGCGGTTTATGCCTGTATTCTTTGCCTTTGCCTCTGCTGTACGGCGTGTTCTGCAAACAGCCAGCCCGATCCGGCGGTGCTCCTCCGGGAGACGCTTTCCCAGGTAAACGCCCTGGAAAGCTGCGAAAGCCGGTTTTCCAATGACTTGGAATTCAACGCGGGCACCGAACAGCAGACCTTCCATTCGGCGGTTTCGTCCGTCTATTTTGCAGACCCCTTCTGCCTAAAGAGCACCCAGGATACCGGGGCCGGCGCCCCTTCCGTCACCTATACGATGACCGAGGACGGCTTCTGCTGGTTTTACGCAGAAACCGAGGACGGCTGGCTCCGCACCCCGGCGGAAACGCTCAACACAACCCCTTCGGAACAGATCGAAATTTTGCGCCTGTTAAAGCAGGCCACTGACCCGCAATTTGTCCGCGAGGAGGAAGTCGAAGGTACCCCTGCTTATAAACTGGAGGTCACGTTCCCGGCGGACATCCTGCGCAGTTCCATTGAGGCGATTGTCTCCGCCAGCGGCATGGGGGACGGTTCCCAGACACTGGTGCAGGAACTTCTGGCGAGTACCCCCGCGGTGTACGGCTACTGTTACATTGGCAAGGACGACGGCCGCCTCCTGCGCATGGAGCTGGATACCACGGAAGCGCTCAACACCGTGTTCAGCAAGATCAGCGGCGACAGTGTGAAAGTTTCCATCTCCAAAAGCGTTTTGACAGGGGAACTGTTCAACTGCAATGCCGCCGCACCGGTCGAACTCCCGCCCGAGGCAGCTTCTGCGCAGACGGTGGAAGCCGCCGGATAACGATTTGCTGGAGCGTCCACGGATTGTAAACGGTTCCGATGTAAGAGAACCTAAAGACCGAAGCTGTGCGGGATCACCTCCCGCGCAGTTTCGGTCTTTCCGATTGTTTTCCATTTCCTATTAATAATAGAAACGGACGAACTTGATGTTATAAAAATCACAGGCAAGGATATCATCCGTTTCCGTCTCGTTGATGAGGATAAAATTTGCCCCAACGGCCAAGAGAATCCCGGAGCGTGTAACAATGCTGTTGGTCCCGACCAAAAAATCCACCTGCACAGGACGCCCCACCTGGGTGCGCAAAAAACCATTCATATATTGAAGGCTTTCCGCAGGGATCGACTGCGGCTGTGTCATGGACGTAATCGGCGCAAGGGAACCTCCGGTCGCGCCGCTCTGCGCAACGGCGCTGCTCTGTGTTTGTGTCCCCTGTGTGCCATTCGCATTTTGCCAAATGTTTGTTAACGGGGGCCACATAGCGTTCCGGTTTTCTTCTGCGTAATCCCGCAGGGGGCTGTTCCCGGCATTTTGCAATTGTTGCCTCTGCCTCTCCTTTTGGTACGGGTTCATCAAATTGTATGAGGCGATCTCCTCCAATGTGGGGAGATTGGGATTGAGCCGCACATTCGTAAATGCGGAGACGTCGGGCGACGCCCCTGCGCAGCCCGCCCCCATGCATGGCGTGTTCGTGTTAGACATCTCCTGATTTTGTGCAAATGTTCCTGTATCCATAAGTGAAACCCTCCTACCGACAAAATAGCCTAAGTCGTTGCATATTTCTGTGTGGGCGTATAAAAACAATGGTTATTGACCCGGTTGAACAGGACGCCGATCCCGCCGGGTGGGAAATACGTTGGGCACTCTGCGCTATAGGGATTAAAGAAGAACAAGCTTTCCCCCACGGCGTTCAAGGTATTGCCTGCCAACGCCCAGTCTGCGATCTCATAGTGGATATCCTCCGGGTCCATATTCCACACATTTTGCGGATTATACCTGCCGTTTACGGAATCCCGCATACAGACAAACTGCCCCTGCTGTTCCATAATGCTGCGGACGTCGCCGCCTTGGCTGACCCGGAAGAACTCGCCGTAAGGCACTCGCGCACGGTTCACAATGACGGATGCTACTGCCCGCATACCGTCCTCCCCTTCCCCGCCCGCCTCACATTGAATCAGCCGCGCCAAAAGTTCGCGATCCGTATAAGCCATACTCATCACCTGATTTTTAGAATTGTCTTAAAGCATCCTATGCCCTTCGCCCACCCCGTGGCACAGCTTTTCCCGCGCTGGATGCAGAATATTTCGCCATAACTACTGGAATCCCGCAAAATCTCTTGACTTTTTTCCCTCTCTTCTTTAAAATGTAAGTATTCGCCCTGTGGATGGACGATTTACAATGGAATATGGAAGCGTATCGAAGTGGTCATAACGGGCCTGACTCGAAATCAGGTAGACGGCAACGTCTCGTGGGTTCGAATCCCACCGCTTCCGCCAGGCTGAGCCTGGACGCAATTCGCGTCCAGGACTCGGCTTTTTCTTTTGCCTTGCCGCTCGCGTTTATAGCGGGTATCTTTTCGATAATATAAATCCAGCAGTAAACCGCACCTCACTTTGTGGGGTGTAGTTTTTTATTTCCAAGGAGCAATCCCTTTTTCCCTCCCCTGCGGCGGACCACGCCCGCAACCCGCATCTTTTGTGTGGAGAGAACCCGGTATAATCCATGTGCATTACCATACCAATGGATCAATCTCTTTTATTTACAGTTGTTTTGGAGGGTACTATGCACACAGATGATTATGTCGTAAGCTCCCTGGAACTGCATCTGTTCTTTGGGCGCATCATGAAAGAACATTCCCTGTTCCTGCGGGCGGGATTTACCCCGGCGAACGAATCGTTTTCGAAGCAGGCGGAGGTTTATAAAAGGGAATTTGAAACATTGCTCTGTCAAGCCATCGCGCTCAGCGACGGCGTTATCAGCCAGGATGTCCTGTGCTCCGGCGAACTGGTCACGGAATTTACCGCTCTGGCGGAACAGCAGACGGAGCGCTTTACCGGGATTGCAATCAACCGAAGGATCACCAGCCGTGAACTACAGCTGCGCAACGCGTGTGGCCGGCCGGATGTTTGCGCCAGAATACAACCCCAGGTACAAAGGCTGAACCGGACGGCGCTCCGGCTATTGAACGGATTGATTGGTTTTAAGGAACGAATCTTAAAACAGGTCCTTTGCTGTGAACTGTTCACCATGAACTATCCGCTACTGATTGAGCATATTCTGCGAGAGGCGAAGCTCTATCAGAAATATCTTCGGATGCTCGAGAACGACGGCGATCTGACCTGCCAGTCCATGAAGGAAATCGAACACTTTTGGAACCAGATCATGATGGAACACGCCATGTTTATACGCGGCCTGCTGGACCCCTCTGAAACGGAATTGCTGCAAACCGCGGACGGATTTGCCAATGAATACCAAGCATTGTTAAACGCCTGCAATCATGCGCAAAACCAGACCTTAACCGCGGATTCCCTGGAAAAAACCATCCGGTTCCGAGATTTTAAGGCGGCGGGCGCGCAAGGAATCGAACAATGCAAAATCCGTTCGATCATCTTGCCCCTCCTCGCAGACCATGTGCTGCGCGAAGCAAATCACTATATCCGTCTGCTGAAGTCTTAATCGGACGCCTCCTGTTTTGCGGGGCATCCATTACGGATATTTTCTTCCATGAGCCAATATCCGGCTTCTCCCCCGGAAGGAAAACAGGGAACGCCTGCGTCTGCCGGACCGACGCGGGCGTTCCCTGTTTTCTTTTTATATATGGTTTGGCATTCCCTGCTTGTGCTTCATCCAAAACGAAACTTTGTTCTTGTCCTTTCCTTCCACCGGTGGTAAAATAGAAAAAACGGTAACTGCGGAGGCGTCTTATGGAACAGCAGACCTTATTGGGGCAGCAGGGGATGGACCGGCCATTGGCCAGCCGGATGCGGCCGCGCACCCTGGAGGAATTTGTCGGGCAAGAGCACCTTTTGGGAGAGGGAAAAATTTTGCGGCAATTGATCGACCAGGACCGCATTTCCTCCATGATCTTCTGGGGGCCGCCCGGCGTGGGAAAGACCACCCTAGCGCGCATCATCGCCGGACGGACCCACGCCAATTTTATCGATTTCAGCGCGGTGACCAGCGGCATCAAAGAGATCCGCGAGGTCATGCAGCGCGCAGAAGAAAACCGCCGGTTTGGGGAGAGGACCATCCTATTTGTCGATGAGATTCACCGCTTTAACAAGGCGCAGCAGGATGCTTTCCTCCCATTTGTCGAGCGCGGCAGCATCATCTTGATCGGCGCGACGACCGAAAACCCTTCGTTTGAAATCAATTCGGCGCTTCTCTCCCGCTGCAAGGTCTTTGTCTTGCAGGCGCTGTCCCCGGAGGACCTGCAAACGCTCCTGCGCCATGCGCTTACGGACCCCCGCGGTTTCGGCGGGGAATCCGTCCAAATAGCCGGGGACATGCTGGCGATGATCGCAAATTTTGCAAACGGCGATGCGCGCACGGCGCTGAACACCCTGGAAATGGCCGTGCTGAACGGCGAACGGACCCCTTCCGGGGTGGTGGTCGGGCCCGAAATTTTGAAGCAGTGCCTTTCGAAAAAGTCGTTGCTCTACGACAAGAACGGAGAAGAGCACTACAATCTCATCTCGGCGCTGCACAAATCCATGCGCAACAGCGACCCCGACGCTGCAATCTACTGGCTGGCCCGCATGCTGGAGGGCGGCGAGGACCCCCTCTATATTGCGCGGCGCCTCATCCGCTTTGCCAGCGAGGACGTCGGGATGGCCGACAGCCGGGCGATTGAAATCGCGACGGCCGTCTACCAGGCGTGCCATTTTATCGGCATGCCCGAGTGCTCGGTCCATCTGACCCACGCGGTGACCTACCTTTCCCTCGCCCCCAAATCCAACGCGCTCTATGTGGCGTACGAAACCGCCAAACGTGACGCGCTGGAGATGCTGGACGAGCCGGTCCCCCTACAGATCCGCAACGCCCCCACCCGCCTGATGAAGGACCTGCACTACGGCGAGGGGTATCAATACGCCCACGACACAGAGGACAAGCTCACCACCATGCAATGCCTTCCAGACGCGCTGCAGGGGAGGAAATACTACATCCCCACCGCGCAGGGTTCCGAAGTGCGCGTGCAGGAGCGCCTGCGCCAGATCGAACAGTGGCGGGCGCAAAAGCGCAGGGAGGAACAGGAAGGCCCGCAGGGGAAATGACCTTGTTTGCGGTTGGCAGACTATGTCCCCGTCCCGTGCGCAAAAGATGCGAGCAAGATGGCCGGGAAAAGTTTTCCCGGCCATCTTGTCCTTTGGAGGACTGAACGGAAGCATTTGTTTCGATTCGCGGTCTCCTTGTGCGGCCGGTTCCGGCCAAAACAGCCGGCCGGCACTCCCGGGAAACACGCCGTATGCCTAAATGAAGCGATGGACGCCGCCGCATTGACAGAACGTGGAATTTGTGCTACCTTAATTAGCAGAAACTAACCAAGGAGGCTTTGGAAATGGCAACCCTCATAATCTCTGTTTTATTGGCGCTGGCCTGTATCTACGGAGTTTACAGCTACATCCGGAAACTCCGTTATGGGGGCGGTTGTTGCGGCGAACACGAAGGAGCGGTCAAGAAGGTTAAGGTAGCGGACCGGGATAAAACCCACTACCCATATGAGACGGTGTTGACCATCGACGGCATGACCTGTTCCAACTGTGTACGGCGCGTGGAAAATGCGCTCAACCAACTGGACGGCGTTTGGGCACAGGTGGACCTCAGCTCCCGCAAGGCAGCCGTGCGGATGAAACAGCCGCTTCCGGAGGACACGCTGCGGGATGCCGTGCGTGCGGCAGGTTACATCGTGCTTTCGGTCCAGAACAACCAAACGGCAGTATCCCATTGAGGCAGAAGCGGGCGGGAACGCTTTCTTTTTTGCGCATAAGTTAGCTTTGACTAACTTATGTATGTCCGTTTCCATCCGTTTGCCCATGCGCAAACCGCCAACCATGCGATGCATCGCCCCGTTCCCGGGGCAGCTTTCCAGAAAAAGGAGGTGAACCATCGTTGGACCGGCTGATGGAATTGTTGAACGATGGACGCGCCTGGTCTGTCGCGGACCTGGCCAATTCCCTGCGGGAGCCCCAGAAAGAGGTGCAACGGCGGGTGGAGTCCCTGGAATCCAACGGGTATCTGCGGAAGGCCTGCGGTTGCGGCCCCCAGTGTAAGGGCTGCGGGCACTGTGGGACGCACAGCCCCCACGCCCCTGCCTTTATACGGGCACACCCGTCACAGGAGACCCCATAAAACATCTGCCTTTTCATAGGCAGCCACGGTTATGCAACGGGCGGCGCCCCTCCGGCCTCATAGGCTGAAGGGGCGCCGCCCGTTAAAATTCGATCGGTTGGGATGGATAAAAACAGAAGGATTTCCAGGGCAACTGCCATCCTTCCCGGGTGCAGGCTGCGCACAGGGCCGCCTGCCTTGGCATTTCCGGGGGCGGACGCCCGTCAATCCAACAGGTTTGTCATGCTCCGCAGGCTGACGCCCAACGTGGAGAGGTTGTGCAGCATGGCAGAGGTGGCCGGGGGGAGGACGCCCGCGGCGCCCAGCCCGATCAGACCCCCATTGAAACCGATGACAAAGCGGTAATTCGATTGGATGCGGCGCAGCAGGCTGCTGGCGATCATCCGCAGGCTGACCAGCTCAAAGAGGTCGTCTGCGGCAATCGTGATATCCGCGATCTCCCGTGCGATCGCCGCGCCGTCGCTGATTGCGATGCCAACGTCCGCCGCAGAAAGAGCCGGGGAGTCGTTGATGCCGTCGCCCAGCATCATGACCGTATGCCCCTGCGCGCGTTCCTCCTCAACAAACCGCGCTTTGTCCTCTGGAAGGACTTCGGAACGGTATTCGTCCACACCCACCTGCGCGGCAATTGCGGCGGCAGTGCGTTCGCTGTCCCCAGTGAGCATGACGGTCTTTTGAATCCCCAGACGGCGCAACGCGTTGATGACCGCTTCGGCCTCTGTGCGCAACGGGTCGGAAATACAGATCACCGCCGCCAACTGTCCTCCGATGGCCAGATACAGGTGGGAATATTGCTCCGGAAGCGTATCGAACCGCTCCTGTTCCCCATCAGGAATTGTACAAGCCTCATCCTCAAAGACGAAATGCGCGCTGCCGATGACCACCCGCTCCGTCCCGACGGTGCTGGCAATGCCATGGGCCACGAGGTATTCCACCTGGGAGTGCATCTCCTCGTGGGAGAGCCCGCGGTCCCGCGCGGCCTGTACCACGGCGTTGGCCATGGAGTGCGGGAAATGCTCCTCCAGGCAGGCGGCCAGGCGCAGCATCTCCTCTTCGCTGTGGCCGCCGAAGGGGATGACCCCCGCCACCACCGGGCAGGCATAGGTCAGCGTGCCGGTCTTGTCAAACACGATCGTATCCGCCTTGGCGACCGCCTCTAGGTATTTCCCACCCTTGACTGTCACGTGGTAGCTGCTGGCCTCGCGCATGGCGGAGAGGACCGCCAGAGGCATGGCAAGCTTCAGTGCGCAGGAGAAATCCACCATCAGCACCGAGAGGGCGCGCGTGACGTTCCGGGTCAGCAGATACGCCAGCCCGCTCCCTACAAGCGTATAGGGCACCAGCTTGTCCGCCAGGTTGGAAGCCTTGTTCTCCGCTGCGGATTTTAGCTTTTCGGACTGCTCGATCATGGCCACGATCTTGTCGTACCGGCTTTCGCCGGACTGCTGCGTCACGCGCAGGATGCATTCGCCCTCTTCCACGACCGTCCCCGCGTAAACCGCGGTGCCGGGGCGCTTCGGCACGGGGATGGATTCCCCGGTGAGCGACGCCTGGTTGACCATCACCTCGCCCTCCTCGATGGTGCTGTCCAAGGGGATCAGGCCACCCATGCGCACGGCGATGCGGTCGCCGGTTTTGACCTGGTTCAAGGGCACGAGGACCTCGCCGGACGGCGTTTTGAGCCAGACACGGTCGATGTTCAGGGACATACAGCGCGCAAGGTCGTCCACGGACTTCTTGTGCGTCCACTCCTCCAGCAGCTCGCCCAGCTCCAGCAGGAACATCACGGAACCGGCCGTGGCAAAATCCCGCCGCACCATGGAGATCCCGATGGACAGCCCGTCGAGCAGCTCCACGCGCAGTTTTCCCCGCAGCAGGCACCGGACCCCGCGGAACAGGTACGGGATGGATTTCCACAGCGTATAGGCAATCCGCAGGGGCGCGGGAAAGAAGAGCGAACGCACCGCCTTGAAGGCAATGCGCCCCACCAGCTTTTCCTCATAGGTGCGGTTGAGCGCCCGGCTGCTGTGCAGCGGGGCCAGCTCCGCCACCCCTTCGGCGTCGTAGGCAAAGCGGCTGATCCGTTGCAGCAGCTCTTCGCGCGCGCACTGGTAATGGATTACGGCACAGCAGGTCCGCTCGTGGACAACGGCCTGCCGGACCCCGCCGGTCTGTTGCAGGTAAGCCTCGAGAAGGTCGGCCTGTTCCAATCTCATCCGCTTTTGCGCGCAGTGGATGCGCATGCGCCCGCTGCTCTCATGTACAATTTGAAATTTCATCGTTGACCTCCGAAAGGAAGAAGAGGGCCGCGCCTGCGGCCCTCTTCTGTTGGATGTGTAAATGGGCCGTGCGTTTCCCCATTAAGCCTCCGCTGCCTCTTTGGAGGTATCCTCGACGGTTTCCTCCTGCGCGGCGCGCTGTTCGTTGATGTCCTTGGCAGAGGCTAGAATATCCGCTGCGTTCTCCTGCACGGAGGTCACCGTGCCCATCACCGAATCTTTTACGCGCAATGCGGCCGCGGTGGCATGGGTATACGCCTTTTTCGCGTCCTTGCTGCTCAACAATTTGATCCCGGCGGAGCCAAACAGTGCGCCGCCCACGAATAAAGCGATCTTTTGATAGATGTTCATAAGGCAATTCCTCCAGAATTATTTGTGCCGGTAGCCTGTGAGAATCACCATCACCATGCAGATGACAGCCCCCCACGCCCAGAATTTGTGTTGCTTCAAACGGGACACCTCCTAGCACATGGCATTCATTTGAAACTTAAATATAGCACAGCCGGTGAGGAAATTCCGCCGGAAACGGACGGATTTCATCGGTTTTGGACATTATTTTCGCGGCACCACTTGCGGTACTGCGCCGGGGTCATATGATAGAGCGCTTTAAACGCAGAATCAAACTGGCTGGTGCCCGTGTATCCCACGGCCACCGCGATGTGCAGCACGCTGTCGGACGTGGTGCGCAGCAGGCGCGCCGCCGTTTGCAGGCGGTATTGCTGAAGATACGTGTGGACCGGCGCGCCATATAGCCGCCGGAAGCAGCTTTTGAGAAACGTGGGGGATAGCTGGAACCGGCGGGCCAGTTCCGGGACGGTCATGTGCTGGTCGAAATGCGCCAGCATATAGTCGTGGACGTTCCGGACGGCGTCCGCCTGGTAATGGTCGTAATACCCGTTTGCGCAGGGGGCAACCGCTGCCGGCTGCCGGTTGCACAGAAGGTACAGGAGTTCCCAGAGCTTGAGCAGGAAATAAGCGCCCCGCCGCTCTTTTGGGAGCTGGCACAGGGACGCGAGGACGGACGGCCCCCAGACCGGCTCGCGGACCGCCATACAGCCGTTGTGGCTGCGCAGCAGGCCGGCCACTTGGTCCATGGGGGAGGCATCCCCCGCCCACAGGGTGCGCTCCTGTGCGGGCAGGTCCCGGGAGGCGGCCTTGTCCATCAGGGCAAATATCCCTTGAAAGCAACCGTCTTCGAGGGAGAAACGGCGGAGTTCCGCCGCATCCGAGACCAGAAGCAGTTCCCCCGGCCCTGCGCAGACGGTTTGCCCCTTGCAAAGGGTTGCCCGCAGTTGTCCCGCCCGGCAAAACAGGGCCTCCACATGCGCGGGCTGTACGCTTGCCGATTCGAGCGGCGCACAGCCGGAAAGATCGCACTCCCAGGCCGTAATCCCCTCCAGGGAAAACGGCCCCTGTATCTCACCCGCATGGGCCCCTTCCGCTGCCCACCGCCGGATGTACTCCCCCATCATCTCACATGTCCCTCTTTTCCGGATGTCCCCACAGCATTCGGTGTGAAAATGCATTCTATAAGTTAGCTAAGGCTAACTTATAGCCTTGAAAAAGCCGCTCGCTTGGAGCGGCTCTTTGTGTATCATACCAGAGATGGTTTTGATTTGTCAAGGATTGCCGGTGCGGCGCCTGCGCGTCTTCCTTACGCGCCGAACGTCGCCGCCGCCTCCTTCATATTGGCGCGGATGGCCACGCCAAAGGGGCAGCGCTTCTCGCAGGCGCCGCAGGCCACGCACTCCCCCGCCTTATGGGGCAGCGCCGCGTAGTGCTCGCGCACGGTCTCGGGCACCATCCCCTGGGCGCGGGCCAAATTCAAAAACTTGGTGACCGTGGCCACGTCGATCCCCTTGGGGCAGGGCGCGCAGTGCCCGCAGTACATGCAGTGCCCCTCCCATTTCATGCGGGGGAAGGAGGCAAAGGCCGCGGCGTAATCCCGCTCCGCGTCGGTCGCGGTTTCATAGGCGAGCGACATCTTGAGCTCTTCCAGGCTCCGGACGCCCGACATCACGCAGGCCACGGCCGGGCGGGTCAGCGCATAGTGGATGCACTGGTTGACGGTGAGCGCCTTGCCCGCGGGCGAAAGCTCCTCGCTGAGCAGGTCGCCGCCGCCGAAGGCCTTCATCACGGTGATCCCGACCCCCAGCCGCTGGCAGGTTTCATACAGCCGTTCGCGCTGCGGGTCCATGTTGGAGAGCACGCCCGCATAGCTTTCGCCCTCCCAGAGCTTTTCGCAATCCTCATCGCCGGGCAGCAGGTCGTAGCACGGGTTGACGCTGAACATCAGCACGTCGATGCTCCCGCTCTCCACTGCGGCCAGGGCTGCCTCCGGGTTGTGGCTGCTCACGCCCAAGAAGCGGATATGCCCGGCCTCCTTCTGCGCTTTCGCATACTGCATGACGGGGCCGTTGGCAATCTTCTCCCACTCCGAAACGGAATCCACATAGTGGATCATCCCGACATCGATGTAATCCGTACCCAGGTTTTTCAGCATGGTCTCAAAGGAGGCGCGGACCTCCTCCGGGTCCCGTGTGGCGCGGTACTGGCCGTTTTCCCAGATGGTGCACAGGTGCGCCTGCAGCACAAACGCCTCCCGGCGGCCCTGGATTGCGCGTCCCACCCGGCGGTGTACGTCGGGATTGGGCGTATATAAATCCATACAATTCACGCCGCTTTCCAAAGCGGTCCGAAAAATTTCCTCGGCAAAGGCGTCGTCCTTCAGGACAAATCCTTCGCACCCCAGGCCGATTTCGCTGACCTGCAAGCCGGTGCGTCCCAATTTCCGATATTGCATACAGAGTTCTTCCTTCCTGTTGTTTTGCTTTCGGTGTGTCCGACCATAGACAAAAAAGCAGGGATGCTCTTTTGCCGTGCGGATCATCCCTGCGGATTCTGTTTTGCTGTGGGTATCCTTATGAATGTCTTAATCCAAGTTGACCAGCGTATATTCCCTGGAACCGAGGCCCAGCTCTGCGGCCGCCTCCACCGTATGGATGCCGTGGCGGGACTCCATGCGCTCGATCAGCGCCGCCTTACCCTCGTCCGGGGAATGGTACACCGCGTCCACACAGGCCTGGTCCACGGCCACCGGGTCCAGCGAGGCAAAGATGCCGATGTCCGCCATCTCCGGATCGTGGGGATTGGAATCGCAGTCGCAGTCCACGCTCAGGCGGTTGGCCACGTTGATGTAGACGATGTTTTCCCGGCCCATGAAATCCATCACGGATTGGTCCGCATCCGCCATGGACTCCAGGAAGGAATCCTGGTCGGCGGTGAAGCAATCCTCAAAGACCTCGCTCTTGGCGGAGTTGTGGATCTGGATCTTCCCGCGCGCCGAAGCCACGCCGATGGACATGTTTTTCAGCGCGCCGCCCAGGCCCGCCATGGCGTGCCCTTTGAAGTGCGAGAGCATCAAAATGGAATCGTAGTTTTTCAGATGCGTGCCCACATAGTTTTCCTTCAGGTGTTTGCCGCCCGTCACGGGGATCGCCATGTCGCCCTCTTCGTCCATGATGTCACAGGGCGCGATGGCCTTGAACCCGTGTTCCTCGATGGCCTTCCAATGCTCCTCCGAAGAAGAACGCCGTCCCGCATAGGCGGTATTGCACTCCACAATCGTGCCGTTCAGCGCCTTGACCAGGTCCTGGATCAAAGCGGGCTGCAAAAAATTGTGGCCGCCGGGTTCCCCGGTGGAAATCTTTACGGCCACCTTCCCCTTGAGCTGGACGCCAAGGGCGTTATATGCCTTCATCAGACCTTTCGCGGAAAGATCTTTTGTAAAATAGACCGTTGCCTTCTCCATGCTGGAATCCTCCTTTTGTAGTACGTCTGTATGCCCCGGCTGTCCCGGCAGCATCCTCTATCCTGTATGCTACAACCTGGAGTAAACTCCATGTCAAGGGGGAAAATGCATTTTTTCTTTTATCCTGTGCAAGCGGACGTCAAACGTCCAACTGTTCGATGCGGGTACACAGCTTTTCCAACAGCAGGGATTGGTGGCTCACGATCAACAGGCCCAGGTCCCGGCGGCTGGCTACATCCAACAGGAATTCCCAGATCTGCGCCTGCGTGACCAAGTCCAGCATGGCGGTGATCTCGTCGCAGAGCAGGAACCGGGTCTCCGGGCGGAGCGCCCGGGCGATGCAGAACCGCTGGAGCTCCCCGCCGGAGAGCTCCGTGGGATACCGGTCCAGCCAGGCGGGGGCGATGTGCAGCGCTTCCAGCACCTCCTCTTCCACGGGGCCTGCCTCATACAGGGTGTCCCCCAGGCGGAGCAGCGGATCGACGGCCGTCTCCGGGTGCTGCCCGATCAGCTGCACCGGGCAGCACCCGCGGAAACCGGAGAGCGGCCTGCCGTTCAGCAGGACCTGCCCGCCGCACGGCCGCTCGTATCCGGCAAGCAGCTTGCACAGGGTGGTCTTTCCGCGGCCGCTGGGCCCGCGCAGCCCCACCCGCTCGCCGGGGTGCACGGTCAGATTGACCGCCTGCAACACTGGCGGCTGTCCCCGCCGGTAGCGGAACGACAGATTTTTGGCTTCCAGGCTCATGGGGTACCTCCCTCCTCCGGATACAGGCAGCGCACACGCCCGCCGTCCGCCGCCCGGTATGGAACCGCCGCACGGCACGCCGGGCGGCAATGCGGGCAGCGCGGGGCGAATAGGCACCCGCCTGCAATCTCACCGGGATACGGCTGCGCGCCGGGGATGGGCATAAAGCCGTTCTGCGGCAAGGCGCGCCACAGCGCCCTCGTGTATGGATGCCGCAGGCGGCCCGCGGCAAAATCGGCGGCGTCCGCCTCTTCGACGGTCTCCCCGGCATAGAACACCACCACGCGGTCTGCGATGGTCAGGGCCAGCTCAAGGTCGTGCGTAATCAGGAGCATCCCCGCGCCCGCGTCCGCGATCTCCCGGAAGTGGCCCAGGATGCGGCCCGCGGCCCGGGCGTCCAGGCCCGGCGTGGGTTCGTCCGCGATGACCAGCCGGGGCGTCTCCATCACGGCGGTGGAGATCAGCACCCGGCGCGCCATCCCGCCGGAGAGCTCGAACGGGTACAGTTCCTCCGTCTCCGCGCCCAACCCATACCGCTCCAAGACGGAACGGCTTTTGGCGCGCGCCTCGGGTGAGCGCTTCCCTCTGCGGATCTGCGGCCCCACCTTCATCAGCGGGTCCAGATACGTCACGCCCTGCGGGACCAGCACGATCTCCCGGCCCCGCAGCGCTTCGACACGCTCGGGGGTCAGGAGCTCGCCGTCATAGCGGATCTCCCCCTCCATCGCGGCGTTGTAGGGGAGGATTCCCAAAATGCCGTGGGCCAGCAGGCTTTTGCCCGAACCGCTGGACCCCACCACGGCCACCACCTGCCCGGCCCCGATGGACAGGGACAGGTCGCGGATGACCGGCAACCGGCGTTGGCGGGTCCCCGCGTCATACTGTTGAAAGGCGATGGACAGCCCTTTCACTTCCAAGATCGGTTCCATGGGATTCCTCCTTTATTGATGGGCACTGGCCGGGTCCAGCAGGCGGCGCAGGCGCTCCCCCATCCCTGCGAACAGGAGCACTACCAGCACCAGGGCCAGCCCGGGGAACAGCGCCAGCCACCACTTCCCGGTGGTCAGGTAGCGCATGCTCTCCGAAAGGATCACGCCGATGGCCGGCTGCTCCGGGGAGAGCCCAAACCCCAAAAAGGTCACGCTGGCCTCGTGCAGGATGGCGTGGGGGAATTGAAGGATCAGGCCGGTGAGAAATTGCGGCAGCAGATGGGGCAGGATATGCCGCCGGACCACCCGCCGCCGGGGGATGCCCAGCTTTTCCGCGGCCCGCACATAGGCCGCCTGCCGCAGTTGCAGCACCTCGCCCCGGATGACCCGGCTCAGCGAGGGCCAATGGCTCAGGGCCACGCCCGCAACCACCCCCGCGAATCCCCGGCCGAACGCCAGCGAAATCAACATCACCAGGAGGATGTGGGGAATCCCCATCACCAAATCCATACACCACGAGAGCGCCGCGTCCACCTTGGGGCCCAGCAGGGCTGCGGCGATTCCAATGGCCAGGGCAATCACCGCGCTGACCGCGGCGGTGAGAACCCCAATCCGGATGCTCAGGGACAGGCCGGTCAACGTCCGGGCCAGCATGTCCCGGCCCATCCAGTCCGTCCCGAAGGGATATTGCAGGGAGGGCGCCAGGTTTTTCTGCGAGAAGTCGGCCTGCATCGCCCGGCCCTCCAGGAATATCCCCGCCACCGCCACCGCGCACAGGAGCACGGCGGCGGTGCAGAAAAGGAGCAACGCCTTTTTCCGGCTGTTCCATGCCTTCATGACCGCGCCGCCCCCCTTCGGATCTTCGGGTCCACCACGCCATAGAGCAGGTCGGCAATCAGGTTGCCCGCAAAGACGATGGCGGCGGTCACCACGGTGATGCCGAGCAGCAGGGGCAGGTCGCTGCCCAGCCCGGCGTCCACCGCCACCTGCCCCAGGCCGGGGTAGGAAAAGACCTCCTCCACCAGCACCGAACCGCCGATGATCTCGCTGATGGACGCAAACTGCAATGTGATCGCGGGCAGGGCGACGTTCCGCAGCCCGTGGCGCAGGACAATGGACCGCCGGGACTCCCCCCGCGCCCGCGCAAACAGGACATACTCCGACTCCATCACGTCGATCATCTTCTCCCTTGTGTGCAGGGCGATGTTCGCCACACCGGTGATACTCAGGGTCAGCGCGGGCAGGATGGCATGGTACAGCCGGTCCGCCAGGGTGATGCTCCCGGCCTCCACGCCGATGGGCACGGACAACCCGACCGGCAGCCAGCCCAGCCAGACGGAAAACACCATCAGCAGCAGGAGCGCCAGCCAAAACGCGGGGGTGCTGGAAATCAGCAGGCAGTAGCCCCGGATGAGGCGGTCCGGCAAGCGGCCACGGAAACATCCGGCCGTCACCCCCAGCGCCAGCCCCAAAACGCCGGACAGCACCCACGCAACGAACAGCAGGCCCAGGGAATTGGCCAGGCGCTGTCCGATGATCTGGAGCACCGGCTGGCGGTAGAGCAGTGAAACCCCGAAATCCCCGTGGAGCGCGTCGGACAGCCAGCCCAGATACCGCTCCGCCAGCGGGGTGTTCATCCCCCAGTAGTCCTGAAGCTTTTCAATCTGCTCCGGGCTCATGGACCCCAGGGCCGTCTGGCCCACGTTCGTCTGGAGGGGGTCCAGGGGCGAAAGGGACATGAGGAGAAAGGCCGCCAGGCTCACCCCCAGCAGCAAGAGCACCATGCGCAGCAGCTTTTTCCCCGCAAATTGCAGGCGGTGTTTCACAGCTGTCCCTCCCTTTCAAAATCGAATCTGGCGTTGCCCCACATCCTCACGCCCAGCTCCATTGGTCCACATTGTTGACAATGGACCACCCGTGCCCGTGGGGATGGATTTTCTGTTCCGCGACCTGCAACCCGTCCCGCACCCAATACAGATGGTCCACGTTCACCAGCCAGACCCAGGGGACGTCGCCCTCCTGCGTCACGCCGGTGGCCCCATCCCACTGGGCTTTCTGCCAGAGCGCATAGGACGCCTCCAAATCGGTGCTTTGCAGCGCCTGGTCCATATAGGCGTCCACCGCGGGGTTGGAATACGGGGAATACTGCGCGGAACCGGTGTCCCCGATGGTGTGATAAAGATTGTACAGTTCCATGGGCGTGTGGGCCCCCCAGCCCCAGATCAGGGGCTCGGACAGGGCGCGGTCGTACGCGGTATCCCACCCGACGCCCTCGATGGAGGCGGAAATCCCCAGCTCGCCGAGCTGGTTGGCAAAATCGGCGGCCAGGGCCTGCCGCACCGAATCGTCGCTGGAATAGAGCAGGGTCAATTCTGCTTGGACGCCGTCCTTTTCCCGGACGCCGTCCGCGCCCATATGCCAGCCCGCCTCGTCCAGCAGGGCGGCGGCCCCCTCCGGGTCATACGCCACCTCGGACGCCGGGTTGTACCACGGCAGCTGGTCACAGATGCTGTAGGCGGGCGTGCCGTAGCCGTTCAGCACGTTGTCAATCATCTCCTGCCGGTCGATCCCGATGTTGATCGCCCGGCGCACCCGCACGTCGGCGGTAAAGTCGTTGCCCACCGCGCGCCCGTTGGCGTCCGTCCCGGCGGGAACGGCGGGCAGGTTAAATCCCCGGTTGTCCACCGTGCGGTAGGAGGCCAGTGTATAGCCGTCCACCGCCTGGTCGGAATACGTGGCGGAGGTATAGGCCACATCCACCTGCCCGGCCTGCGCAGCCAAGAACGCCGCGTCCTCCTCCATAAACAGGATGGTGACCCGCTTCATCTTGGGCGCTTCGCCGTAGTAGTCCGGGTTGGCCTCCAAAATGACCTGCTGGCCGCGGTCCCACTGCTTTAAGAGATAGCGGCCCGACCCGATGGGGTTCGCGCCATAGGTGGCGCTGTCATAAGCGTGCTCAGGTACGATCCCCACGATGGCCATGGTGTACGGCCAGATGGAGAAGGGCGTGGTCATGTGGAACAGAACCGTCGTATCGTCCACCGCCTCGGCATAGTCCAGCATCGTAAAGTCGTTGACCGAGCTGGCCTCCTTGACGGTGTTATAGGTAAAGGCCACGTCTTCGGCGGTGAGCGGTTCGCCGTCGGTGAAGGAGACATCATCCCGGATGGTCACTGTCCAGGTCAGGCCGTCCTCGCTGACCGAGTAGCCCGTCGCCAGGTCATAACCGATGTTCAGGCCGGCGTCGGTGACCGTCAGGGTGCTTTGGATCAGGGGCTCGTGGACATGTTCCCCCGCGCCCCAGCCATAGGCGGGGTCAAACCCGGCCTCCGGCTCGGAATTGGTGTCCAGGGCGATGACCACGGAATCCTTCGCCGCCTGTCCGCCGGACGGGGCGTCCGGCTGCTGCCCGCTCTGGCAGCCGCAGAGCACCGCCAGCACCAGGAGCAGGGACAGAACGATCTTGCATGCACGCTTCATCGCGTTTCCTCCCCCTCTGCGGGCAGGTTGCGGACCGCGTCGGTCTGCACCTGCTGGAAGGGGACGCCGTGCTCCCGCGCCAGCCTTGCCACGTCGTCGTACTCGGGCTTGCAGTGGGTGACGCCAAAGCCCCGCGCCCATTTGACACGGACCGGCCCCCATTGGGTCGCGGCCTCGCCCGCCCCGGGGGTCAGGAAATACTTCCCACACCGCCGCACGCGCAGGCCGTTTGTGGTCGTCTGGGCCAGGACCTGCCGGGCCATCTCCCCCTCCTGCTCCCGGCGGCACAGCACGGTGAGCACATGACCGGGGCGGCCCTTTTTCATGGTGCCGGGCACCGTATAGACGTCCAGCGCCCCCAGATCCAGCAGGCGGGCGCTGGCAAAGGCGAGCGCCTCCGGGGTCATATCGTCGATGTTACACACTAGCTCCACGATCTCGCCGTTTGTTTCGTCCACTGTCTCCCCCAGGAAGGCCCGGACGCAGTTGGCCTGTTCAAACGTCTTTGTGCCGATCCCCACGCCGGCCGCCTCCACGGACATCACCGGCATGGGGCCGAAGGAAGCGGCAAAGTGGGTCAGCAAGGCCGCCCCGGTGGGTGTGCAGAGCTCCCCCTGCACCGCGCCGCCATAGATGGGCACGCCCGTCAGGAGGTTCGCCGTTGCGGGGGCAGGCACCGGCATCACGCCGTGGGCGCAGCGCACCGTGCCGCTCCCCACATGGATGGGGGAGACCACAACCCGTTCCGGCTGAAGCAGATGCAGGGCGTAGCACACGCCCGTGACGTCGGCCACCGCGTCCAAAGCCCCCACCTCGTGGTAGTGGACGTCGCCCACCGGGCAGCCGTGGGCCTTGGCCTCCGCCACCGCAATCGCATCGTATACCGACCGCGCGTGCTGCTTGACCGCATCGGGCAGCGTCAGTCCGTCGATGATCTCCGCGATATGCCCCGGCGTGGCATGGTGGTGCGCATGGGCGTGGGCGTGTTCGTGCGGATGGGCATGGTCATGCCCGTACGCGTGGCCGTGGCCGTGCCCGGCGGCGGGTTCATGTTCCTCCTCGCCGTGCACCGTGACGCGCATATGGGTCCCGGCGATCCCGCAGGTGGTCCCGGGCACGGCTTCCAGGTGTACGCCGGGCAAACCCAGGCCGTTCATCGTGTCTAAAAATGCGGATTTATCCTCCAACAGCTCATAGAGCGCCGCCAGCAGCATATCGCCCGCCGCTCCCATGTTGCATTCGATGTATAGCGTTCTCATTTCCTCAATCCTCCAAACCTTCCATCTGATTGATCCGGCTCGCCAGATACCCGGCCCCGAAGCCGTTGTCGATGTTCACCACGCTGCACCCGGAGGCGCAGGAGTTGAGCATGGACAGCAGTGCGGATAGGCCGCCGAAGCTGGCCCCATAGCCCACGCTGGTGGGGACGGCGATCACGGGGCAGTCCACCAGCCCGCCGACGACCGAGGCCAGCGCGCCCTCCATCCCGGCCACGGCGATCACACAGCGGGCGCGCATCAACACGTCCAAATTGGACAGCAGCCGGTGCAGCCCGGCGACGCCCACATCATAAAGGCGGGTGACCTGGTTCCCCATGGCTTCCGCGGTGAGGGCGGCCTCCTCCGCCACCGGCATGTCGCTCGTCCCGCCGGTGGCCACCACGATGTTGCCGCGCTGCTTCCGTTCGGCGGGGAAGGCCACGGCCAGCTTTGCAAGGGGATGGTACTCCAGGGGGACCGACTCCGCCACCCGGTCCGCGGCCTCCTGGGAGACCCGCGTGATGAGGATGTTGCGGCAGCCCCGCTCCCCCATCGCGGAAACAATCCCCGCGATCTGTTCCGGGGTCTTGCCCGCCCCATAGATCACCTCTGCGGCTCCCTGCCGGACGCTCCGGTGGAAATCCACCTTTGCATAGCCCAAATCTTCAAAGGGCGACTCCTTCAATTCCAACAGCGCGTCCTCCGGCGCCGTCGTCCCGTCCGCCACGCTGCGGAGCAGACGGAGAATCTCCTGCTTATTGTCCATCGGGTTCCCTCCTCATCGGGACGCCTGCCGCGGCGTTTGATCCAGCAGGACGTCCGTAAAATCCGGTTTGAGTTGCTCCAAAATTTCCTCCCATTTTGCCCGGGCCAGCGCCATCTGCGCCGCCGTCACCTGGATGCGCGCGCCGTCCTCCCGCAGGCGCACCCGGAAATCGGCAAACCCCAGGCGGGAAAGGGCGTCCTCCGCGCGCTCCACCCGCGCCAGGTCCCCCGCTGTGATGCGGGTGCCGGTAGGGATGCGGGTAGCCAGGCAAGCATAGGCGGGCTTTTCCCAGGTAAACAGCCCGGCCTCCCTGGACAGGCGCCGCACGTCGTCCTTGGTCAGGCCGCACTCCCGCAGGGGGGAACGGACCTCCAATTCACGCAGCGCCTGCATACCGGGCCGGTCCCCCTCGTCGTCCGAGGCGTTGGTACCGTCCAGCAAGAGCGTGTGCCCATCGCGGCGGGCGCGCTGCCAGAGCGCGGAAAACAGCTGCCGCTTGCAGTGGTAGCAGCGGTCCGGCCCGTTGGCCGCCGCGCCGGGCACGGCCAAGATGTCCGTCTCGATGACCGTCATGGGGATGTCCAGCTCTCCGGCGAGCCGCCGGGCGTCCGCCAGCTCAAAGGCCGGCTGGAAGGCGGTCTTCATATAGTACGCATGCACATCGCACCCATAGGTTTTGGCTGCCCACAGCAGGAACGCCGAGTCCGTCCCGCCGGAAAAGGCGACAGCCGCCCGTGGATGCGCATGAAAAAATTGTTCCAGCGTCATAAAAGCTCCTTTCGATAAAAAAAGAAGGCACCCGCTTTCTCCTGAAAGCAGATACCTTCCTGGTATCGATGTTGTTGCATGGTGCAATGCCCCTTCCCAAAAAGAAGCGGCAAATGGTTGCGCTGGCCCAAAATCCGGCTTCGGCCGGTTTCCCCGGCTTCTTGCCGGGCGGTTTCGCAGGAACCAGCTTGTCTAGTTTACCATCTGGAGTGGACTCCATGTCAAGAGGGAAATGGCCTCGGACAAAAATTTTTCTGGGCGGCGGAAAAACACGGGGCCGTTTCCCCTAAGCGGCTATCCAAGCCATAGAGCGCGCATATGCAAAGCGCGCATATGCAAAGCGCGCCTGAAAAAAGTCCCCCCACGTGCCGCCTGCCAAAAATTCCTGGCAAAAAGTTTACATCCTGTTCATAAGATTCTAAAGGGATCCCGGTAAAATAACTAATATAGTTAGTTATTTTACCGGGGTGAGCAGAATGGATTACAAGTCCCTCGCAAACGAGTGGATTGCATTACAAGGGCAACTGTTGCAGGTCCCTGCCTGCCGGGAGCTGTCCAGCTTGTCCAAAGGGGAATGGTTTGTCCTGAACTATCTGATGGGGCACGCCGGGCTGGTGCATCCCAAGGACCTGAGCAAGGGCCTGGTGGTCAGCACCGCACGCATCGCCGCCCTTTTGAACCACATGGAAGAGCAGGGGCTGGTCACACGGAATGTGGATCCGGAGGACAGCCGGAAAATCCTGGTCTATTTGACGGACGCGGGCGTGCAGATGATCCAGAAAAAGCGCGCCGAAGTGGTGGATTCGGTCGCCAAAACGCTGGAGCTGCTCGGGCCGGAGGACGCCGAAGCCTATCTGCGGATTAAAACAAAGATCCTGCGCAACTATATGGAATCCCACTGAGGGCTGCGCTGCGTCCCGGGGTTGTGTTCCGCTCCCCCGGGAAACAATCGAATGCGTCAATCATCGAACAAAGGAGGTCTGCTTACGCAAAATGAATGAGAAACTGAAAGAAAAAATCAAGGAGTCCCTGGCGAGCGTGCTGCCGATCACCGCCATCGTGTTGCTCTTGAGCATTACGATCGTGCCCATGGAGGTCGGAACCCTCATGCTGTTTCTCACAGGAGCAGTCCTCCTGATCGTCGGCATGGGTTTTTTTCAGCTGGGCGCGGAAATCGCAATGACGCCGCTCGGCCAAGGCGTCGGCGGCAGGCTGGTAAAGAGCAAGAGCATCCTGTGGATCGCCGCCGTGTGCTTTGCGATGGGCGCGATCATCACCATCTCTGAGCCCGATTTGCAGGTGCTGGCCAACCAGGTGGCCTCGATCCCCAACCAGGTGCTGATCTGGACCGTGGCGACCGGCGTGGGCGTCTTCACCACCATCGCGGTCCTCCGCATCCTGTTCAAAATCAGCCTTGCAAAAATGCTCACGGTCCTGTATGTGCTGCTGTTCCTATTGTCCTTCTTCGCCCCCTCGGAATTTATCGCGGTGGCATTCGACGCCGGGGGCGTCACGACCGGGCCGATGACCGTCCCCTTCATCATGGCGCTCGGCGTCGGCTTATCCGCCGCCCGCAGCGACAAGGACGGCGCCAACGACAGCTTCGGCTTTATCGCCCTGTGCAGCATCGGCCCCATCCTCATGGTCCTGCTGCTGGGCATCTTCTACCACCCGACGGACGCGGTGTATGAGGCGGTGAACATCACGCCGGTGCATACCACCCACGACGTGGCCATGCAATTTCTCTTGGCCATCCCCCAGTATGCCAAAGAGGTCCTCATCAGCATCCTGCCGGTGGCGGGTGTCTTTATCCTGTTTCAGCTTTTCACCCGCCATTACCACAAACGGCAGGTGTTCCGTATGAGCGTGGGAATTCTGTACACTTACCTGGGCCTGGTCCTGTTTTTGACCGGCGTGAACGTCGGTTTCGCGCCCGTAGGCAGCCTGCTGGGCAGCGGCCTGGGCGAGGGGAACCTCAAGTGGCTTTTGATCCCCATCGGCATCCTGATCGGGTATTATATTGTCAAAGCGGAGCCCGCCGTCCAGGTGCTCAACGAGCAGGTGGAGGACCTCACGGGCGGGACCGTCTCCCGCGGGATGATGAACGCCGCCCTTTCCATCGGCGTGGCCTGCGCGGTTGCGTTGGCCATGGTCCGCGTCCTGACGGGCATCAGCATCTATTGGGTCCTCATTCCCGGGTATACTCTGGCGCTGGTCCTCTGCCGGTTTGTCCCGCCGGTCTTCATCGGCATCGCCTTTGACTCCGGCGGCGTGGCCAGCGGGCCCATGACGTCCACCTTCCTGCTGCCCCTGGCCATGGGGGCTTGCACCGCCATCGGCGGCAACGTCGTATCGGACGCCTTTGGGATTGTCGCTTTGGTGGCCCTGGCCCCGTTGATCGCCATTCAAATTATGGGGCTTGTCTATGCCCACAAATCCAAAACCGTCCCACAGCCTTCCGCGCAGCTGTCGGATGATATCGTTATTGAACTGGAGGAGGAATAAGTATGCCGGAACAGGAGAAACTTCGGATTCTTTTTCGGATGCTCATTACAATCACGCGGGAAGAAGAGGAAAAACGATTGGAAGAGGTCTTGCAAAGCATGCATATCCCGATCTTTTTCCAAGCCCGCGGGCAGGGGACCGCCCCATCGGAGATCCTGGATCTCTTTGGGCTGGGGGGCACGACGCGGATCATCACCACAGCGTTTGTCCCCAAATTCCTGGTCCAACCGCTTTTGGCGTCTTTGCACCAGCACGGCTCCTTTGCACATAAGGGCGGCGGCATCGCCATCACGGTTCCAGTCAGCGGGATTCAAACCCATGTGTTACAGATGTTGAACGACGAAGCGCGCAGCGCGGTGGAAGCCATACAAAAAGGAGACGAAGCAGAAATGAAAGAGAAGTCGGAATTTTCTTTGATTTGGGTATCTGTGGAGAGCGGGTGCAGCGACGACGTGATCGACGCAGCCAGGAGCGCCGGGGCGCGGGGCGGCACGGTTGTGAAGGGCCGCCGGCGGAACTCAGAGCGCGCCAGCCAGCACTTCGGAATCCCCATCCAGGAGGAACAGGACTTTGTGATGATTGTCGTCCCGCGGGACAAAAAAGGCGAAATCATGTCTGCGATCAGCCAAGCCTGCGGCCTCAGGACCGAGGCGCACGGCGTGGTCCTCTCCCTCCCGGTGGACGATGTGATGGGGTTGGAGGAAGGATAACCCTCCCACGGCACGGCGGTCTTCGCGCCTGGGCGCAGCCCTTTTTCCCGCACGGGAAACCGGGCGTCTTTCCTAGCGGGCCCTTTGATGCGCTTTTCAGACCAAAATTTTTACATTGTGCGGAGAAAGCTGCGCCAGAGGGCGCTGTTCCCGGCGGAGCGCTCCCGCACGGCCCATAGTTCCTTTTGTATGTACACAGGAAAACGGCCCCTTGTTGTAGAAGCAACTACAACAAGGGGCCGTTTTGATTGCCTGTTTTTCCAGGGTTACCGGCGCTTTATCCCCAGCGCTGGGGCCCCCGCAAGCGGCCTTGCAAAAGGCCGCCGGGGGGAGATTCTATTGCGAAAAATCCGTGCCAATTAATTGGCCTGCTGTTTAATCAGGAACAGATCGTGCGCATCCATGACGCCGTCGCCGTTCATATCGGCGGAGAGCATTTCCACCTGCTCCAAGTCGCGGTTGCCCACGATGGACTGGCGGACCAGCTCCACATCGGAACCGTTGACCGCGCCGTCCGGGTTGATGTCGCCCAGAAGCGCCACGCTCATGCGGTCCTCTTCCGTGCCGTTCACACGCAGGATCACGATGTAGCCGGAGACAAGCGTCGAACCCTCGTCGATGGAACCGCCGGTCGCCTCCATGAATTCCAGCGTGCCGCCCTGCACAGGCTTGAGCATCGCGGCGACGTCCTCGGTCGTCGCCCCTGCCGGGACGTTGTAGAGGATCTTCGTATCGCCGTCGGTGGTGATCTTCGCATCCGACCCCTCTGCGACCTCAAACTGCGGCTCCGACGGCTCTGTGCCCGTCACGAGCAGCTTTGCATCCGCCCAGACGGTGTTGCAGCGGCCGTTGCTGCTGCTGGTCAGTTCTGCGATCAAAGTCAGCTTCGTCACACCCGTCACATCGACGTCCACATATTCCGCGTTGGTATTTCTGCCCTTCATCTCGCTGGAAGCAAAGATTTCGTTTCCATCTGCCAACACACGGAAAATCACGCCCTTGACGTCCTGTCCACGGTCCTTGTCCTCGATGCCAACCCATGCCTGGAAGCGGGTTGCGTTGAGGCCCGTCAGGTCATAGACGACCTCGGAGGCCGCATGCGCGGCAAGGCCCTTTTCAAACGAGGTCTTCACGCCGTCCGGATAGACGGTGATCTCACCGCCCTGTAGGTTGGCGTCCTTTGTGAACTCGCCATATCCCACCTCGGCGGATTCCTCCTGGACGTCGGAGAGGAAGAGCTCTTCGCTCTCTGCCCGCACCTTGATCTTTGCATCCGCCCAGACGGTCTGGCAGTTGCCGTTGGAGCTGGTGGTCAAATCGGCAATCAGGGTCAGCGTCGTGGCGCCGCTGATGTCGACATCCACATATTCCGCGTTGCTGCCGCTGCCCTTCATTTCGTTGGACACGAACTTCTCATCGCCGTCGACCAGCACGCGGAATTTCACGCCGCGCACATTGTTGTTGCGGTTGATGCCGTCGATGCCGACCCATGCCTGGAAGCGCTCTGCGTCGAGGCCGGTGAGGTCATAGACGACTTCGGAGGCCGCATGTGCGGTGATGCCCTTGTCATACGTGACCTTGCTGCCATCCTGATAGACGCTGATCTTGTCGCCGCTCAGGTTGGCGTCCTTGGTAAAAGTACCGTAGCCGACCGTCTCGGAGGTCTCCTCCAGGTCGGACAGGTAGACATACTCATTGAAGATAAAGTCCACGGTATAGACGCGCTGGAAGCCGCTCGCACTGGTGGCCGTCACAACCGCCTGGCCCGGGACTGCCTCCGCCTGCTGCACCGTGATGGTCACGTCGTCGCTGGCTGCGGTGGCGGTGACCTGTGGGATACCCGCGGACGGGCTCTTGCGGGAGGTATAGGTGAGGATGTCGCTGTTGAAGCCTTCAATGGACTCGCCGTCGATCTGGATGTCCGTCACCAGCGTGGTGTCGTCCGGCAGCGCGATCTTGCTATCCGCCATGAGCTGTTCCGTGGTCGCGTTGTGGATGGGCTTCATGCGGAACAGGTAGGTGTAGGCCTGGTCGGCCGGCAGCGTGTACTGCTCCAGCGTCTCCGGGCCGCAGCTTGCGCTGCCCAGGCCCATCTGATGCTGGTCGATCGTGACGACCGTATTCTCGGTCCCCTCTACGTTATAGAGATACCGCGCCTGCTCCAGGTCTTCCTGGGTATAATGCAGGGCGCTGACTTCCACAACCTCCTGCGCATCGAAGAGCAGGCCGTCGCCGGAATCGTTGGTGATGGCCAGCCAGCGGGTATCCGCCTTGTTGCCCATCTCCTGCGGCTTGAGGAAGCTGGTGAACTGTTCGCCCACCGTGCTGTTGTATACGCCGACGTCATAGCCCCACTTGCGGTCCCAATAGTTGTCGGCCTCGCCGCGGCCATACCACTGCATGTTCTCATAGCCGGCGGGCATCTGCAAGCGCATGCCGACGCGCAGCAGGTTGTTCATGGAGCTGTCCGGCATCAGGGTGCTGCGCACCACCACATTGCCGTCGGAATAGACGGTGAAGGTGGAGGCATACTGCGAATCCGCTGCCGAAGGCATGGTCATATTCACTGTGACAATGACCTTTTTCTCCTCCTGGAAGACGTTAAAGCCCGTGACTTCCGCGTCTTTGACCGCGTCCTGCCACTTTGCGTCGTGGGAGGTCTTGACGTCGTTGTCGGTGACCGCACGCCAGAAGTTCGGCTCCAGCGGCTCTGCCAGCAGCTCTTCGCCGTTGGACGTATAGGAGGTGAGCTTGCCGCTCGCCTTGTCAAAGGTCACGCTGAAGGTATCGTTTGCAATGGTGAGCGCCGTATCGCTCTCCTGGATCTGCCCTTCGGTGAACGCAGGCATGCTGCTCTCGTCGATCTCCGGCAGATTGTCCTCGGCCACGTCGAATGCAAACTGCTCGGTTGCGACCTCATGGCCGGCGTCCGCCCACCAGCAGTCCTCCTTGGTGGTAAAGCAAATGTTCAGGAAGCATTCCTCGCCGGGCTGCACATCCGCCGGTGCGGTGTATCCTTCCAGCGCGACGTCCACCGTCTCCTGCGGCGGCACGTCTGCGGTTTGGGTGTTCTTCGCAACGACTTCGCCGTCGCGGACCAGCTCCCAGGTCATATCGTACTCGTTCGCATTCGTATCGATGTATTCGTTGGTGATGGTGATCACACCCGCTTCCAGATCCTTTGCCGTCATCTGGAAGGACTGGTAGACCTTCTTGACCTCATACATCGCCGGATGGATGGAACGGTCCGGGGCCACCAGACCATTGCCGCAGAAATTGTTCTTTCCGGTGTAGACGTCCCAAGCGCCGTCATACGCCCAGAAGGTCTCGCCGGGCTCCGCGCCGGGGATCTGGGTGTTGATCGACTGGTCCGCCCAGTCCCAGATCCAGCCGCCCTGGAGGTTCGGGTACTGCCGGATGATGTCCCAATAGTCCTTCAGTCCGCCCGTGCTGTTGCCCATGGAGTGGTCGTATTCGCACATGACGAATGGGAGCGTGCTGCGCTGGCCGTTCTGCTCAACGCTCTGGCTTCCGGTATAGGACGGGTACATCTGCGACTTCATGTCAACATACGGGCTGTCGTTCCAGCCCTGGTAGTGGATCAGGCGGGTTGGGTCGTTCTCGTCAAAGTACTGGAGCATCCCCTCCAGGGACTTGCCGGTGCCAACCTCGTTGCCGGGGGACCACATCAGCACGCAGGGATAGTTCTTATCGCGCTCCAACATGCTGACCGCGCGCTCCTTACAGGCGACCACATAGCCGGGGATGTCGCCGGGTACGCCGGGGTTCAGCCTGCGGCCGTTGTGGGATTCGTTGTTCGCCTCGTCCATGACATAGATGCCGTACTTGTCGCACAGCTCATAGAAATACGGGTCGTCCGGATAGTGCGCGGTGCGCACCGAATTCAGATTGTACTGCTTGAGCAGCTTGATGTCCGTCTCCATCTCCTCGTGGGAGAGGTGGCGGCCCGTCTCCGGCGACATCTCGCCGCGGTTTACGCCCTTAAAGTAGACCGGCTCGCCGTTCAAAACCATCTGCGCATTGGTGGTGCCGCGGTTGATTACATCAAACTCGCGGAAACCGACGTTGACCGCCGTGCTTTCCACCGGCTCGCCGCCGCGCTTGAGGGAGATGGTCATGCGGTACAGGTTCGGATGCTCGGCGTTCCACTTGAGCGGGTTTTCAAAATGGCCGGTCAGGTTCACAACCGCCTTGTTTTCCGCAAAGGCGGGCGCTTCCGCCGTCATCGGCTCGCCCACGGGGTTGCCCTCCGCGTCGTAGAGCTGCGCCTCCACGGTGATGCCCGCGGTGTCCGCATCGCCAAAGCTGCGCAGTTCCACCTCGGTGTTCAGGTCTGCGTCCACATATTCGCTGTCCAAATCGGTCACGACGGTGAAGTCGCGGATCTCGATGTCGTCCTTGGAGAACAGGTACACATCGCGGTAGATACCGGACAGTCGCAGGCCGTCCTGGTTCTCAATCCAGCTGCCGTCGCTCCAGCGGAAGACCTCGACGGTCACAACGTTCTTCGCGCCCTCGGTAAAATCGAGCGCATCGGTGATGTTAAACTCCTGCCGGGCGGTCATATCCTCGCCGTAGCCGATCTTCTGGCCGTTGACATAGAGGTACATCGCGTCTTCAACGCCCTCAAAGGTGATGAAGACCTGGCGGCCCTGCCATGCAGAAACGTCCGGCAGAACCTTCCGGTAGGTGCCGACCGGGTTGAAGTTGGTCGGCGCTGCGCCGGTGGGGATATTCGCGTCCTGCGAATTGTATTTCCAGGGATAATCCTGGTTGGCATAGATGGGCTCGTCGTATTTGAAGCTGCCATCCTCGTTCTTGACCGTCTGCCAGCTCAGCGGGACCGTGATGTCGTCCCAGCCGCTGTCGTCATAGCCGGCGTCTGCAAACGCGCCGTCCTTCTGGCTGATGCGGTCGGCAGGCTTCTCCGCCCAGCTGAACTTCCAATCGTCGCCGTTGAGCAGCTTGTAATAGGCCGACTGCGCCGGGTCGTTCTCCTGCGCCTTTTCCTCCGACTCATACGGATACGCCGTCGCGCGGGCAGGTTCCCGGTTTACCTGGACAACCTCGGGCTGCCCGTTCCATTCGCTGCTGTCGTCGGACAGCACGGCGAACGCTGAGATGCCCGCAGCGGACAGGGCGATCACGCCCGCCAGGATGCCGGCAACCAGTTTCTTCACTTTCATAAGGCTTCTCCTTTCCTTTCACTCCACCGTTCCGGAACCGCCCCGCCCCTTTCGCGGGACGGGCGTCCCCGGGAAAGCAAATCCGCAATCCCCGCGCAGGAGATTCCGTTCCATCTCCCGCGCAAGGGCCTTCCCCTCCGACGGGATTGCAGGATTCTGCATTTAGCCGATGGTCACAACGCAATGGCGGACCGGGTTCTGGCCGGGCAGGGTCGTATAAACGCCCGTGCTCTCGCCCGGCTTGCCGGTTGCATAGACGCGGAAGTAGTAGTCGTTTCCGGATCTCGCCACAAACTGCGTCTTGAGCACACTGCCATTGCCCACGGTGAAGCTCGGCATCACATTGCTGCCGTTGAGCACCGTCATCTTGAAGCAGTACGCGCTGCCTCTGGTCAGGGTGAACGGGAGCGTCGTATCGCTGCGGACCGAAGTCTGTTCTACAACGGACTGCGCCGCATTGACCACCGGGTTCACCGTTGCCGTTCCAGCCGCTCCATAGGCGTTGCCGCTGTTGGGGCTGCTGGAGGAGGAACCCTGCGAGCTGCTGTTCTGGGTCTTTTTCTTGAGGTTCTTTTCCGCCTGCAGCGCGGTATCCTGCGCTGCCGCCAGCTCTTCCGGCGTTGCGTCGGACTTCGCCAGTACCGCGGCCAGGTTGTTCTTCGCCGCGGTAAACGCCGCTGCGCTGGATGCGGTATAGCTGCTCAGGTCCTTGGATTCCATGCGGCTGAGAAGCGCTTCCAGCTCTTCGCGGTCCGGCGCTTTGCGCAGGTCCGCCATCGCCCGGTTGAGCGCCTCGGCCGCTGCGTCAACCTCGGCCTGGGTTGCGTCGTTGCCGATCGCCTTGGCTGCTTCCAGGGCATCCAGGAATTCCTGCTTGCCCTCTTCCAGGTAGCTGTCCAGGCCGGCGCGGATGACCTCCGCCTCTGCGATGACCATGTCCAGCGTCGTGCGGTCCGCCGTGCCGGCCAGGTCCATCATCGCGTCGTAGAGCGCATCGTATGCGCTGTCGATGTCGTTCTGGACGGCGTTTTCATCTTCTACGGTCTCCTGTGCCGCTGCGAGCGCATCCTGGAATGCCTCCCAGCTCGCCGCTGTATAGTCGGCCTCGTCCAGCGTCTCCGCAATGGCAACCAGCTCTTCGAGCTTTGTCTTGTCGCCCACGGTGAAGTCCAGATAATGCAGGGCGTCCAGCAGGTTGCTCCACGCCTCGTTGATCTCGTCCTGGGTGGCCGCCGGGTCGTCGTTGACCTCAACCGCCGCGTCGAACGCCTTCTGGAACTTCTCCTGCACGGCCGGGACCAGGTTGTCCACGTCGCCCGCGTCGATGCGCGCCTGCGCGTAGTCGATCACAGCCTGCAGGGTGGTCTTGCTCACCGTCTCAAACGCAAAGCTAAGCGTCGGGTTCAGGGTGTCCATCGTCCCGGTGTACGTATAGGAATCCTCGCCGATGAGTTCCGGCTCGCCGCCGTTCACCGTCACCGCGCGGAAGATTCTGCCGTCCACCGCCGGCGTGAAGTCAAACGTGAGCGCTTCGCCGTTTGCAACGTCCGCCTGCTTGTAGGTGCCGAGGAGGTTGGCAATGGTCTGCTCTTCCCCGTCGATCCACAGCTTTGCATCCTTGCCGTTAAAGGTCACGGTCAGGTCCGCCGTCTCCGGCGCGGTCTGCCCAACCTGCACGGCCGCATTCTGCAGCGCGCTGCCGACGTCGTTGCCGTCCACCGTCAGGGCGATCACATTGCCCATTCCGATGGTGTAATCGCCTTCCGCCATCGCTTCGTCCACCGCAAACGTGGCGGTAAACAGGCCGCTCGCGTCCGTGGGCAGGCCGTCAAAGGTATTGCTATCGTAAAGGATCGTCACTTTCTGTTCGTCGTTGTGGATGCCGACCGTCAGGTTCCCGTCGATGCCGTCGTTCGGGACGACCAACTCGCAGGTCAGGCCCTCCGGATAGGTGAGATCCATCTGGACGATATAGAGGGGATCCATCAGCTCGCCGAGGCCGCTGAAGGAATGGGTTACGGTAAAGGTGCTGCCCGGGGCCACGGTTTCCGGCGCTGTCAGGGCCATGGAAACGGTCTGCTCCGGGATCTCCTGGACGTCCACGACGATGGAAGCCTTCACGCCGTCGCTGTTCTTGACGCCCGGGATCATCGTCAGGGTGCCGGTGATGGTCTGCTCTTCCGCGGTATCCGCGCGGTAGCTGTCCTCATCCCAGACCACCGGGAGCTTGGTCGAGAGGTCGCCCTCCAGGGTGGCGCTGATTTCGTCCGGCAGGTCCAGGTCCTCAAACGCCGTGCCCACATACGCTTCCACGCTGTCCAGCGTTTCCACGCCTGTGACCAGCCTTGCGGAGGCCTCGCGGCCGGTGGAGTTGATCCAGAACCCTTCGGTGCTGCCCGCCGGGAGCGAAATGCGCACATAGCGCGCCAAGCCGGAGATGTCGTCGTTCGTCAGGGTCAACGCTTCGCTGCCGTCCATATGGTCGGCGACGGTGGTCCAGGTCTCCCCATCCACGGAGAGGTCGATGGTATAGCGGTGGGATTGCTCGCTGTTCCAGGTAAGCTGCACATTGCTCATATCGTACAGGCCGCCTGCGTCATAGTACCACCACGGGGATGCATCGTCCGGCGCCGGGACCCAATACTTGGCCGGGTCGCCGTCGTTGCCATAGGACGGGTCGCTGTCTGCCGCGCTGGAGCTCGCATAGGACGGGGCGCCGTAATCCAGGCGCGTCTCTTCCGCCGCCTCGGAGCCGTAGGCGCAGAATTCTGCGATTTCCGTCCAATCCCTTGTGCCGTCGCCCGCATACAGATTGTATACGCGCAGGTAACGGGCAAGCGTATCCACCTGGAGGGAAGCGGTCTTATCCGGGCCGCTGTAGGTTGCCACATCGGTCCAGCTGTTGCCGTCCATGGAGCTTTGCAGGGTGAAGTTGTGCATCAGGGAACCGTCGCCCCAGACAAAGTCCACGTCCACCTGGTTGATCTGGTAATCGCCGCCGAGGTCCACCTGCCAGTTGGCCGCGCCCATCGCCGCGTTGGTCCAATAGGTGCTCGGGTCGCCGTCCACCGCGTCCGAAGCCGGATGGCCGGAACCCTCCCGGCTGGCGGTCGCGTCCTTGCCGAGCGCCACGTTGGTGTTGAGGCTCTCGCCCACGCCCTTGACCTCCAAAATGCAGGGCCAGATGTTGGAAGCCGGGCAGTTGACATACACGCGCACATACCGGCATTCCCGGTCGATGTTCTCCGTCACGCGCTGGACACTCTCCGCATTGCTGCTGCGGTCCACGACCACATCGGCCTGCGTCATGTCCGGGCTGTCGGAGACCGCGATCTGATACTTATAATTGGTATTCATCTCGAAGAGGATTTCCACGCTCTTGAGGTTGTAGGTGTCGCCCATGTCGACCTGCCACCAGTGCGGGCCAACCGAGCTGTCGCTTGTGTCGGTCACCCTGGCGCACCATTTGGTCGTTTCGTCGCCGTCGTTAGCGCGCTCCGCAGCCTCGACGCCCAGCTGACTGCTGGTGTTTTCGCTGCTGGCGCTCGCGGGCTTATTGAGGAACAGGTTGTCGGTGGCCGGCTGCTCCGGCGCCACATAATCCGCCTCGTCTGCGTCGCCGCCCTCCGGGACTTCCGGCAGGCCCTCGACCGTCTCGGTCGGGATGGTGAGGGTTGCGGTGGTGAGCCCATTGGAGGTCGCCGTCAGGGTGATGTCGCCCGAACCGCGCTTGCTGCGCACCCAAACGCCCATCTGTCCGCCCAATGCGGTGATGGTCTTGGTCGCCTGGCCCTCGTCGGCCTCGGTCTTGTCGCCGACCACGATGCCGGGGCCGTCCACGGAGAAGGTGATGGCATTGTCCGCCGTGTTGACCACGGTGCCGTTTGCGTCCCGCACGTCGACCCAGACCAGCTTGGCGGTGCTGCCGTCCAGCTTGAGCGGCTCGTCGTTTTCCGCCTCAAGGGTGAGCTGCGCGGCTTCTTCCGGCGCGCGGCGGACATATTCCGCCACCTGCTGGCCATCGATATAGCCGACCGCCGTGATGGTGCCCTCGCCCGGCGTGTAGGCGCTCAGGTCAAAGGTGAACGGCGGGTGCTTGAGGTTTTCGGTGCTGATGTATTTGCCCGCGCCTTCGGCCGGGTAGTTATTCGGGCTGCCGTCGCCGTGCGGACCCCACATCTGCGTGTCGGGGGTCTGCCTGCCGATCGACTCGCCGTTGACAAAGAGTTCCACTTCGTCGCAGTTGCTGAATACGCGGACCTGGTCCGGGGAATCGGAAGCCCAGGTATTGGCCACGAAGACCATCGGGCCGCTGTCAATCCCGTATTCGCTCAGGTCGATATCCGCGTCGCGCTGGCTCTGCACAAAGTATGCGCTGAACTTCGGGATGCGGTAGATGTCCACAACGCCGCAGTAGGTGAGGTCCGTGGTATCAAAGCCTGCATAGTCAGCGTACTGCCAATAGGCATAGGCGCCGCCCCACTCCTGGCTGCGGTTGAGGGCCATGGACTCCTGGAGGTTGTCGCACTGGATCAGCATGCCCTCGTCGCCGCCATTAAACTTCGTGTGCGCCGGCTCGCGGGTCACACGGGTGGTGGAGGTATAGCCGCCGTAGTTCCAGTCGCCGTACTCGCTGACGATCACCGGCTTGTCGCTGTAGGTGGCAGCGTCCCCGATGACGTTTGCCTGCGGGGTGCCGACGCCCATGTCGTACACATTCCAGTATCTCCAGCCGCCGGTATAGATGCGGGAATCGCCGTCCTCCGGATATTCCTCATGGGAAATGCGATGGACTTCCTGCGCCCACGCCTGGTTGTAGCCGCTCTCGTTGAGGCTCGGTTCCCATGCGACGATGGAGCAGTAGTTGCGGTTCATGTGGAACATGTCACGCACTTCCTGATAGGTTGCATTCTTAAAGCTGTCGGTGTTATTGAACTGCTGCCAACCGGAGAGGCAGTCGATCACCGCCACGCCGTATTTGTCGCACGCAGCGTAGAACGCCGGCGCGTGCGGGTAGTGGGACATCCGGATGAAATCGAAGCCCCACTCCTTCAAGCGGCGGATCTCCTCAAAGATCGCGTCGTTGGACTGCGCGTTGCCGAGCATGCCCGTCTCCGAGTGGAGGTTCGTCCCGTTGAGTTCCACAAATTCATCGTTGATGTAGCAGCCGTCGCGCTTCCATTCCACCTTGCGGATGCCGTAGGTGGTCTCGAGGGAATCGCGGACCGTATCGCCGGTCAGGACCGTGGTGCGCACGGTGTAGAGCTCCGGCGTATTGACGGACCACAGGCGCGGGTTCTCCACCACCAGCTCCTGGGTAAACGCATAGCGCTCGCCCGCTTCAATCGAGGCGGTGTCCTCCTTTGTGGCGACGACGGAACCGTCCTCATCCACGATTTCGGTGCGGACGGTGGTGTCTTCCGCCTGCGCCCCTTCGTTCTTCACGTCGGTCTGCGCCTTGACCGTAGCGCTCTCCTTGGTGACGGAGGGGGCCGTCAGGAAGAGCCCGCCGCCTGCGGCCTCGTTCTCATAGACCGCGTCGCTCACATGCAGCGTGTCCATCGCCGTGAGGTATACATTCCGGTACAGGCCCCCGAAATACTGGAAGTCCGGGTTGGTCTTGCCGGGGTTGAAGGCCGTGTTCGGGCGCGTATCGATGCGCACCGCGATCACGTTTTCCTCGCCATAGGACACGAAATCGGTCAGGTCGATTACAAACGCGGTGTAGCCGCCCTGATGGGAGCCGACTTTCTCCCCATTGAGCCACACTTCCGCGGCCTGCATCGCCGCCTCAAAGGTGATGTAGAGCTTTTTGCCCTGCATTTCCTCCGGTACGGTAAAGTGCTTGCGGTACCAGAAGACCCCGAGGTCCTTCTGATAATAGTTGTCCGGGGTATAGTGGATCGTGCTGTGCGGCAGGTTCACATAGAGCCATTCGCTGTCCTCAAAATCCACCGCTTCCGCACCGGTGATGTCACCCTTATAGTACAGCCAATCGTTGTTGAAATTGATGGTTTCCCTGCCGGGTTCCGCTGCGGAGCTCGGCAATGCCGCGGCATTGCCATCGTCCGGCCCGGCCGCCCATGCCGCAACGCCCGGCCCGGCAAACACAGAGCCGAGGACCATCAGCGTTGCCAGGAGGCAGGCCGTCCACTTTTGCCATGCTGTTTTCATACTTCTTCTCCTTCCATTGTATAATGCCGTAGACTCCTTTTCTTCTATTCTGCAACCTCCTCCTTTCTTTCCTGCAAGTCTTTCAGATATAAGACCTTAGGCCCAAAGCACAGCGAAACAGCAATTTTACATATCCCGCGTGCCGCTTACCCCGCTTTCCGTATATATATGCTCCCCTTTATGAAAGGCACCTTTGAAAAAAAGCCTTCACACTTAGGGAAACCCATCACTATGCTCAAAAACTTTGCACATATATGCGTACGCCTTTATAATAAAGATGCCAAGCAGAAGAATCCATACAAAATTCTTTGGCAAGATATCAAATTTATTTTCTCTTTGCCTAAATGAAACATTTCTCCATATGTTTGAGAAATTTATCCATAAAAGGCATTTCAAACGATTGCCAGGTATTTTGAAAAGGAATCGCCTAGGGCCATCGTCTTGCTATATTGGCGGGCGGGAATCTGCCCGCCCGCTTGCCCAACAGGCCATTTTTGTAAAGAGCGCCATGGAACCTCCCTTCCCAGAAAGCGGGAAGGCCCTGCCCGCAGCCCGCCCTTTCCCTGGCGATTTATCTTATCCTTATCTAACATGTTGCAAACCGCTTGACATCCTCTGGAACGCATGGTACCATAGAGCCGTGGTTAGCAGGTGCTAATCAAGAAGCGGATGCTGGTTGCAAGCCTACGTTGCGTTGATGGCACACGGGGCCATACGCACCAAAGCCAGCAAGAAGCGCCACTGCCCCGGCCGGTATCGGCCCCACAGAATTGTCAGGCTTTTGGAGCGCTTCTTTTCCACTTGTTTTTTCTTTTTGCCAATCAGTTAGCTATGACTAACCAATATTTAGGAGGAAACCCCATGGCGGATACGGTAGAATCCATTTTGGCGCGCAACTGCGCCCCGGTTCTCGCGGGAATGAAGCCGTCCAACCTTTTTTCCTGCCCTGCTTCCTGCAGCGCATCGCTCTCCGCCTACCGGTCACTCCTGGAAGAAAAGGGCATCCGGACATTTTCCATCTGTGCATGCGGCGCGCGCACCTTGACGCTGGTCTACCGCGAACGCCTGCTAAAACAGCAGCTCCGCCGCCCAGACGTCCAAGATTGCCTTATCCGGTTTGGCTATCCCGTCACAGAGGGGATGGACGCGATGCTCGCCTGGCTGCAACGCCGGGCCCGCCTGGAAAAAGGGTTCCCCCACGAGATCGGCTGCTTCCTGGGCTATCCTATGGAGGACGTGACCGGCTTCATCCGGGAAAAAGGCCGCAACTGCAAATGCTGCGGCATGTGGAAAGTATACGGCGATGAAGCATATGCGAAACACCTGTTTGAAAAATATGAGCAGTGTTCGCGGGCCTTGTGCAACCATTTGGAGCAAGGCGTGCCTTTCCTACATATCCTCGCCGCACTTCCCGCTGCATAAAACAGCATACCTGTATATAAGGAAAATCCGACAAACTTACCCGCGCGGGTGGGGAAGCATTCCCAACAGCGCCGCGCAGATCAGGAGGTTTTTGCTATGAGTAAAACAGCAGTGATCTATTGGACAGGCACCGGCAATACCGAGGCCATGGCGAACGCCATTGCATCCGGCATTGGGGATGCCGACGTGATGCCGGTTTCGGAGGCTGACGCTTCCGCCGTGGCGCAATACGACAAGATTGCGTTCGGATGCCCGGCCATGGGCGACGAAGTCCTGGAAGAAAGCGAATTCGAGCCCTTCTTTGCCGATGTAGAAGGTAGCCTTTCCGGCAAGAAGGTCGCGCTCTTCGGCTCCTACGGCTGGGGCGACGGGCAGTGGATGCGCGATTGGCAGGACCGTGTCTCCGGCGACGGGGCGCAGCTCTTTGAAGAGGGCCTAATGGCCAACGGCGCGCCCGACGAAGCCGAATGTGAAGCGTTTGGCAAGCGGTTCTCTGCGTTTTAAGTGGGTTTCTCTTTGTATCCCATTTTTTGGAAAGCCGCCGGATGCCAACCGCATCCGGCCCCGCTTCCGCTTTAATATTGCGATCAAGTGTCATCACAAATTGCTTATAGGGTACTCCATACGGGACGGCTGCCGGGTGCCTGCCGCATCCGGCTCGGCGTCTCCTCTAACCTCTAACACCGCTTACAAGGTACTCCATACAGATATTTTCTTCCTTAGTCGCAGAGGCCCGGCAGACCCGCCGGGCCTTTTGCTTTCCCCAAGCTTTCCCGCGGGTTCCAGCTGGCCAGCGTGTTTCCTGTAATCTGGAAAAAATTTTAGAAACCTATTGACAAACGCAAGTTAGCTGGTGTAAACTAATATCCGCAGAAATGGGATTAGCGAGAGCTAACCCCTAATAAAATGTTTAAAAGTTAGCCTAATCTAACTTTAAAAGGAGTGACGGAGATGTTGGCAAAAGAAGCTGCTCTGCATACGCCTGTGCAGGAACCCCCCGCACCGGCCGCACAGGTCATGTTGATGCCGCTGGCCATGGCGGAAGCGGGCAAGACGGTGGAAGTGCATGCGATCCGCGGAAAAGATGAAGTCCGCCGCTTTTTGCAGAACCTTGGCTTTGCAGAGGGCGCGCAGGTTTCGGTCGTTTCTGAATTGAACGGCAACATGATCGTCAATGTAAAAGGGACCCGGGTGGCGATTAGCAAATCGATGGCCAGCCGTATCCTGACAGCCTGATTTCATTTAGGAGGGATCATCATGAGAACATTGAAGGAAGCAAAGTGCGGCGAGACCGTATCTGTGGCAAAGCTTACGGGCGAAGGTGCGCTCAAGCGCCGCATCATGGATATGGGCATCACAAAGGGCACACAGATTTATGTGCGCAAGGTTGCGCCTCTGGGCGACCCGGTCGAGATCAACGTACGCGGCTACGAGCTTTCCATCCGCAAGAGCGAGGCGGAAAACATTCTTCTGGAAGCATAAGGCGTTTGAATGCCGCCCTGCCTAGGGCGGCCCCACCCCAGACGGGCTGCGGACTTTCAGATGAAGGATGGAGCGGGAACGCCAAATGCGCAGGCCGCTTGCAAAGGCCCTGCCGCGGTATCCGACTGCGCAGCGCTTTGTTTTCCATCCAGATGATAAAAGGCCCATAAGTTAGCCATAACTAACAATTGTATCGAGGAGGAACATCGGAATGCAAATGAAAATCGCGCTTGCCGGCAACCCGAACTGCGGCAAGACTACCATGTTCAACGACCTGACTGGCAGCAGCCAGTATGTCGGCAACTGGCCGGGCGTCACGGTCGAAAAGAAAGAGGGCAAGCTCCGCGGGCACAAGGACGTCATCATCACGGACCTGCCGGGCATCTATTCCCTCTCCCCCTACACGCTGGAAGAGGTGGTCAGCCGCGACTACCTGCTCAACGAACAACCCGACGCCATCATCAACCTGGTGGACGGGACCAACCTGGAGCGCAACCTCTATTTGACCACCCAGATTTTGGAGCTGGGCATCCCTGTGGTTATCGCCCTTAACATGATCGACCTGGTAAAAAAGAACGGCGACACCATCGACACCCGCAAGCTCTCCGCAGCGCTGGGCTGCGAAATCATCGAGACCAGCGCCCTCAAAGGCACCGGCTCCATGGAGGCGGCAGAGCGCGCCATCGCCCTTGCAAAGGCAAAAAAGGCTTCCGCCCCACAGCATGAATTCACCAAAACCGTTGAAGAAGCGCTTGACCATATCGCCAAGGCCGTACATGGCCAAGTCCCCGTGGCGCATGAGCGTTGGTATGCGGTGAAGCTGTTTGAGCGCGACGAGCGGGTCATGGCGCAGTGCAATTTCAGCGCCCAGACGAAGGATGCGTTGGAAACAGCCATTGCTTCCGTAGAAAAAGAGCTGGACGACGACAGCGAAAGCATCATCACCAACGAGCGCTATGCCTACATCGCCAAGCTCATGAAAAACTGTGTACATAAAAAGCGCTCTGGCCTATCGATGAGCGATAAGATCGACCGGGTTGTCACAAACCGCTGGTTGGCCCTGCCAATCTTTGTGGTTATCATGTTTGCCGTCTATTATATCACGGTGACAACCATCGGCACGATTGTCACAGATTTTATGAACGACACCCTGTTTGGCGAGTGGATTCAACCCACCGTGGGCGGCTGGCTGACAGCCGCTGGCGCTGCGGATTGGCTCAACGGCCTGATTGTAGACGGCATCATCGGCGGCGTCGGCGCTGTGCTTGGCTTTGTCCCGCAGATGCTTATCCTGTTTTTCTTCCTCGCTATTTTGGAGGACTGCGGCTATATGGCGCGCGTGGCGTTCATTATGGACCGCATTTTCCGCAAGTTTGGCCTTTCGGGAAAGAGCTTTATCCCGATGCTGATTTCCTCCGGCTGCGGCGTGCCAGGCGTCATGGCCACCAAGACCATTGAAACGGAAAAAGACCGCCGTATGACCATCATGACCACCACCTTTATCCCGTGCAGCGCCAAGCTGCCGATCATCGCGCTGATGTTCGGCTCCATGTTCGGCACGGAACAGGCCGGATGGGTGGCGCCGTTGTTCTACTTCCTCGGGGTTGCAGCGGTCATCGTCTCTGGCATCATCCTCAAAAAGACTAAGATGTTTGCGGGCGACCCTGCCCCGTTCGTAATGGAGCTTCCGCAGTACCACATCCCCTCCCCGAGAAGCGTGCTAATCCATATGCTGGAGCGCGGCAAAGCCTTTATCATCAAAGCTGGTACGGTAATCTTCGTCGCCTGCGGTGTCGTCTGGTTCCTCAGCAACTTCGGCTGGGCAAGCGGCGGCGCCACCTTCGGTATGCTGGACATGGAGGACCCTGTGGTCAACCAGATGGACTTCAGCATCCTGGCTTACCTCGGCAACGCAATCGCCTGGATCTTTGCGCCGCTCGGCTTTGGCAACTGGCAGGGCGCTGTCGCCACGATCACCGGCCTGGTGGCAAAGGAAAACGTGGTCAGCACCTTCGGCGTGCTCTTCGGCCTGGCAGATGCAGGCGAAACCGACCCCGGCCTCTGGACGGCGGTTTCCACTATGCTTCCCACGATGGGCGCAAAACTCTCCTTCCTGGCATTTAACCTGCTGTGCGCGCCCTGCTTCGCGGCCATCGGCGCGATCAAGCGCGAAATGGCGAGCGCCAAATGGACGGCCTTTGCCATTGGGTATCAATGTGTCTTCGCCTATTGCGTGGCGTTGATGCTCTACCAGTTCAGCCTGCTCTTCTCCGGCGCCGGCTTTACCATCGGCTCCGCAGCGGCCATCATCATTCTTGCGTTGCTGCTCTTCCTGTTGTTCCGCCCGGACCCGAACCGTACCGCGGAACTCCGCCGCCGTTCGGCAGCGGCAAACGCATAATCCCCCCTATGAAAGGAGCGGTTTTATGGTAACCTTCCTCATTGCAGCGGCACTCGCTGTCCTGTTTGGCCTGGCCATCCGCCATTTGATAAAGCACGGCACATGCGATTGCAGCAGCAAAGGCGGCTGCAACGGCGGCTGCGCCGGTTGTCCGCATGGTTGCCATTGCGCAGGGCAGGCACAGAAGCGCCAAGCGCGCTGACCCTGCCCGCATACGCAGCCCGTATAGAAAGAAAGGGGCCTCTTCCATTGCTCTCTTCAGGAAAAAAACGCTATCTCTTTATCATCCATGAGTTGGGCCAGAATGGAAACGCGGTCCACTCCAAGGACATCGCCTCTTCGCTCTCCGTCAAGCAGCCCAGTGTTTCGAAAATGCTCAACGCCCTGGCGGAAGACGGACTGATCGAAAAGGAGTACTACGGCGCCGCAACCTTCACGCCGGAGGGGGCGCGCCTCTCCAACAAGCTCTATACCGACTATCTCCTGCTGTTTTCCTTCTTCCGGAAACAGCTGGGCCTGTCTGAATCGGACGCGCGCCACGATGCAATCGTATGCCTGTGCGACCTGTCCGATGCCGGTGTACAACGCATGGCCTCCGCCGTGTTGGACTGCGAACCGTGCAAACAAACACAAATTTAAGCCATTCCCAACCTAAGATCGAATCCCAAACAGGGCGGCGCGGATGTAATTCCGCGCCGCCCTGTTCCCATTCCCCCGCCGGCGCCCTTTCTGACGGGGCACCGTCCACCGGCCCTCGCAGCGCCCGGCAACGGCTTGACATTCAGCCAAAATGCCAGTAAGCTAAATTTATCAACAACCGGCCGGGCCGGGGGAGGAGGGAACGCTATGCCGGAGTGTGTCCGCCGCGGGTTTGTCCCCACAGACGCGCGCGACTTTCAGGGGGATTCCCTGCGCCTGCTCCAAGAGGCGCAGGCCGACGCCGCCTACCTGTTGAACCGGGGATACGAGCTCGAACGGGCCGTCTCCTTTGTGGGCGACCGGTTCCAATTCTCGGCGCGGCAGCGCATGGCATTGATCCGCGCCACCTCCTCCCGCTGCGATATTGCGCTGCGCCGGAAGAAGGAGATCACCGGCTCCCTCTCCCGGAAAACCCTGTGGCTGGACGGTTTCAACGTGGTCATTCCTCTGGAAGCGGCCTTGTCCGGCTCAACCGTCCTGCTCTGCATGGACGGCACAGCGCGCGACCTCTGCGGCCTGCACGGGAGCTACCGCCTGATCGACAAGACGGATCTCGTGCTTGCATTGCTCTTTGATGCGCTTGCACGCCTTGCACCGGAACGCGCCGTCTTTGTGCTCGACGCTCCGGTCTCCAACTCCGGCCGTCTTGCCCAACGCATCCGCTCCTTCGCGCAGGGCTGTGGGTTCCCCGCGGAAGCCACGCTCGTCCCCAACGCGGACGCCCTGCTCTGGGACAAGGACTGTGTCGCCACGGGGGATGCGATCATCCTCAACCGCTGCGGCGGTTGGGTCAATCTATGCCGGGACATCATCGAAACCGCCTTGCCGGGGTTCCGTTTCACCGACCTGTCCGGCAGGGCAATCCAATAAAAGGGGGAACCACTTTGGGAGAGCTCGCAAAACTGCCAAACATCGGGAAAGTCTTAGAGGCACAATTGGAAGCGGTGGGGATCGCCACGCCGGAGGCGCTGCGCGAAACCGGGAGCCGCGCAGCGTGGCTGCTCATCCGGGCCGCCGACCCTTCTGCCTGTTTCCACCGTCTATGCGCTTTGGAGGGCGCCCTGCGCGGCGTGCGCTGGCACGCGCTGGACGGGCCGGTCAAGGCGGACCTAAAAGAATTTTATCAGTCCCACAAAGGGCTGCAATAGGAGGAATCCGTATGGATGGAAAGCAAATGATCCATGCGCCGGCAATCGCCGCGGGAGGAAGGCCATGACCCGGCGCGAGCTGGCAGAGCTCTGCCTGGCCTTTCCCGATTCTTACGAAGACGCACCCTTCCACGACCCCAACTGGACAGTCATCCGCCACCGGTCCAACCGGAAGTGCTTTGCGATGATCTATGAACGCGGCGGCAATCTCTGTATCAATTTGAAATGCGACCCGATGCGGGCTGATTTTCTCTGCAAGGTTTACGAGGGGATCGACCCCGGCTACCACATGAATAAGCAGCATTGGATCACCGTCATCCCAGATTCGGACGTCCCTTTGGATGAGCTTTACGACATCCTGCGGGAGAGCTACGAGCGGACGCGCACCCATCCGCGCCGCACCAAGGAAGAGGAGGGAGAAGCAACATGACTGAATTGGAGACCATGCAGCGCGCCAAACAGTATATACATAAGCTCGCCAATGGCATCGACCCGCTCACGGACCGGCCGTTGCCCCACGACACCGTGCTGCACCAAGCCCGGATCTCCCGGTGCTTCTTCTATGTAGAAACGCTGATCGACCGCGCCATCGAACAGGAAAGCCACCCCGCCAAGGTGCGCAAGAAAGAGCTGCCTCCGTTCTCTCTGACGCCGGAACAAAAGCAACAGGTCCTACTGGTCCACAACCCGATCCCCATCTCCCAGTTTGTGCAGGCGGCCAACGCCGTAGCCGACCTCGACCATATGCAAAAGCTGAAGGCCACAGACCTGACCGCCTGGCTGGTGCGGAAGGGCTTTTTGCAGGAGGTCATCCGGAACGACAAACGCCAGAAGGAACCGACCGCCAATAGGAACGCCATCGGCATCACCTCCGAATGGCGGCAGGCACACTCGACCGGCGCGCACTATCTGGCCATCCTCTACAACTACGGCGCGCAGCAATTTTTATTGGACCATTTGGAATCGGTCTTTTCGGAGGAGTCTGCTCCCACCGAGTAGGTAAAGAAGATCAAATAAAAGGGTTCGGGCAGCCAAACAAGGCTGCCCGAACCCTTTTATGTAAGTCTTTTTATTCGATTATTCCGCCATTTTCCCATAGGTAGAAAATGGGCCCTACAAATGCAGGAAAACGCCCAGCCGTTCGATAAGCCATTTATAACCGGTGGACGCCGCTGCGCCACACATCGAAAAGCTTACCGCTCTTTCATTTTCGCAAGCGCTGCATCATAGGCAGCCTTGGTCCGGCCGTCAAAACAGACCATCTCCACCACTTCAAGGGCCGTTCCGCCCTTCCCATATTCCAGGATGGTGCGCACCGCGATCTCCGCTGCCTGTTCCAACGGGAAATGGTATACCCCGGTGCTGATGGAGGGGAACGCCACCGTGCGGCACCCATTCGCCTCCGCCAGTTCCAGGCAGGACCGGTAGCAACTCTCCAAGAGTTCCGCCTCATGGCTCCCGCCCCCGTTCCAGACCGGGCCCGGCGTATGGATCACATATTTGGCGGGAAGCCGGTATCCCTTCGTGATCTTTGCCTTTCCCGTCTTGCATCCGTGCAGCGTGCGGCATTCAGCCAACAGCTCCGGTCCGGCCGCGCGGTGGATCGCGCCGTCTACCCCGCCCCCGCCCAGCAGCGAAGTATTGGCGGCGTTGACAATGGCGTCCACCGGAAAGGTCGTGATATCTCCACGTACGATTTGTAAGTCCATAGGTTCTCTCCCCCGTCGTTTTCCTCCATTGTATCCCCTCCGTCGGAAAAAAGCAATTTCCTCTTGCCGATTGCCATATTGAAAAATACTGCCAAACGCGGTATCATAAAGGAAAATCGCCGGGATGCCCGGCAGTAAATTTGGAACACACCGGTTTGGGCGGTGTGGGTCTTGTTAAGGTCAGCCGTAAGGCTGTACGGGAGGAGAAAGCATGGCCAATAAAATCATTCTCAGCGCAGACAGTACCTGTGACCTGAGCCCGGAGCTAAAAGAACGTTACCAAGTGCAGTACTTCCCCTATCACATCCTTTTGGATGGGCAGCAGTATATGGACGGCGTGGATATCCAACCGGAGGATCTTTACCGCACCTACCGGGAAAAGAAGCTGCTTCCCAAAACCGCAGCGATCAGCACCATGGAATTCTATGAATATTTTAAACAATGGGTGGACGAGGGCCATGAGGTCATCCACATCAACCTGGGATCGGCGCTGTCCGCCGCCCACCAGAACTGCCGCCTTGCCGCGGAGGAATTGGGGCACGTCTATGTGATCGATTCATGCAACCTTTCCACGGGCATGGGACTTCTGGTGATCGAGGCAGGGCGGCGCATTGCCCGCGGGATGTCCGCCAAAGAGATTTATCAGGAGGTCTCCGCGCTCACCGCGCATTCCCACGCCAGTTTTATTCTGGATACCCTGGAGTTCATGCACGCGGGCGGCCGCTGCTCCGCTGTGACGGCGCTCGGCGCCAACCTGCTGCGCCTGAAACCCTGCATTGAGGTGGATAACCTTCGCGGCGGCGCGATGAGTGTCGGCAAAAAGTACCGCGGCAGCTTGGAAAAAGTGCTGCCGCAATACACGCGGGACAAGCTGGCGGACCGCGCAGACCTGGTGTTAGACCGGGTCTTTATCACCCACTCGGGGATTTCCCAAAACTACATCGACCTCGTCCGCAGCACCATCCAGCAAATTGCGGACTTCCGGGAAATCTGCGTAACCCGCGCAAGCTGCACCATCTCCTGCCACTGCGGGCCCAACACGCTGGGGGTCCTCTTTTTGACCAAGTGACATACGAATTTCCAAACAGGCCGCTCTCGGGGACCCGGGGACGGCCTGTTTTTTGTCCCCTATGTGTTCCAGTGTCCGGTAACCGGCCGAACTTTTTGCGCCCCCTATTGCATCCCCAAAAAATTCATTATATTCATTTTCAATATACCTTGACAGATGAGGTATATTGTATTATATTATAGCTCAGAAAGGATGTGAGCAGGATTGTCCATCACGGCCGATATGATCCGTGGGCATACGGACACCATCATTCTGCGGCAGTTGATCGAAAAGGACAGCTATGGATATGAAATCAACAAAGCCGTGCAAGAAAAAACCGGCAACCAATACGAACTCAAAGAGGCTACCCTCTATACGGCATTCCGCCGCCTGGAACAGGCCGGGCTGATCCTCTCCTATTGGGGGGATGAAACCACGGGCGCCCGCCGGCGCTACTACACCATCACCGAGGAGGGTCGGGCGCAGTACCAAGCCGCTGTTGCGGAATGGGCACGCACCAAAGACCTGATCGACAAACTGATTTTGTGAAAGGAAGGCTATCATTTATGATTGACCGAATTCGCGCCTATCTGGAGCACGCCTTCGCGGACGCTCCCAAAACCCGCCGGGTTGAGGATCTCCGCGAGGAACTTTTCTCCAATCTGGTGGAAAAATACAACGACCGCCTGCGCCAGGGGATGTCGGAAGAGGATGCTTATAATGCTGTGATCCGCAGCATCGGCGACATCGACGAGCTGATCGACAGCGTACGCGGCCCTTCCCCTCTTGAACCGCCCCCTATGCGCGAATCGAGCATACGCGCCCTGCGCACCGCCATTGCGGTGGCGCTGTATATCATGAGCCCGTTTATGGTGATCTTGCTCCGCGGCCCTTGGGGAATCGGGGCAATGTTCCTCTTTATTGCCGCTGCAACGGGCCTGCTCATCTATAACAGCATGACGAAACCGCATTATGCCCGCGCGGACGACACGATTGTCGAGGAATTTAAAGAATGGCATGTGAAGAACGACCGGCAGCGCGACGCTTTGAACGCCTTTAAGGGCGCTTATTGGAGCATTGTCGTCGGGATCTATCTATTCGTCAGCTTTCTCTTTGGCATCTGGAGCTTTTCCTGGATCTTGTTTATCATGGCAGCGGCAGTGGAAAATATTATCAAGGGTGTCGTCGCCCTGAGGAGGTAGAAACATGGGCAAGACCGCAGCAAAAGTTTCCATTGGTATTTGGAGCCTCGTATTCGTGCTGTTTGCCACACTCTTTGGTTACCTGTGGTACAATGGCGGTTGGGGCGGGCTGTTTCTGCCCTTGCGAGGTTGGTATCACAACAGTTCGTATCAGACAGTCCATGAGCAAACCTTTACAGACCCTGTCCAATCCCTGGACCTCCGTTGGAATGGCGGCGACGTTTCTATTCGCTCCAGCAGCAGCTCCGAAATCAAAATTGTGCAAAAAGGGGTCAAAAACACGCCGGAAGAGCAGTTTTTCCAGGCATCCGTCCGCGACGGTGTTCTGACGGTTACAGATGGCAGCACGACAGCTGGCCTTGCGATCGGCCCATTCCCCTTTTCGATCGGTTCCGATTTGGAGGTCTACCTGCCGGAAGAAACCTATGACGCCCTGTCCCTGGAAACCACTGACGGCGACCTTTTCTTTGAAGCCCTGCAAGCAGAACGCCTGGAAGTCCGCACACAGTCCGGGGACGCAGAGCTCTCCGGCGTCTATCAGGAATTGGCTTTTGCCTCCCACAACGGCGACTTTCTCTGCCGGGATGTCACTGTGGAGCAGTTGGCCTGCCAAACCACCAGCGGGGACATGGAGATCTCCGGGAAGCTCTCCCAGATCACGGCCACCAGCACGTCCGGCGACGTTTCGCTGCGCACCAGCCAAATGATTACCAGCGCTACGATACAGTCCACCTCCGGCGACGTGCTTCTCTTCCTCCCGGAAAACGACGGCTTTACGGCGCAGCTCCACAGCTCGTCGGGCGATCTGATCTGCGCCTTCCCCGGGTTCCAGGGCGGCAACGAATTCCGCTATAAAGACGGCGGCGCATCCATCCGGCTGGATACCACCAGTGGGGATGCCTGCTTACTCTACGCATAAGGCCGCAATTTTGGGCCTCCATCCAGAGCCATCCCACCGGCAGATTTTTGCCGTGCGCTTTATTATTTTCGAATTTGCAATCATAAAAAGAGCAAATCATGGCATGCTTTAAAAAAATCCCACCACGGAGGAAACGGATATGAAATCCACCTTTTTACATGCCAACTTAAATGTCTTTGACCTGCAAAAAAGCCTGGCGTTTTACGACAAAGCACTCGGCCTCAAGGAACACCGCCGGAAGGAAGCGCCGGACGGTTCCTTCATCCTGGTCTACCTCTCCGACGGCGCCACGCCGTTTGAGCTGGAGCTGACCTGGCTGCGCGACCGCACCGAGCCCTATAACCTGGGCGACAACGAGATCCACCTCGCCGTGCGCGTGGAGGACAAGGCCGCCGCGCATGCCCTGCACGAAGAAATGGGCTGCATCTGCTTTGAAAACCGCGCGATGGACCTCTATTTCATCCACGACCCCGACGGCTACTGGATTGAAATCCTGGACCGCTGATGCAATCGAAAAAGGAAACGCCTGCTCCATATGGGGCAGGCGTTTTTGCTTCCAGGAGTCAGGAGGAGCCCCCAAAGGGACAACCGCCGTTAAAAGCCACCCTACATGCAAAAGCGCTCCCATGCCAGGTGCTGTATGGAAAGGAGACACAACCACACAGGATTTTTTTCATCTGGATTTTCGGCCTAAATCTCCCTGTAAAATTTGTGCAATTTGCAAATAGAACCCTATTTATTCTCTTTCTATAATATAATCAGACGCAAAATGGCCATCTATTCTCTGATCCTGCAACTCCAGACGAGGGGGACGATATCTGTGACCTGGAAAAAAACAGCTTTGCCAGTGCTTGTTTGCCTAGGGCTGCTTACCCTGTTTTGCTCCTGCAACTCCTACTCGGACGATTCGCTCTATCGGGCGATCTTAGGGACGGACGGCCGTGCATCCCCCCTGGTAGAATACCATTATCCAGCCGGCATCCCAAGGACCGTATCCGAAATGCCCGAAACCGCCGCACTGATTGTCCGGGGGACCTTCTTGGACGACGCACAGGGAGAAATCACCTATTTGGACGAGGTGCTCGATCTTGGCCGCGGCGCTGCACCCGGAGAGAGGAGCGTCCTTTCCGCACAGACGACCTCCACATTTGAAATCACCAAGGTTATCCAGGGGGACCTGCAAGTGGGCGACCAAATCAAAATTTCGGAGCCTTATTATGTGGACAACCAAGACGGCGTGGAAACCATCAAACGGTCCCCGGAATGCTCTGAACTTTATGCGCCCTCTGAGCCTGGGAAGGAATACCTATTCTTTTTCGGCCAGCCCGCCGATAACGGGGATTCCGCCGGAGTCTATGTCCCTCTTTGGCGCGAATTTGGCCGGTATCCGGTTATTTATCCCTTGAGCTGGGATGCGCTGTCCATCCCCTCCATGACAAACGAAGAGCTGAACCTGGGCGAAGGAGACGCATCCGTCTATAAAGACGTCTACCGGCAGGTAGTGAAAAAATTCATGTGGTAACACCATATCAGCAATAAAAAGGCGGGCGATGCAGGATCATTTTCACTGCATCGCCCGCTTATTCCGTTTTGCGGCATTTTCTAACGGTTACTTCATATACGTTGGCGGCGGGCCAAAGGGGTTTTCCCCGCCCGGCGCATGGAACACCAGCCCCAGCTCTTCCGGGCTAACCTGGCCCGTCTGAATGGCACGGTCCCGCAGGTAAATATAAAGCTCCGCTTTGGTTGCTTCGTAATACGGGTTCACAAAGAATACGCCCACGCCCAGGCAGAGCGTGCCCAACAGATACCACCCCAAAAAGGAAAGGTCAAGAAGGAAGATGTTGAGCTTCTCCCCGTCGGTCATCATCCGGCTGATGGTGCGCGCACGGTATCCGGGAATATGCGGGTTGTCGGAGAGGATGTATGGCACCATAAAATACTGATAGGATTTATAAATCCCGGGGATGAGCAACAGCAGCGACCAGAAAAATACATATAAGCCGGTGACAACCATCGCCGCCACTGTATTTCCATACCCGCTGCGGAAGCCGCTGAACAGCGTCTCGATCGACGTCCCTCCGAAATGGTTCTGTACGAAATAGCGCGCCTGCCCGACTTGGAAAACATTGTACACAAAGACCGCAAGCAGGAAGCCAAACAGCGCCAAGGCAACCGTCCAGGCATCCAGCCAATTCATAAAGTGTACATGTGTCGAAAAATTTTCCAAATCATGTGCGCCCCATATCCCCCAAAAGGACTCATATGTGTCCGCCAGGCGGCTGAGTGTATTTCCCAAGTTGGCAAGCCCCGACAGCAAAGACACCAGCAGGGCCACCACAAATGCGCGCCAATAACGCCCTGTCAGGGCAATCTTTGCGTTGGATTTCAGGATCTCCCTGCTCCACATAACGCATCCTTCTTTCTCTCCATGAAATTCTTCCACTTCCAACCCGAAGCCCGCTTTCGGTCTTTTCCCATCCAAAATCGATCCGTGCGCCCGTCCTTGCTGCCGCCTTTTCCCAGGAAAAGGCGGTCAAAGCGCGGTCGGCGTAGGGGGGTCTTGGTTTGCACCGGAATCCTCCGATGCCGGATCGTTCTTCCGATTGGCTTCGTCTTCCACCTGCCCTGCGCCAGCAGAAGCACTCCCCGTGGGCGCTGGCTGGGGATGTTTTGTCAAATCGGGGGCCTTGGGCCCGGCCTCTGGCGCCCCTGCCGAAGCCACATCATGCGGCGGGGCCTGGAAGATGTCCCGCGTGCCCGGATCTGCTGGATGTGCAGCCGCGGGCTCCGAAGGATGTTCCCATGGCGCCGGCGCCTGCGGTGCTGCCCCAGGATATCCAGGGGCATTCACGCCATATGGCGCATGCGGACCCGATGCATCCGGATTTTGCGCAGGCGCCGCGCCATACGGCGGATACGGGGCCGATGGATTCTGCGGAGGCGTGGCTCCGTACGGCGTTTGCCCCTGCGCAGGGTTGGGGTAGCTGCCCGGCATCGTCCCATAGGGCGGGTACCCCTGCGTGGGTGCGTGCGGCGGCACCGGCGCGCCCGGATACATCGGAGACGGCGCGCCATAGGAGGGGCCTTGGCCTCCCTGCGCCGGTTTTTGATAGGCCGCATACGCCGTATCCTGCTGCGGCACCCCGTACGGGGGTACCGGCGGGACCGGGTACAGGTTCAGCTCCCTGGGATCGAGCAGACCATTCTGGATGGCGCGCTCACGCAGGAAGATATACAATTCCGCCTTGGTCGCTTCGTAATACGGGTTGACGAACAGATGCCCCAACCCCAGGCAGAGCGCGCCCAGGAAATACCATCCCAGGAAGGACAGGTCGAGCACAAAGAGGGAACCCTTTTCCCCGCTGGTGAGCATGGTGCTGAGCTGGCGGGCGCGCGTCCCTTTGAGCTGCGGATTGTCCGCCAGCAGGTATTTGACAAATGTATACTGGTACAGCTTGATAAAATACGGGATGAACAACAAAAGACAGACGATCATCAGCAGCGACATCATGTAGGCGCCGCCGATCACAGCCACCAGACAGACGGCCATCAACGCGATCAGAATATAGAGCCATAAATCGATCAACAGGTCGGTGGTAAACATCGCGCCCACCGCTGTGGGATACCCGCGGCGGAACGCGCCGAAGAGATGTTCAAAGCGGCTGTCCCCAAAGCGGTTATGTACAAAATAGCGGCATTTTCCCATGTTTACCGGGTTGCTGACAAAGACGCGGAATGCCGTGCCAAAGGCAAAGGCCAACACGCCGATGGTCCCCAACAAGCCGATGACCACGCCGTCATACGCGCCAAATCCATCCTCATAGGAATTGCCATAGGGGGCGTTGTATCCATGGTTAAATCCGCGCCCATAAGGGTCGCCCCATGGGTCCATGTAGCCGCCATATCCGCCAAAATCCCCGTAATAATCATAATAATATGGCTCGTCATAGGGGGTAATCTGCTCTTCAATGCTCGAAGCCGCCTCCCCAATCTGGCCCCAGCTCCAGGGATTAAGCCCTCCGGCGAACAGTTTCCCCGCCAAGAGGCTTGCCACCAACGCCACGGCAAACGCCAACCAATAACGGCCGCGCAGCGCCGTTTTGGCATTGGATTTTAAAATTTTTCGATCCCACATAGAAAACACCCTCTCTTCCCGATCAGATATAAGCGTTTGAACTACGCCGTTTTATGTATCAACCAGCCTATTGCATTCCCATCTAAAAGATAAAATGGATAGATTCATTATAAACATTTTCGACCCGCTTCGCAAGAACTATTGCAAATCCTTTCCTTTCCAAAAGAGGGAGGCTTTCCTATCCATATGCTCCCCAAAAGCCCGATAGACAGCAAAACGCCGCATCGGATGGTCCATCCGATGCGGCTATCTCATTTTTAACCTTGCGCTCCCTTCAGACGCCTGCGCACCAAGCGCGCTGCGCGGGAACCTTTTTCTTGCGTTTTCCCCCTGGGCCCGGCCACCCCACGGGCGGTGCGTGCAGCTGCAACGCGGATGCTCTCCTGCACGACCCTGCGGTGCATTTCGTCCAGCGCCTCGGACTGCCTCACAACGTTCGCACGGGCCGTCTCGAAGCCCACCGTGCGGACGACCACCGCCTTCTCAATCTGGGCCACCTGCTCCCCGGCAGCATCCTTGACGGACGCTTTCAAAATGGTCCTCTCCGGGTTCTCTGTTTGGACGCGGGCCACCTCCAGGTTTTTCCCAACCGCATAGGCCTTTCCATCCTTGCCTATCAAGACGAGCTTGCCTGGCTTCGCAAGGCCGGATGCGGGCTTCACTTGGATCCCGTTTTCTTTCAGGGCTTCTTGCAAAAGCTGCCCATCGATCTTCTTATGCTTCATCATGGCTGTTCACTCTTTCTCCATCAGCCGCTTGCTGATAATGGCGGCCTGGTTGAACACGCACACCTGCGTCTCCACATAGGAGAGCTGCAATTGGTCGAAATCCGGTGTGCGTGGGAAGTCCAAATAGGGCTGCTCCGGCAAATGGAACGTCCCCACAATCAAATCAAACCGGTATTGCTTATAAAGATAATCGCAAAACGAACAGCGCAGTTTTTTGAAGCTGCTCCGCTCCACATGCGTTTTCTCTATCAAATAGTCGATCACCTGCGCATATTCCTCCACGAACCACCGGTAGTCGTCCAGCTTGCGCAGATCCAGAATCCGGCCGGGAGGCTCGAGAACGCACTCCAAAACCGCACGAGTATGCACATCCTCCCCAAACTTCCGGGTGGGCCTTGTCGTCCACCAGCGCGCCAAGGAGGAATCCAAGTAAAAGTATACCCCATTTCCCAGCCAATGCTCGTCGTTTGCCTTAACCCGGAACGCGCCTGCCAAAATTTTCTCCGCCCGTTCCCGGTCGGTACCATGGTATGCTAAAAACCGCATATGTTTCACATCCCCACGTTTCTCCTTTTTTATTATACCATCTTTTTTCCACATTGCCAATGCTCCAATCCCGCCGGGTTCCCTCTCCGTTCCTCCCTCCGGGCAGCCGTTTTTTATGGTTTTGTCGTCTTTGTTATAGTATATGGCGCTTTATGAAAAGAAGCGGCGGCACATTTGCGCTATAATACCAATAAAGGCGGGCGTTAGCCCATGCAGGAACCGCGCGGAGCCTCCTACGCCGCCGGGGATATGGAATCACGCGCCCTGCCTTCCACGCGCCTTTTTACCGTCCTGTAAATGCGTTTGGTTTTCAAAGCCGCCATACATTTCTGATGTGTACAAACAAGCCCCAGCCGCTTTGCTGGGCAACCATAGGCGCTACAATGGGCACTGTGTGTTTTTCGCGGGCACACAGTGCCCACATTCCGGCCTTAAATGCATAGGATGGGCAGCGGAGAAGGAAGGGACGTTCGGATTTTTATCCAAAAACTTGCTTGCAAGTTCGGCAAAACATCCCCTTGACTTCCATTATCCCCGTATATAAAATGAGCACGAATATTTTCTTACGAAACCATATTTGCTTTTTATGAAAGGAAATGAGGATTATGGAGAAATACAGGCATCAATTGGGACGGCGGGCGACGATGATGGTCGCTGGCATTTTATTGATCGGCATCAGCGTGGGATTGCTCCGCTTGGCTGCATTCGGGGTTGACCCGTTTTCCTGCATGAATATGGGCATCAGCGGTTTCCTGGGCATGAGCTTTGGAAACTGGCAGTTGATCGCCAATATCCTGTTGCTGATCGTGGTGTTTTTTACAGCCCGTTCATTTATTGGGTTGGGGACCGTCGTCAATATGGTATTTGTGGGGTATATTGCAGACTTTGTGTGTTGGCTGGCCCAAGACGCGGGGATGGAATCTCCCCTTGCCCTGCGCATTGCCCTATTGCTGGTTGGCATCGTCATGACCTGTGCGGGGGCGGGGATTTATATGGCTGCGGATTTGGGCATCGCCCCCTATGACGCAGCAGCCTATGTCCTTTTGAAGGCAATCAAAAACCGCATCGCCTTCCGTTGGGCGCGCATCATCACAGACTTTGTCTGCGTGGGCATCGGCACCCTCTTCTGCCTATTGGCAAACAACGAGCTCTCCGCTATTGTTGGCGTCGGCACCATCATCACCGCCTTTTTGACAGGCCCGCTGATCCAGTTCTTCCGCGTCCACGTTGCAGAGCCCTTACTTGGGCAAGAGCGGAAAGGCGTCGATTGCCCGGCTGCGATTGAAGAAAATGCATAATCATTCATTTTAAATACCAATTTTTATATATTTGCCTTCTAAATTATGGTATAATAACGGAAAAGAGCTTTGCATCTGAAAAAGATACGGCCGCTTGAGGGCCATCCGCGCAATCCACTGCACCATTGGGGCACAGTATATCCCGTTACATAGCCCCGTGTGCCATTTGAATCGGTCCACTTTGTGCCGCGCACTCTGGTTTTGTATGGGCGCCGTCCTGTACAGGGCTGTTTTCCGGCGTAAAACGCAGGCGGACGCCAGAATCTTTTCGCACTGGCAGAGCAACCGTCTGTGACCACCGAAAAAGGAGGCAGAATCGTGAAAAAGCAGAGCAAAGGCAAAAAGCGGATCGTCCTGTCCGGTGTTGCCGTGCTGACAACGCTGGCCCTGTTGGCGGGCGGCACCATGGCATGGTTTACCGCATCGGCGCGGACTTCCAAGCAGGCGTCCTGGACATCGAGGTGAGCACCTCCACCGACGGCCCTATTACCCAGGACATGACCTTCACCAACCTGCGCCCCATGGAGTTGGAATCCTTTGAAGCGGAACTCAATGGGACGGACTTTGAGGGTAAGGCGGCGGATGAGATTGTCAACCCCAATACGGATGGCTTTGATCCTCTCCCGGTGTATTTCCACCCGGTCACGGTGACAAACGTGGGGTCGCTGCCCGCACAGGTGCGCTTTACGATGGAGGACGCGGGCCCCTGCAACGGAACCATCGCCAATCTGGTGGACAACGGCTTTGGCGGCGTGAAACCGGGCGACCCGGCCCAGGTCGATTGCGAGGACAAGTACAACCTCAAGGACGTGCTGAAGGTCTATGTCTACGAAAATGTGGACGGCGCCTGGCAGCGCGTACCGGACGTAAACCTGAACGCCGAGAGCTGCGAAGGCTCTGAAAAATCGTATTACTTACCGTTTGATTCCACCGATCCTCTGGGCGCGGGCGCAGACACCGTGACCTATGTCATCGCGGGCTATCTGCCCGGGGCGACCACCGGAAACGCTTACCAGGCGGCGCATTACCACGGCGCATTGCAGGTAGAGGCACTCCAGGTAGATGCGCTCCAGGAGGACCAGCCGCCGGTAGATCTGCCGGAGGACGCCGTCCTGTGGGAAGGCAACGGCCACTATTACAAGGTCTTTTCCGGCCCAAATTCGGAATACCCGCAGTTGACATGGGAAGAAGCCAAGCTTGCCTGTGAGCAGCTCGGCGGACATCTGGTAACCATTACCTCCTCAGAGGAACAGGACTTTATCGAATCCCTGGACAGTACCACCTGCATCGGGGAATGGAGCGTCTGGATTGGGCTGAGCAGACCGGAAGGAACCGGCCCATGGACATGGATAACGGGCGAGCCATATGAATATACGCATTGGGCCAACACTGAACCGAGCGGTGATGGATCTTGCGTAGCTATGCGGACGAAAAACTATGGTTATGGTTGGAACGATGCCGACGCTAATACTCCATTTGCTTATGTTTGCGAGTGGGATGTTTAAGGATTTCCGTTTCGTATCTTTGTAAAAGGCAACAGAATCGAATCATTTCAACAAAGCGCCCCCGCAGGCTTTGGCCTGCGGGGGCGCTTTATTTTTACATAGAATTTCCCTGCTTCTTAGAATGGCCCCGGAAAGAATCGGGACATTCTCCCCATTTTCCAATCCATTCCCTCCCTGTTTCATGCGGCTTTCTTCCCCATCTGCGCTCTTTTCACAAACATGTGGACTTTTTCCGGAAGACCTTTTCATCGCATAGGACACCCCTCCCCAAAAGCAAAGCGCCAGCTGGTTCCACACTCTGCATGGAACCAGCTGGCGCTTTCTTATATGGATACAAACAACGATCGTCCTACACAATAGCGGACAGCAGACCCACCCTCGCTTCAAGCCGCAAGCGCGGCGGAAACCGGGAGCCGGTCCTTTCTGTCCGGCCAACGCCCCGCCTGTTTTCCGCAGAAAACTTGGGGCCGGCCGCTATTATTAGTCGGCGTACTTGTTCTCGTTGTTCCAGGAGTACATCTTGCGGAGCTCCTTGCCGACCTCTTCGAGCTGATGGGAAGCCTCTATGCGGCGGCATGCATTGAAGTGCGCACGGCCGTTCTTGTTCTCGGCGATCCAGCGGCTTGCGAAGGTGCCGTCCTGAATCTCGGAGAGGACCTTCTTCATCTCTTTCTTGGTGTCCTCGGTGATGATGCGCTTGCCAATCTCGTAGTCGCCATACTCAGCGGTGTCGGAGATGGAATAACGCATCATGGAGAAACCGCCGCTGTAGATCAGATCGACGATCAGCTTCATCTCATGGATGCACTCGAAGTATGCGTTCTCCGGCGCATAGCCCGCCTCGACCAGCGTCTCGAAGCCAGCCTTCATCAGGGCGGTCACGCCGCCGCAGAGCACGCACTGCTCGCCGAACAGGTCGGTCTCGGTCTCAATCTTGAAGGTGGTCTCCATGATGGCCGCACGCGCGCCGCCCAGGCCTGCGCCGTATGCCAGCGCGATGTCGAGGCAGTGGCCGGAAGCATCCTGATACACCGCCACGAGGCACGGCGTGCCCTTGCCCTCCTGGAACTCGCTGCGGACCGTGTGGCCCGGCGCCTTCGGAGCGATCATGAACACATCGACATCCTTCGGCGGCACGATCTGGCCGAAATGGATGTTGAAGCCGTGTGCAAATGCAATGGCCTTGCCCTCGGTCAGGTACGGCTCGATGTCCTTCTTATACATATCCGCCTGGCGCTCGTCCGGGATCAGGATCATGATGATGTCGGACACCTTGGTCGCCTCCGGAACGGTCATAACGGTCAAGCCAGCTTTTTCCGCTCTCGCGCGGCTCTTGCTGCCCTCATACAGGCCAACGACGACGTCGACGCCGCTGTCCTTCAGGTTCAGCGCATGTGCATGGCCCTGGCTGCCATAACCGATAATCGCAACTTTTTTGCCCTTCAGAACGTTGATGTCACAATCGGCTTCATAATAGATCTTTGGCATAATACATTTCCTCCTTGCCGTTTGCCGGCAATAAATTTATTTGGCTGCCAGGGGATGGTTTCCCGGCAGAAGTTTGGAACAGGCCGAATTCGGCCTGGCAGACTATCAAAATCAATTCCCCTTGCGGCGGGCCACAGCGGACCCCTTTTCAATTGCAAGCGCGCCCGCGCGCACAATCTCCTTGATGCCGTAGGGCTTGAGCAGGCTGATGAGCGTTTCCGTGCGCTCCACGCTGTCCGTGAATTGCAGGGTCAGGCAGTCCGTGGCAACGTCCACGATCTGCGCGTTCATGAGCTCCGCGATCTTCATAATGTCCGCGCGCTGCTGCGCATTGCTGCTCACCTTGATGAGCGAGAGATAGCAGCTATAGAACGAACCCGGCTGGAGCACGCGCACCTTGATGACCTGGATCACCTTGTTCAGCTGCTTTTCCACCTGCTCCACAATGTGCTCGTCGCCGTTGACGACGATGGTGATGCGGGAGATGGTATGGTCCTCTGTCTCGCCGACGGCGAGGCTGTCTATGTTGAATCCGCGGCGTGCAAACAGGCCGGAAACCTTATACAGCACGCCGGGCTGGTTCTCTACCAGAATCGAAATGGTATATTGCATGGCGCTCCCTCCCTATATGGACGGTATTTCCGGATCGACGCTGCACACCAGGATAAACGCCTTGTTGCTCTGCAACATATGCTGCGCCAACTCCTTGGCCTGTGCGTTGTTCTCCGCACGGGCCGCCTCGATGCCGTAGGACTCCGCAAGCTTGACGAAGTCCGGGTTGCCGTGTTCCAAGACGGTCCCAATATGGCGGCAGCCGTAGAGCCGGTCCTGGAACTCTCGCACCATGCCGAGGCGCTGGTTTTCCATAATAATAATCTTAATGTCCACGCCGTTTTGGATCAGGGTGCCCAGCTCGCACATGCACATCTGGAATGACCCGTCGCCGCAGACCGCTACAACCTGACGGTGGGGTTTGGCAATCTTCGCGCCGATGGCCGCGGGCACCGAATAACCCATGGTGCCAAGGCCGCCGGAGGTCAGGAACCGCCCTTCCTTCACGTTGAAGTTGCGCGCCGCCCAGATCTGGTTCTGGCCGACGTCCGCAGCTAGGATGGCGTCTTCCTTCATCATGGCGGACAGGTCGCGGATAAACACGCGCGGTTCCACGCAGTCCTCGCGCGCCTCGCCGCGCGGCGGGTACTTCGCCTTTAGGCCGAACACCCGGTCAATCCAGTCCTGCGACACGTTGTTTTCCACTTTGGCCGCCAATTCGGAGAGCACCAAACGGATATCGCCCACAATCGGGATATGGGCGGTCATGTTCTTCCCAATCTCCGCCGGGTCGATGTCGATATGGATGATCTTTGCCTTCTCCGCCAGGCTCTCCGGCGCAGCGACCGCGCGGTCGCCCACCCGCGCGCCGCACAGGATGACGAGGTCGGCTTCGCTCATGGCCTTGTTTGCGCTGGTGCGCCCATGGGAACCGATCATCCCCAGATAATAGGGGCTATCCATCGGCATAACGCCGATACCCATCATTGTGGCGGCCACAGGGATGCCGCTGTTGCGGGCAAACGCAATCATCTCTTCGCGCGCGCCGGCCAAGACCACGCCGCCGCCGCAGCAGATGATCGGGCGCTCCGCCTCTTTGATGGCCTGCAACGCCTTCTTGATCTGCATGGGATGCCCCTGCGTGCGGGGCTTATAGCCGATGATGTCCGCCTTGGCGGGATAGTGGAACGACTCCACCTCCTGCAATTGGATGTCCGTGGGGACGTCGATCAGCACCGGACCCGGGCGGCCCGTGGTTGCGATGTGGAACGCCTCCTTAAAGATGCGGGGCAGGTTCGCCGCATCCTTGACCAGATACGAATGCTTCGTAAAGGGCTGGCACGCGCCGGTGATGTCCGCCTCCTGGAACACATCGCGGCCCAGCAGCCAGGAGTTCACCTGGCCGGTGATCGCGATCAGGGGGATGGAATCCATATATGCCGTCGCAATGCCGGTGATCAGGTTGGTTGCGCCGGGGCCGGAGGTCGCGACGCAGACGCCGGGCTTGCCGCTCGCGCGGGCATAGCCGCTGGCCATATGCGCGGCATTCTGTTCCTGCCGCACCAAGATATGTTTGATGTCCGTTTTTGTAATATAATCATAAAATGGGCAGATCGCTGCGCCCGGATAACCGAACAAATGGGAAACGCCTTCGTTTTGCAGGCATTTCACCATGATTTCCGCTCCGCTAATCATAGGGCCACTCCTTCTCCATTAAACCGCATCCAACGCCGGTCGGTTTCCGGCGGCGGAGACCGCGTTTCTTGTCGCTTTTATTATTTAACTTATTATAGTATCGTTCCGTTTTTCCGTCAAGAGAAAGGGCGAAGGATTCTTACTGGAAAATGCAACTGGGCATGGGAAATCTTTCAGGAAGTGCCCCGCGCTCATATGCGCAGGAAGCGGGGCCCGCCAGCGCAGTCCCCGCACACTCTTCTTGGCCAGGAAAACGCGCGCCTTTTGTCCTCTCCTGCGCTGGATTGCCTTGGCTCCCCCTGCTTTTTCAGGAAACCGCCCCTTCCTGCACATTCCGTATCTTCTACACCTGATTTAGAAAATTTGAAACGCCTCGGCTCTTTCTATGCAGCTTTTATATGGCTCCCTCCCATACTGCAAACGGAACCCATCCAAAATTTTACCGGAATTTTACATGGGTGCGGTGGCAGCCGCGGTGTAAGCGGTATATAGTAAGATGGAATTTTTCGATAGGAGGCGGCGCGATGCCGGAACGTTCCCTACTCAAACTACTGCCAGCGGCGGTATGCCTGGTGATCTTCCTGGCCGTGCTGCTAATTGCACGGTCCTTTTTCCGGCGGGCAACCCGCGGTGAAACGGTCCAGGCCACTGTGCGGCGGGTCGAAATGGACGGCTCCATCCCCGACATCCATCCGGATGTGACCATCCTCTATGTGTTCCCCTGGCAGGGGCGAATTCTGGAACGTCCTGTAGGCCCCCGGAAAAACATTCTGCCGCCGCCCATCGGGCAGCGGCAGAATATGCGGTACGATGCAAAAAGCGACCGGCTGCGGGAAGTCCCAACCGGCCGCCCCACGTCATGCCTGACGCTTCTTTACGGCGTGGCGCTGTCACTTTTGTCCATCGCCGGAAGCGCCTCTGCGTATTTGAGCGACAGCCCGGCAATGGCGGCGGCTGTTATCCTAGTCACCCTGGGCGGCTTCCTGTTTGCCGCCGTTTTCTCCACCATCCGGCACCGGAGGAATTTCCGGAAGCGGTTGGCCAATGGGAGCATCCAACCCGTTCCGGCGGTGTTCCAGGGATACGTCCGCCGGGAGGACGCTGAGAACAACCGCGTCAACGTCCCCGTCTATCTCTGTTTCTGGGGCGGGCGGACCTACCGCATGGAAATCGGCATGGGCCGCCGGCCCTATCGGCCCGGCGAACGGGTCACACTCTACCGGGACGTCCAAACCGGGCATGTGCTGGAAAGCCCCTTCAAGGCGGGGCCGTCCCGGCGTTCCTCCTGACATACCGGAAAATCCCCCATCATCCGTTCATATATTTCTCAATCACGTCTTTGTAAAGCTGCCGGTAGAGGGACGAATCCCCTGTATCGAGGTTCAGTCCTTCGTTGGTCATATTGTCCACGCCGGCCACCGACCGCGTTTTGGCGTTTATCACTGGATACCGCCCCCGATCCAGGCACAGCGGTGTGTACGTATCTTTCCACCGCTCGCTGTTTTCCGGAGGATTGTCAAAGAACATCAGGTATTCGCGCCCTACATCCGACGGCATATAGTTTCCATAATGGACCAACGTCTGTTGACCATCCTGCTCTTCCACATAATACTGCTCGGCAATCTTGATGACGTCGCCCACTTCGAAATCGCCCTTATACACTTTGGTAATTTCAAACGAGGAAACCGTTGCGCCGTAGAGAACAATCCCGGCTTCGCTTTGCAAATCTTCAGTTGCATCATCTTGAAATTTACCCTGCACGATGTACTTGGCATGGTCTTCCAGCTCTTCCAGGGAACCCGCATCGAAGAGTGTGTCTGCATAGATACTCCTCGTTTGCATTTTTTGGCTGCATGCGGAAAAAATGACCGCTGCCAAAACAAACATTGCCAAGGATGAAAGCCATGCGCGCCTGCTCACAGGAATTCCCCCTTTTCCCTTTTATCTATAATAACGATGGCTTTTTTGTTTTAGGGACAATGTTAAGGAAACAAATTTAGATCGTGATGATTTTTCACGCACAATTGCAGAAGCGGCCAGAAAACATTTTACATAATCCCAAGGACGCTCCACATATAATCACGGGATTACGCAAACAAATTCATGCATACAAAACGAACCGCTGCGGAACCCTCTTCCGCAGCGGTTTGTTTTTCCTTCCGCAGGGCTTCCTGCGGAAAACATATACTCTTGTAAGTGATTGCTTCCTCTGGCGAACCCTAACCAGAGATTCACAAAAACACACGGCGTGCCTGCAAATTTTCCCACGCCTGCAAGGAAACCCCTTCCTTCGTGGTATTATAAGTGAGAGGGGTGAAGGACGTGCGCACAAACGCAGAAATTGAGCGCGTGGTGAACGAATACGCCACCATGCTGCTGCGCGTAGCATATTCCCAACTGAACAACCGGGCGGAAGCCGAGGACACCGTACAGGAGGTCCTCTTAAAATATATGGAAAAAGCACCGATCTTTCAAAGCGAGGAGCACGAAAAGGCCTGGCTGCTCCGCGTGACGGTCAACCACTGTAAAAACCACCTGGCTTCCGCATGGTTTCGAAAACGGGCGGATTTGGACGAGGGCATTCCAGCGCTGGACAACGCGGAACTTGAAGTGGTCTCCGCGGTTGCCGCCCTGCCTGCCAAATACCGCGCGGTGGTCCACTTATACTATTTCGAGGGTTATTCCACCAAAGAGATTGCAGAGATCCTGCACAGCCGGCCTAATACGGTTTCGTCCCGTCTCAGCCGTGCGCGTGCGCTGCTGGCAAAAGCCTTGAAGGAGGAAATCGTATGAAACAGGAATACCAATCCGCCTATCGTAAGTTAAACGCGGATCCAGCATTCCGCGACCGCCTGGTCCGCACCCTAGAAGAACAGCAGGAACCCCGGCGCACACGGCCGCGCTGGATGGTCCCCGTTGCACTGGCCGCCTGCCTGATTCTCCTCTTTGGCCTGGGCGTGCCCACCATAAAGCGCGTTTTACAGCCCATTGAGACGGTTTCCAGCGCGCCCACTGCCAACGAAGGGGTAATCTTAGGCAGTGACGGCCTCTACCGCGACAGTGAAATCACCAACATCCTATGCCTTTGTACGGACGACGGCGGAGATGGCAACGCCCTGATGCTCGTCTCCGTGGACCAGCGGGGCGGCGGCTTCAAGCTCAGCAGCTTCCTTCCCAGCTTGCGGGTCAAAACCTCGGATGACCGGGAACAAGCGCTTTCCGCCCTCTTCCAAACCGAAAAAAACGGGGACGAGGCGGTCTCGTTGATCCAGCAGAATTTCGGCCTAGCCGTGGATGGCTATCTCTGGATCGATGCCAGCGACATGGAAGCGGCCATCAACGCCATTGGCGGGCTGACCATGGAACTCTCCGAAGAGGAAGCCGCCTATTTTGCACTGAGCAGCTCGCAGGACAGCTTCCTAGAGGGCGGTTTTACCGCTGGGGAACACACACTGACCGGCTCGCAGGCGCTCTTTTTTACGCGGGTGCGCATGGGCACGGACTACGACCGCATGATCCGGCAGCAGAAACTGGCGGAATCCCTGCTCCGGCAGATTTGGAACGATCCCTCCAGCGCCTCTGAGTTCTTGGGGGCACTCCTGCCCAAAGTGCGGACCAACCTGAGCTTGCCGACCGCAATGGAATTTGCCTCCGAACTGGAATCTTTCCCGGGAAATTTCCTCTCCACCCACACGGTCCCCGCCGACGACCCAGACGCCGGTGGCGGCGCCACAGACGATCTCAGCGCAATGGCCCAGGAATTGATCGCCTTTGTCTATGGCAGCAATGTACAGCAGACAGGTGTGATCCGCGGTGAAGACGGCCTATACCGCGACGCCCAGATCGTCAACATCCTGCTTTGGGTCGGGGCGGAGGATTCCTCCGCGAGCAGCGTGATGCTCCTTTCATTTGATAATACCGGCCAGGCCCTCCGCCTGGTCGATTTTGCCCCGGGGCTGGCCATCCAGGTGCCGGTCTCCGGGGAACAGCCCATTGGGGAGGTCGGCGCGGAACCCGGGAGCGGCGCCCTGCTGTGTACCGCTGTGGAAGAGACGTTCGGCGTGGCAATCGACGGCTATGTGCGCGCCGGTTATCCCCAGGCGGTGGAGGCCATCGACCGGATCGGCGGGGTTCCGATGTCGGCCGCCGTGGAAATCAGCGCCGCTCTCTCCGAAACGTCCGGCGTCGATGGGGAAGTTGCCGCCGGCCCCACTGTTCTAAGCGGGGAAGAAATCTTCGCCGCCTTACAGCTTTGGGAGGGGTCCGATAGCAATATGGGCAATCACGAAGTCGTCCTGCTGACGCTGATGCAGCAAACACAGGAGTCCGAACCGGACGCACTCGCGGCGGATCTCGCGCCGCTGCTTGAGACCGACATCTCTGAAACCGACCTCTCCAGCATACTGAAGGACCTTCCGGACGCCCTTGCCACCGTGCCTGAAATCTGCCAAGTCCCCATGGATTTCACGGGACAGGCTGTGGACGGCGGCATCCTGTATGCCGACCTCCCCACATGCGCCCAGGGACTCGCCCAATTCCTCTATGACATCCAGCCGGAGGAAAAAAACAGCGCGGACGTCATTCCGGAGGAGGCCTCCTCTGTTGGGAATACCAATAGCAACCTTGCAAACGGCGGCATTGCGGTGGACGGCGGCGACGGGAGCGTCTACTACATCAACGCTGTGGACAACAACCGCATTTACCGTTGGGATTCGGTACACAATACGCAGACCGCGCTGACCGACGGCCCGTGCCTTTCCCTGAACATCCTGAACGGGGACCTGTATTTCATCAACCAGCTGGACGGCGGGATCTACTGCCTCCCGGCCAAATGGAACCTGACCATCCCCATCTCCGTTGAGAAGCAGCCCCACAGCGACTTAATCGTCACGGACGAATTCCTCTACTATATCCGCGGCGGGGAGATCTACCAGCGTGAAACGCGCCCCGTAACGGACGGTTCCAATGTTAGCGAGGAAACGTTGCTTCCACGTGTAGGCGGCAACCTGCTGGACATCCAGTGGGACGGCGGCAAGTTGTACTATTTTGTACAGGCGGACGAGAGTTCCCCGGATGGGAGCCCCAAAATCGCCATGTACCACGACGGCGGCGAGCCGGATTTCCTCTTTTCCAACGATTCGGACGCCAGCCAGCCCTATATATTGGACGGTTCCGCGCTCTACTACGCGGAAAACGGAAATATCCACCGTGCCACGCCGGACGGGGCCAACGCCGTCCTGTTCACCGTCTCCGACCTGGTGCTGTCCCAGTACCGTACACAGCCCGACGGCTCCATCATCAACGCCCCGGCCATTTTCCCCGATGTGGAATCGTTTGCTGTAGCGGACGGCACTATGTACCTCTCTACCAACCGCCGGCTCTACTGTGTAAACTTGCGGGCGCTGGAGGAAGACGCCGTTCAAGAATCGATCACCCAGGTCCTGCCCGCGACGGGCACCTTCGAGAACCTTTGCCTGACCGAAGAATCCCTTTATTTTATGAGCGATGGAGAAACCGGCGGCGTCTATTGGCAGACCTTCCGCATGCCGCTGAGCGGCGAATACGCAGAGGGGTTATAAACCCTCTGCCGCTTGGGACGCCATATAGAAGCCCGCATCTTTTTTACGGCAATCGCCACATGCCGGAAGAGGTTCCCCACACCGGTGCGGCGCCACAATCGGATAGGGCCAGCATACACAAAGGCGGCATCCAAACGAGGCTCTTCCTTTGTATGCAACCGGAGCCTCTAAACCGCTGTGCAATAGGTGCCCATTCCCTTTAAAACACAGGCCACCTGGACAGCGTTGCTTTAAAAAGGGCCGCGTCCTATCAAAAAATGCTATAATGAAAGCCGCCGGGATAATCCCAGCGGCTTTTTCGATCAAAGGAGGTTTCCCATATGAAACGGACACACAAAGAAAAAATCACCAGCGTCCTCGCCCTCTGTGCCGGGGCAGGATTGTTCATATGGTTTTGCATCCCGCTTTTTTGGGGCGTATTCCATGTGGGGAACGGCGGGGGAATCCTGTTCAGCCTCTTCCTGATAGCCGGAGGCATTTGGTATGTCCCCTTGCGCAGCCGTATGGAGCAGGCAAAACATGCAAAACCCCTGCGCGTCCTGCGGCGATCCTGCTGGGGCATCTTAGCGGTGTGCTTCGCTTGGGCAGCTTTTTTGACCGGCTGCATGCTGTGGCCCACGCCTTCGCCCTCCGGCAGCGGGACGGTTGTTATTTTAGGCTGCAAGGTGGGCAGCGCGGCGTTGCAGGCGCGCATTGACGCCGCAGCGGAATACCTGCATTCCCACCCGGATGCCGTGGCGATCGCCAGCGGGGGGCAGGGCGACGGGGAATGGATATCCGAAGCCGAGGCCATCCGCAGCGGCCTGGAACAGCATGGCATTTCTTCCGGCCGCATCTATTTGGAAGACCAGAGTACCAACACAAACGAAAACCTTGCCAATTCCCGCAGGGTCATCGAGGCGGAGGGCCTTGACCCAACCTGTATCCTGGTGACAGAACGGTACCACATGTTCCGTGCGCTGCAACTTGCACAGCAGCAGGGGATCACCGCATATGCCTTCCCTGCAAAAACGCCGTGGTATCTACTTTCCGCCAGCTATGGCAGGGAGCTTCTTGCCCTGACCAAATTCTTCCTATTCCCTTGGATGGAATAATGCGGCAGGGCCTCCCCGGCGCCTTTTCCTTGTATTTTTATGAACAATTTTATGTATAAGCGTGCAGAAATTAGGTGAAAATAATTCACTTATCGTTTCTTAAAAAAAGGACTACAATCCGCCGCATATCAATTATATATACAGTTTCTTCCCAATTTTCTGCCGCAAATTTTGCCGCATCTTGCGTCAAAACATCGACGGCGATAAACTAAATTGTGCTTTTATCCGTAGACGCTGAAAGCCTTGGAATGAACCCAGGGGATAAGCGCCCGCCCGAGGCCCTTCCGCGCGGGGCTTTCTCGCCGGTAAAAGCATAGGAATGAATCCGACTGGTGAGGAAAACATTTGGTGCCTACCTGTCTTACGGGATGTGCCTCCAAATGTTCCAGTCGGATTCTGTGTTTTATTCAATGGATCTGTGGTCCGCGTGGTTGCGATGGGCTCGTAGGGATATCGATCTACGTTTGTCTTTTAATCGATCGTTCCCGATTGGAGAGTTTGAATTCTGTGACAAGCGTATCCATCACTTCTTGTATCACAGCGCTTTGGCGCGGCGTAAGATCCTCTAAAACGATAGCCGTACGGTTGTCCAACCCAAGCAGGTAGTCGGTAGAGACCCGGTACAGCAAGGCCAGCTCTGCGAGCACATTGACAGAAGGGAGAGAAATGTTGTTTTCGTAACTGGAAATTGCAGCTCTGGTGATTCCCAGTCTTTTGGCCACCTGCGATTGCGACAAATTGTGCTTTTCCCGTAGCTGTTTCAGCCTTAGGCCAAAATCATACACTACACATCACACCCTCGATGTAATTGTAGTATATCTATGTCAATTATAATTTGCAAAATACGCAAAGAGCCGCTGCTATAAATTGACACTCATGCCAATTGATACCTTTTTAATGATGATAGAGGGAAATGGCGGTTCATGGCCGTCTGGACCGCGTCCAAGAGGCGCTGGCCCTGTCCCATGGGGAAGCCCCCGCGCGCCTTCTGGATTTCTCCCTACCATTGCGCTCCACGGCGTTTCCTCCGCAGGTTATCCCCTCATGCGTCTGGCGCCATACGAAACACGATTTTTCCGATTACAAAAGCCGCCCCATGTGACGACATGGGGCGGCTTCCTTCTTTTTCAATCCATTAATAGTTGACCGCGCGGCGCTCGAAATAGGCCTGCGGATGTTTACAAGCCGGGCATACCGCCGGGGCGGACTTGCCAATGTGGATATAGCCACAATTGCGGCAGACCCATATGGTCTCCTCGCCGGCCTTAAAGACAATATCCTCTTTGATGTTCTGTGCCAGCTTGCGGTAGCGCTCCTCGTGGGCCTTCTCGATGCCCGCAACCAAACGCATCTGTGCAGCCAGGGCGGTGAAGCCCTCTTCCTCCGCAATGTCCGCGAAATTCTTATACATCTCGGTCCATTCGTAGTTCTCGCCGGCCGCGGCGTCTTCCAGGTTCTCCAGGGTTGTGCCGATCCCGCCGTCGTGCAGGGCTTTGAACCACAATTCCGCGTGCTCCTTCTCGTTGCGCGCCGTCTCCTCAAAAATAGCTGCGATCTGCTCGTAGCCCTCTTTCCTGGCCTTGGACGCATAGAAGGTGTACTTATTGCGGGCCTGGGATTCCCCCGCAAATGCCGCCATCAAATTTGCTTCGGTTCTGCTTCCTTTTAATTCCATTGCTTTTTCCTCCTGTCTAAGTACCCAATATATTTCAGCCCCGTCTCGCGCGCGGGCCTGATTGCAACTGCCTTCGGGACATAGATAGTTTGCCATCTCTTACCAACTATTATACATGGATATTCCGATGGAATCAATGAAGAAATCAGTTATTTTCTGTAAAATTATCCAATTTTTTTAAGCAACGCCTGTCAATATGACAAAAATCGATTATAAAGGGAAAAACGAAGCACCTCTTTACCCCCGCTACAAATGCACGGCATCCTTCATCCCCAAAGCAATCCCCCTGCAATATACGGCCCTTGTTCCTCCGTTATTCCATAGGGAAAGCGCCCATTGAAGCTGGTAAATAGCTCCCATAGGAAGGGGTCTGCGGCCGCGCATTTCAAACGGACCATTGACCTTCTGTGCCCTTCCCTTAGAGCCTCCGCTTTAAATACTCCATATCCACACATTGCACGCCGTTCTCGAAGATCGGTTCCGGATAAAAATCCACGAAGAAGTTCTCCACCCGGTGCGAAGGGACAAACCCAAACCGCTCATAAAAGGGGAGCATTTGCACCGAAGTGCCGACATACATCGCTTCATAGCGGTCTGCGCAGACGGCAAACAGATACCGCAGCATTTGCCCCGCATAGCCGCGGTTTTGCAGCGCTTCATCCGTCGCCAAATTTTTCAACTCACACGTGCCGGGGCCGTAGTCCGTCACTACGGCAACACAGGCAGGGGCGCCGTCCGCAAAGAGCACGTATACGTCGCCGCGGCCGAGATACTTGGCCACCATCTCCTCGCTGGGGTCGGCCAGCAGGAACAGCGCCATATAGTCCGCCTTATGGGATTCCTCCACTTTGACAATCTCAGTCATCCGCGCCGCCTCCGTCGTGCAAAATGGCGCGGTAAATGTCGCGCTTGGCCAGGCCGCTCTCCGCCGCGGCCTGCTTTGCCGCCTCGGACGGCGCCAGGCCCTGCCCCAGTTTTTCCTTTGCAAGGGCGACCGCCTCCTCCAAGGTATAGGCTTCGGCTGCCGGTGCGGTTGCCCCCTCGATCACCAGCACAATCTCCCCTTTAAACGGGTCGTCCTTGCTGCGCCGCACCGCCTCGGACAGGGTCGTTCGGATAACCTCCTCGTGAATCTTCGTCAACTCCCGCACGATTGCGATGCGGCGGTCTCCCCAGGCGTCCAACATGTCGCGCAGGGTGGCGTAGAGCTTGTGCGGCGCCTCGTAAAAGATCATGGTGCGGCGCTCGTCCTTGACTTCGTCCAGATGGTCCCGGCGGCTCTTTTTATTGACGCTCAAAAAGCCCTCAAAGGTAAAGCGCCCGGTCGGAAGGCCGGAGACCGCCAGCGCGGAGACCACCGCGCTGGGTCCCGGCACCACCAGCACCGGGATCCCGCGCTCCGCACACTGCGCCACCAGCAGTTCACCGGGGTCGGAGATGGCGGGCATCCCTGCGTCCGACACCAGCGCGCAGTTTTCCCCCGCCTCCAGGCGCGCCAAGATCTTCTCCCCGTGGTCGCGCTTGTTGTGCTCAAAATAGCTGACCAACGGCTTCTTGACACCAAAGTGGTTCAGCAGCTTCAAGGTGACGCGCGTGTCCTCTGCCGCAATGAAGTCTACGGCCTCCAACGTCTCCACTGCGCGGGGGGAAAAATCCGAAAGGTTGCCGATCGGCGTGCCGACCACATAGAGTGTTCCCGTCATACATGCCCCTCCTTATACGAACCATAAATCTGCAACATCTCCTGGGAAAAGTGGCCTTTCCCATCCTCCACAAAGAGGACCGGCTCCACACGCAGCCCGGGGTTCCCCCCGCGCGCCGCCTGCAAAAGGAACAAAAAGGGGGCCTTGTCCGGCCGCTGCTGGACAAAGCGCAACCGTTTCGGCTCCAAACCGGCGCGCCGGAGCGCCTCCATTGCGCCGGCAAGCCGCTCCGGGCGCAGGCAGCAGCAGAACCGCCCGCCCCAGCGGAGCTGACGCGCCGCGGCCGCCGCGATCTCTGCAAAGGTGCAGGCCCCCTCATGCCGCGCAATGGAGAGGCCCTCCTGCGGATTTTTGATGCCCGTCCCCTCCGGCTTATAGGGAGGGTTGCAGGCCACCAGGTCGAGCCCGCGCGGGGGATGTAAATATTGCAAATTGTTTATATCGTTATTTATAATACAAATTGTATTTTCTAGTTGGTTTCTCTCCACAGAGCGCAGCGCCAAGGCACAGGCGTCGGCCTGTAGCTCCACCGCGTAGACCTTTCCCGGCATCGCGCCCTCGCCGGTCTGGGCTTTTGCGCACCAGAGCAGGGGGATGGTTCCACAGCCGGTGCCAAAGTCTGCACAGATCTCCCCTTTCCGCGGCGCGGAAAACCATGCGAGCAGGACCGTATCGGTGTTAAAGCGGTGCGTCGAGGAAACCAATACGGAGACCTGCGGGGAGAGGGGTTCCCAACGGGGATATGTGGTGGCCAAGGGGAGGCCCTCCTTTCCAAATGCAGCGATTTTCGAGGATGTGTTCCCGCCGCGTGCCTCTTTGCACAGCCGCAGAACCCTTCCGGACAGACGCAAAAAAGGCGAAGCGCACAGACGCTTCGCCTTTCAGCTTTCCGACGAATGAATTATGCCTGAGCAGGAGCGCCAACCGGGCAAACTTCTGCACATGCGCCGCACTCGGTGCAGGTGTCGGGATCGATCACGAACTTGCCATCTCCCTCGGAGATTGCGTTAACAGGGCAGCCTGCTGCACATGCGCCGCAGGAAATGCATTCATCACTAATTGCGTATGCCAAAGGTAACACCTCCATTAAGTTTTACAAGCTTATTTTATCACAGAATACCAAAAAAGCAACAGTTTCTTGGATGTCTGGGAAAATTTTCATTGGATCAGCAGAGGGGTGCTGCTATTTTCCGGCGAATCCCGTCCCGGAAGCACCGGGCCTTGGGAAAAACGGCGGATTGCGTTTTTCCGCCCCGTCCGGCGGGCCGTTTTGCGCCTGAAACGCCACAAAATAGACGTTCCCCATCCGCTCCAAACCTATAAAAATCAGGGCGGCTTTGCAAATGCATAAAGCCGCCCATCGTTTTATTCGGATGTTTCCGGCGGTTGCACCGCACCGGCCTGCGCACTTGGAGCATGCTCCGCTGCTGGGACCTTCGGGCTCTCGGCCGCCCGGTGTTCCCGCTGCTGGTTGTTGCGGGGGGCGCGTTCCGCCCGGCCTGCGCCTCTGGGCGCACCGCCGGACCGTTCATTCCCGCTGCGCTCCTGGCGCGGGGGCCGTCCCTCCCCGGCCTGCTTTGCGTGTTCGCCTTGGCCGCGCGGCGGGCGTCCTTCCCGCTTCGGGGGACGCTCCCGGCGTTCCGACCCCTTGCCGCCCTGCTGCGGCGGGCGCTTCTCGCGCTCCTTCGGCGGCTGTTCACGGCGCCCGCCCGAATTTGCCTCCCGCTGAGGCCGCTTCTCCACCGGGCGCTCCTTGCGCTCCGGCTTCTCCGGCTTTTCTTCCACCGGGTCGAGGACCGCTCCCAGCGCAAGCGCTTCCTCGGTTTCCTCCTGCTCCGCGTCCGTCTCCTTCTTTTCCGCAGCGCCCTTCCCGCGCAGCAGCTTCACCTGCTTCACATGGAAGGTCTGCGGCGCGGCCTCCGGCGCAGAATCCAGGCGCACCTGCAAATTTCCGGTGATGATGTTCTGATCCACCACCACGCCCTTGCCCGCCGGGGTCATCACAATGGAATTGACCGCCGGGGTGCGGCGCAGCAGGTCGGCATACGCCTCCTGCTCATACTTCAGGCAGCACATCAGCCGCCCGCAGGTGCCGGAAATTTTGACGGGGTTCAGGGATAGCCCCTGTTCCTTTGCCATCTTGATGGAGACCGGCTGGAACCCGCTCAGGAACGACGAGCAGCAGAACGGCCTGCCGCAGATGCCCAGGCCGCCCAGCATCTTTGCCTCGTCACGCACGCCGATCTGCCGCAGCTCAATGCGCGTGCGGAACACGGACGCCAGGTCCTTGACCAGCTCGCGGAAGTCCACACGGCCGTCCGCTGTGAAGTAAAACAAGATCTTGCTGTTGTCAAACGTGTATTCCACGTTCACCAGCTTCATTTCCAATTTATGCGCCGCGATCTTTTTCACGCAGATATCGAACGCGGTCTTCTCTTTGATCGCATTTTCCGCGACCTTTTTCAAGTCGTCCGGGGTTGCGATGCGGATGAGCTTTTTCAGCGGCTGGACGATGTCCTCCTCCGCGATTTCCTTGCGCTCCATGGCAACCTCGCCGCATTCCACGCCGCGCGCGGTTTCCACAATCACGTTGTCCCCGATTTTCAGCTCATATTCTTCCGGGTCAAAGTAATATACCTTGCCCATATTTTTAAATCGAACGCCAATTACCTCGGCCATAGATTACCTCCCAACCACCGCAAAACCGATGGCTTTCTTTTCCGAATTCGATCGTGCAACTTTTATGCATGCCGCCCGTGGGACGCGGCCCGCATCCGGGCGCAAAAGGTCGTTACCAACAACGCAGCGTTGGCATTTTGGTCCTGTGCTTTCTGCGCGCTTTGCGCGTATTCCAAAAGGCGCATCAATTGATCCCGCGTCAAGGTGTGCGCCAGTTCCCCGGCCGCCTCCGGCTGGTGCGACAGGCAGGACGCCCCGCCTGCCCGCAGGACGCACGCATCCCGGAACAGCAGGACCAGCTGCTTTAAGATCCGGCGGAACCGCTCCTTGTCCTTGATAAGTGGTGCGGTCAGCTCCAAAAGCTTGGCTTCCCCCGGGGCTGGAATTGCCTGGCAGATGGCCGCAGCAAGCTCCAGATCGGCGGGGTCCGCCTGCTCTTCCCCTTCCAGGGTGAAGAGCTGCGCCCGCGAGCGGACCGTCGGAAGCAGTTTCACCGCCGAAGTCACGGTCAGGAGAAACAGCACCCGGTCCGGCGGCTCTTCAAACACCTTCAAAAGCGCATTCTGCGCCTGTTCGGACATCGTCTCCGCGCCCTCCAATAAAAAGACGCGCAGCGGCGCTTCATTCGGCTTGATGTAGGCATCCGCCCGGATCTGCCGGATGGTATCCACATGGAAGGAGCGCGCCGCCGTGCCGCCGCCCACGATGGTGATGTCCGGGTGCGCGCCTGCCGCCGCCTTGATACAGCCCGGGCAACGGCCGCAGGGCCGCTCCCCCTCGCCCGTGCAGACCGCCGCCTTTGCAATCCACCGCGCCAGTTCGGATTTCCCTGAACCTGCCGGGCCTTCTAAGAGGATCGCATGCGGCAGGCGGGCTTCTTGAAACGCGAGGGAAAGGCTCTGCTTGACCGTCTCGCTACAGCGAATCCCTTCGAAATTCATACTTTTTCGAAACGGTCCACATCCAGCACAAAGATCGTCGCACCGCCCACGGTGACCTCGATCGGCACGGATGTATACATACCTCCGTCCATGGTGGATGCGCTGGGGACAATCTGGGTGCGGCGGCTGCTCTGTTTGCGGATGATGTCGATGACCTGATCGACCTGGCCGTCCTCCACGCCGGAGATAAACGTCGTATTGCCGGCCATCAGGAAACCGCCCGTAGTCGCCAATTTGGTGACGGGGAATCCCTCCTGCGTCAGCGCAGAAGAAACCATGCTGCTATCATCTTTGCTCACGATTGCAAGTACCAGCTTCATCGAAACTCCCTCCGTTCGGTCGGCCGCAAAAGGCGGCCATTTATGTATGACAATGTTTGCACCATATTCACTTGGTTCGATACACGGGCGCGCCAGCCGCATCCATTTGCCAAACGGCGCAGCATTCGCCCCTGCGAAACCCACAGGACCGTCTCTTCCCCGTCTCCGCGAAAGGCCCCTTCCCCCTGCGGGCATCTGCCCGGGAGCAGCGCCAGCAAAGCGGCTAGGAATGGATTCCCTTTCAGAACCTGTGGAAGAAACATTATTTGTATTTTAACACTTTTAGCGAGGAAAAGCCATAGGCGCGCAAAAAGTCCACGGCGTCTTTTGTAATTTCCTCCCCCGGCATCACAACCGGTACGCCGGGCGGGCAGGGGCACGCGGGGTCCGCCGCGATCCGCCCAACGCATTTTTCCAACGGGACCGCCTCAGCGGGGGCGAGCACGGCGTCCCGCAGCGGGATCCGTGCGGGCGGCAAGGGGGGCATGCCATCCGTATGGGGCGTGTGGCGGTTTCCAAGGCTCCGGGGCAGCGGGACCGCCGCGCGCGCTTCGCGGTCCGCCAACAGGCGAATGCCCTTTTCCAAGCGCTCAAAGTCGCGCTCCGTGTTAAACGGCGTCGCAATCAGCACGACAAATTGGCTGTCCGCATATTCCGGTTCACACCCGGCGTACCGCAGCAGCTCCGCCGCCGCCTGCCCGGTCAGCTCCGCCGGGGTGACGTCCAAGGTGATGCGCGTCGGGTCCCACCGGCGCGGGTCCTCCCACCAGCCCATGCCGGGGACGTGCAGCCCCACGCGCTCCGCCAGTTTCTTCAGCTCGCGCACACGCGCCTGTAGGCGGGAAAATTCCAGCCGCCCGTTGTCCTCCAGCCAAGCCCGGCACCAATCTAGCGAGGCCATGACCGGGTAGGACGGGCTCGTGGAACCAAACAGCGCCATCGCGCCCTTGGCGTCCCGGACAAACCGCTCGTCCGCGATGTTCAACCATGCGCCGCCGGTCATGACATTGAGCGTCTTGTGCGCAGAACAGGCGGTCATGGAGGCCCCCAGCGCAATCGGATGCAGGACGGGCTCCGTGAAGAAGAGGTGCGCGCCGTGGGCATTGTCCACGAGCAGGGGGATTCCCTGCTCCCGGCACGCCGCGGCAAGCGCGGGGATGTCCGCCAACTCCCCGTAATAATTCGGGCTGGTCACATAGGCCGCCCGCACATCGGGGTGCAGTGCCACCGCGTCCACGAGGTCCTCCGGAAGCGCCCAGACGGGTTCCAAGCCCAACAGCGCCATGGCATTCACCGCGGAGCGGTGTACCACGCGGCCGCACAGGATCTTCCCCCCGTTCGGCGCGGCCAGGCGCAGCATCGCCTGGATACACAGCGAGCACCCGCCCGCGGAGAAGAACGTCCGCTTTGTGCCAAAAAGCCGCGCGGCGGCCTGCTCCGCGCGCAGGATGGGGCCTTCGGCTTCAAAGAGGCTGTCGGTGTCCGGCAGCTCGGTAAAATCGAGGGATAAGAGGTCGTCCGGAAGGGCTGCGGGGTTGTTTTTGTGGCCAGGCGTATGGAAGGCCGCGCGGTGCAGGGCGCGGTGCTCCATTAGGGCCGTGTAAAGAGGTGTTTCAGACATGGGATGGGTCCTTTCTCATAGATTGTAACATCTTATATTTGTTATAAATAATTACATTTTCGTAATATAAAAAGTTTTTGTCCTCATTTTGTTTTCTTGATCGTTGTTAATATATAGAAAAAAATGAACCTGAAAGGAGGGTGGCCGCCTTGAAAAAGTTTTGTGTTTTCTTACTATCCCTATCCTTTTTCATCTTCTTAGCCTCCTGTAACTCCAATGGGCCAAGCAATGAAAGGACGTCAGACGTGGCAGAGTTTGACCCTCTCCTCTTCCTGAACCATTTAGAACAGGCTCCCGCCGCCAATAACAATGAAACAGCATCTGTAACGATCGATGGGATCACCTATCAAATGGTTGCCGAACTGCTCCCTATGAAGGGACCCCTCCATAAAGCTCCTGTGATGCAGGATGACGCTTATTATTTTATGTGGAACGGCCAAATTTTAGATGCAGACCAATACTACAGCTTAACGGCCACCATCACCATTCAAAATTCCACCGATCAACCCTTTGGTTACAGCTTTGCTTTCTCACACGCTCAACTGCAAACCGGAACCGGGCTAACGCAAAAAAGCAATCCTCCGGATCTATCCTTAAACGTGGTCCCGCCACATTACTGCGCAGACGTAATTCTGGAATATCCGGTTGCAAAAGGGCCGGGACTGGAAGAAATCACGATAACCTTCCCACATATGGATTATAACCAAATATTCTGGGAGGACTACCGAAATCTGGAGCAAGCGCAACTCTCGCCCGAAGAACTGGCGAACAAATACCAAGATCATATGACACCCATTGCCTTGACCGCAGCAATTGCTGGATAAACGCATCCCGCTTTCTACGCTTTTACGCTTTTGATCGAAAAGCTCGGCGATCTACACATAAAGGATTTGGACGGAAAAGCGCGGTCCCTTTGTGGGGTGCAAGTTTCGCCTCGTCAAAATTTTACTGGGATGGATTTGCCTATGAAGCTCAACAAAACCGGATACTTTTCGCATCCTAAAATTCTTTTGGGGTTTATTCTGTTGATCGTTGCGGCAACAGCCATCTTCCTAACAACCCGGCCGGAAGAGACCCCCTACTCCTTCTTCTCGGAAAGCAACGGCAGTGGACAAACCGACGGCTATATCGGGGACTGGGGCGACGAAATCGCCAGCGCAAAAGTCACCTTAAATTCTGTGGGCCTTTTGGACTTCAGCTCCGCCGTCCAAGCACAGACGGTCATCCACGAATTTGGTCATGCGCTTGGTCTAAAACATCCGCCTTGTACGGAAACAGCCGTCATGCAGCCAACTACAGCTACGGCCGCTTACGTCATTCTCGACCACGATGTTGAGTCGTTGCAGGCGATCTATGAATAGGAGGGGAATCAACATGATGAAAAAGCTCTTTATCTCCCTGTGTATGGCCGTCCTACTGACAGCAATGGTGATGATTCCCAGCGTACATGCTGAGGAGATGGATATCCAAAGCTTGCCGTTTCATTCGATCGAAGGTTTTATCGTAAACGAACCAGAAACCTTTGCGAGCCTTGTAGAGCGGTCTCCCTATATTGTAAAAGGCGTTCTATCGGATGCGAAAAATTACCTGCCCATTGAGGATGATCCGGAGTACGGATCGACAACGGGATTTACGCACTCCACCCTCACCATCACGGAGTCCTTCAAAGGGGACTTAAAAGCGGGGGACACCATCCCCTTTATAGAAGGCTACTTTATCCAAGAGGATCTTCATGGAAACCCGTCCGTTGTCTCCTATTTTGGACACCAGCCCATTATACAAGGGCGGGAATACATTCTTTTCATTTGTCCAGGAAATCACGCAGCGGACGTTGGCCGGCCATGGAGCGGGGCATTTTCTGAAACGCATCCCTGGTGCGCCAGCTTTGCTGTCCCTGAAGACGGCGAACTCGTCCTCCCTGAACATCTGAGTGCCCAGGGTGAAGAGCAGTATGCCGCATGGTATCAGTCCGCACTGGAGCGTTATGATGCTTAAAGGAAAAGTCATTCTTTCGAATAACTGGGAAAGGAACTCATAAGAAGCTTTCTTTTTTTAGGGGCGCTATGATTCGATCTGCAAAGGCAAAAATCATGATGGAGTTACACCTATGGAGCCCAACAAAACCGGATGCTTTTCGCATCCTAAAATTCTTTTGGGGTTCGTTCTGTTGATCGTTGCAGCAACAGCCATCTTCCTAACAACCCGGCCGGAAGAGAACCCCTACTCCTTCTTCTCGGACAGCTTTGGCCTGGCCTTGCCGGAGCACACGGAGGTCCTGTTCGAAGAAGATACCTATGGCGCTATGGGCGACGGATACCGGCTTTATGCTTTTTCGCTCCCGCCCAGCGAACGGGACGCTTTCCTCTCCCAGGGCGCTATGGCGCGCTGGTCGCCCCTCCCGCTGCCAGAGGACGTTGCGCACTCCTTGCGGCAACGAGTGCAGGCCATTGGTTCGCTCCCCGGCAAAGAACTGGCGAGGGACCTCTTCCGTGAGAGTGGGAACCGGCAGGGATTCTACTGCATTCTTTCCTCGTGGCATAAACAGCCTGGGGCCGTGCTGAACCATGCGCATTTTGACCAAGATATCCCCTTGTTTCAAAACATCGTCGTGGGCATGGTCGATTTGCAGGACAATGCCATCTATTATTATTCCTGGAATCAGTAAAAATAGGCCATCCCCATTTTAAATGATTCATGAGGAAAAGCTGCGGCTTTCTCGCAAAGGCCGCCCGCCTTTCCGTCGGCCTTTTGGAACTCCCGCCCCGCAATCCAAGTACAGGCTACAAGAATTGTATCGCACATAAGCACATCTGGACAGCGCTCTCGGACGGTCTTTCCGCTCGGGAGCGCTGTTCCTTTCGAACCATTGCGCGGCCTAACAGAGAAAGGCGATCGCGCTTCCATGCAATCACTGAAAAGCGGCCTATCCGGCCATACGACGGGCAGCTCCTTCCTTTCAAAATTGCCCGCTTGCCCATGTAGTCCCCGCCGTAGGCGCGAAAGACACTGCGTGTCCGGGCAAGAAAGCAAAATTCCCAGCCGCCTGCCCGCGTAGTCCTCGCCGTAGGCGCGAAAGACACTGCGTGTCCGGGCAAGAAAGCAAAATTTCCAGCCGCCTGCCCGCGTAGTCCTCGCCGTAGGCGCGAAAGACACTGTGTGTCCGCGAAAGATACTGTGTGTCCGCGAAAGGCACTGTGTGCCTAGACATGGAGCGGCCCTTTTTTCAATATAAATGAAAATAGGAGGCGATGGACATTTCGGCGTGAGAATTTATCACATGTGTCCCTTTTTGTCAAAATTTTTCGTTGTTAATGAGCAAAAGAAAATTTTGGGCAAAAAACAGCGATGCCTATTTTCGTTTCGTACAACCGTCAGCCGGCGGGGACTGTCCCTCTGCCGTTCCGCTGCGGAATCTGTCCCGCCTTTTCCTACAAACTCCATCGCTATCAGACGGCCGCCACGTGCGGCAAAAACGCCAGACGTCCTCGGGAGGGGAAGCCATGAATCCATTCGGAATCTTTGTTTGCATTTTATGGGGAACCGTCGCCCTTTTCAGCGTCCTCTCGTTTGTGACGGTTGTACATAACAACCGCCGGAACCTCAAACGCGCACAGGCCGTGGTGATCGGAAAAAACGTTTCCCCCTCCGGCCGCACCAGCACAGCGCGCTCCTCGGATGCGAAAACGGACTATATCATCCTGTTTTCCATCGGCGGGGTGACCCGTTCCCTGTTTGCCGGGCAGGCGCTCTATACGGATTTACAGGTGGGCGACCACGGCACCCTCTCCTACCGGGACGGCCGGGTGGTCGGATTCACGCGCGCGGCATAGCGGCGGCCCTCTTGACCCGCCGTGGGATACCTCCCGGGATTCCATCTGCCGGAGCGGGCCCTGCGGGAAACGGTTTTCTTCTTTTTTGCTCTAAAACACTCTTCCGGCTCCGCCGCCGGGGATAGGCGTTACCGGTTGATGGAGCGCGCCATGCGGCGGTAGGTGTGGCGGATGCCCTTGATCGCGGACGAATAGGCCATAATGTTCTCCGGCAGCGCCATGCCGATATAGCCCGCGTCGCCCAGATGGTGCATATCGGTGCCGGTCATCTTACACATGAGGGCGATCTGCCGGATGGTCTGCTGGTCCGCGCCCTCCTGGGACGTCCCCACCGCGGTGAGGGTCAACAGGCCCAGGGAATGCGCATAGCTGACCAGCTCGCGGATATACTCCATCGTCACGCCCGGCACCGTCCCCGGCGCGGGCAGGAGGATCACATCTGCGCCCGCATCGGCAAATTCGGAAATGTCCTCGCGGGTAATGATTCCGCGCCCCGCCTCGGAGAGGATGCCTGATGCGTGCATCTTGCCAGCCACCAGGATCACCTTGTCGCCCAGCTCCGGCGCAATCGCCTTGAGCGAAGCCGTGATCGCTTTGTTCTGGACGCCGATGCCCGGGTTGCCCGTCAAGACAATCATGTCCGCGCCCATGGAGACGGCGGTCTTGGCGTTTTGCAGGCTCGCCCTGCGGCCGTTCGTCAGGCTCCAGATGTCCTCATCCGAACCCGCGGAGAAGGATTGCTCGGCGGGCTCAAGGTTCACCGCAATCAGGCGCCCGGTCAGGCGCTTGATCTCCCGGATGGTGTCCTTCGGCTCCACCTTCGGCAGGCCCCAAATTTGGGGCTCGATCACATCGAACATGTTCAGGATGACCACGTCCGCGCCCATGGCGCAGACGAACTCCGCGTTTGTGATGTTGCCCAGCATGGGCTGCACCGCGCCGATCGTCTCACATGCCAATATGCGTCCCTCGCTCATGGCGATGGATTTCAGGATTTGGTCTTTGTTCATGGATTCCAGATCCGTGGTATTGCAGTCCAACAGTCGTTTTAACATGGCATATTCCTCCTTGAAAACAGGAAGGGCGGATGGTTCCCATCCGCCCCCATTTTTGTCTATCGCTCTTTTCAGCATTCCCCAAAGGGGCCGCTGTTAACCGGCTATTTGCATCAGATGCCGAGCAACGGCTTGATCGCCGCTTCCAGCTTCCCGACGATCTCCTCCGAGGCCGCCTGGCCGTCACCCTTGGCGGAGAGGTAAATCTTGATCTTCGGCTCCGTGCCGGACGGACGGACAATCACCTTGCTGCCGTTCTCCAGCCGGTATTCCAGCACATTGGACTTCGGCAGGGAGATTTCGCTTTCCGCGCCGCCGTCATAGCGCTTGCTCGCCTCGTAATCGGACCAGCCGGAGACCTGATAGCCCGCGATTTCCGCCGGCGCATTGGCGCGCAGGGTGTCCATGATGCGGTTCATGGTCTTCATGCCGTCCTCGCCCTCAAAGGCAAAGTTCAACAGGCCGTTCTTGTAATAGCCATGCTTTGCATAGAGTTCGTTCATCGCATCGACCAGGGTCTTGCCCTGCTGCTTGTAGTAGTACGCCATCTGGCAAATCAGCATGCTCGCGTCCACCGCGTCCTTGTCGCGCACATAGCCGCCGGAGAGGTAGCCATAGCTCTCCTCAAAGCCAAAGATGTAGCGCTCCGGGTGGCCGGCCGCTTCCAGGGAAGCGATCTGGTCGCCGATGTATTTAAAGCCCGTCAGCACGCGGCGCATCTCGATGCCGTATTCCTTGGCCACGGCGTCCGCCATGTCGGTGCTGACGATGGTGGTGACCGCCACCGGGTCCTTGGGCATCTTGCCGTTTTTGATGCGCGCCTGTGCGATGAAGTCGAGCAGCAGAACGCCGACTTCATTGCCGCTCATCAATACATATTCGCCGTTCTGGTTGACGGCGATGCCGCAGCGGTCGCAGTCCGGGTCGGTCGCGACCAGCAGGTCGGCCTGCACCTTCTGGGAGAGCTCCAGGCCCTTCTGCAACGCCTCTTTGACCTCCGGGTTCGGGAACGGGCAGGTTGTGAAGTGGCCGTCCGGCATCTCCTGCTCCGGGACGACGGTCACATCGTCCACGCCGATCATGTCGAGGATGCGCGTCACACAGACGCGGCCGGAACCGTTCAGCGGCGTATAGACCACCTTCAGGCCCTTGCAGGGCTCCGGGATCACGCTCTGGTTCAGCACCTCCTGCAAGAAGGCGTTGATCACTTCATCCTTAATATAGCTGATGCGGCCTTCCTTTACGCCGTCTTCAAAGCTCATGCGCTTCACGCCTTCGAAGACGTCCGTCCTGGCGATTGCGTCGGAGACCTCCTTCGCCATCTCGCTGGTGATCTGGCAGCCGTCGCTGCCGTAGACCTTATAGCCGTTGTATTTCGCGGGGTTGTGGCTCGCCGTCACGCAGACGCCCGCATCGCACTTCAGATAGCGCGTTGCAAAGGAGAGGGTCGGCACCGGGGAAAGCCACGGATAGATGTGCGCGTGGATGCCGTTTGCCGCCAAAACTGCCGCCGTCTCTTTCGCAAATACATCGGACTTGATGCGGCTGTCGTAGGCGATCGCCACATTCGCGTTGCGCACATGGGCGTTCAGGTAATCCGCAAGGCCCTGGGTGGCCTTGCGCACAATATAGACGTTCATGCGGTTGGTGCCCGCGCCGATCACGCCGCGCAGGCCCGCTGTACCGAAATCCAGGTTGCAATAGAACCGGTCGTTGATCTCTTCCGGCTGGTCGCGGATTGCCTCAAGCTCCGCCGTCAAATCGGGGTCATCCAACTTCTGGGCCAGCCATCTCTCGTATTCACTCATCATTTAATCCCCTTTCAATTTGTAAAGCTCTATCTAGGGTTCCCGCTCCAGCGGGAATTTATTGGTATCCATGTATAGAGTACCATGTGTTTTTCCCGCTGTCAACCGGCTTGCAGCGTGGAATTCTCTCTGCGCGGGCGGCCTCCAAAACCGCGCCCCGCCCGTGCCTGCAAGCATGGGAAAGCATCTTCCGGCGGCCTCTTTTTTCAAGCATCGCGCCGCTCAAAGGCGGATGATATTCGTCACAATCCCCGCCTTGGTGATGTCGATGATCCCATACGTCCCCATGCTGCCGTGTAAGCTCCCCGGATTCAGGATGTACAATCCATCGTCGTATTCTGTCAGCGCCTGGTGCGTATGGCCAAACAGGACAATGTCGGCCTTTTTCTCCCTGGCCGCGCAGCACACATTATACAATCCGTATTTTACATTATGCGTATACCCGTGTGTATAAAAAATTTTCTTCCCTTCCAGGGTGATCTCCGCATCGACCGGCAAATCGCACCCCCAATCGCAGTTGCCGCGCACCTGCAAAAAGGTTTTCTCGGGAAATTTTGCTTTGACCATTTCTGCTTCATCCGCGCCGTCGCCCAGATGGATGACCACCTCGGCCTTCGGCTGGCGGAGCACCGCTTGTTCCAGCGCATACTGGTCCCTGTGGGTGTCCGATACTACTAAAATTCGCATGTAAATTCTTTCCCTTCCCTTATGGCGGGCCCGGACAGGCCGAACCGCATTCTGATTTGTATCATATACTATCTTATACCGACATATATTATTGATGACCCATCAAGCAATATCCGCTTGTCATCAAAAAAGGAGTGGTCGAACGATGGCAGTCAATCCGCCGAATGCAGAGCAGGCAAAGATGCTCAACAACCTATTGAAAAGCCTCAGCCCTGCTGACACAGCAAAGCTGAACCAGATCCTAAACGATCAGGAAGCCACCAGCCGCGTGCTGAGCACGCCGCAGGCACAGGAGCTTTTGAAAAAACTGACCGGCAAGGGTTGAACCCCCGGTCCCCGCGCAAGCCGCACGGCACATCCAGAAAGGAGGGAACGCGATGGACGACTTAACCGGAAAAATCAGCGAACTGCTGCAAAATCCAGCCATAGCGAGCCTTCTTAGCCAGTTCGGTGCGCCGCAGGGAGAGACGCCGGAAGCGCAGCCAGAAAGCGCTCCGCCTGCCCCGCCGCCCAGCGTCCCACAGGCATCCGCACAGGGGAACCCCCTCTCCGGCCTGGGGCTGGACGGCGATATGCTCCAAACCGTCATGAAACTCGCCCCGCTGCTCTCCAGCCTAAACCAGGAGGACGACAGCACCCGCTTCCTGCATGCGCTGCGGCCCATGCTCAGCAACGAGCGCCAGACCAAGCTGGACCAGGCGTCAAAAATCTTGCAGCTCATGCGGATGCTCCCCCTCCTGCGCAGCCAAGGCATCCTTTAGCCCCGGCGGGCCCCCGCCTTCCCCGGCCGCTTAGCCGCCGGACGGAAATGGGACGCCCCACGCGGCGTCCGTTTCCCGTCGGTCTGTCCAGCGTTTGCCAAGCGTGCATCCCGAAGGGGCAACCGGCGAGGGAGCCATCGGGCGGCCAATCCCCTTTTTATGCGCTCGATTCTTGCGGGCCGTCCCCACAGGGCGCTTCTTGCGCTGCCTGTGAAACGGCGCCGCGTCCATTGGAGGTGGTGAGATGGCGGTCAGCGACAGCGAAATGAACCGGATGCAGCAGGATGCCATCCGCCGCGTTCGCGAGATGCAGGCGCGCGCCATGCAATACCAGTCCGGCGGGCAGCCGGAATCCCGCCGCAGCGATACACACGCGCAGCAGCGGCAAACTGCCCCATCCGCGCGCAATGCCCCCGCCGAACGGCGGGAAACGCCCGGCGCACAAGGGCAGCATGCGCCGCAAAACACAGCCGCGCACGCGGACCGTTCCCAGCACACGCAGCAGTCCGTGCACGCTTCCCCGGGGGCATCCCCCTCCGGCCGGGAAGCCGCGGCCTCCAACCAGCGGCAGGCGCAGCCGCCCAAGGCACAGCCGGCGGTTTCCGCCCCGCCAGCAGCCGTGCGGCCCGCCAATCCCGTGACGGACATCTTCCAGATGCTCTTCCGGGACAGCGACCGGACATTGCTCCTCGCGCTGATCCTGATCCTCAGCGAGGAAAAGTCCGATCCCGGCCTGCTGTTCGCCCTGCTGTATATCGCGCTGTAACATGTATCGCGAAAACCATCAAGAACCACGGGTAATGGTTGCCCGTGGTTCTTTTCTTATTGCTCTTCCTCCAAAGACCGGATGGCAGAAATATAATACTCCTGGGTGGATGGGTCCTGCGTCAGCTCATACTCCATGTATTTGGTCGGCGTGGGCCCCTCCAACGTGCTGCTGGTCTGGTTACGCCATTCGTCGCTCGGGGACACGTATCCCACGCGCAGGTACACCTTGCCGCCGCTCCTCCGCTCGCTCTCCGTATAGGGGGTATAGCTGCTGTCCGAGCTGTACAGCGCCACATGGAATTCATTCTGCACGGAGTCGTATTCAAAGAACGTCTCCTCCGCCGGGGTCTTGGGCTGCAATTGGCAGTCCGGCCCAAAGAGCGCGCGGCAGGCGTCCACCACGTCCCCCAGAGGCACCAGCGCGCGCCCGGCCTCGTCGTATTCCGTGTAGTTTGTCCCGTTGTTGGCCGTGATCGTCTTCCAAAGGGAAGCGTTCAGGATAAAGTCCTCGTTTGCCTCTTCGATGGATTCAAATGGGGCCGGGTCCTGCATGACCACCGGCGTGAGGAAGGTATCGTACGCGCGCAGCTGGGAATCGTCCGTCACCGTGGTGTAGATCCGGTTGCCGATGGTGCCGGCGATAAACACGACGCCCACCAGCGCCAGCAGGAGCACCAGGGAGCCCACCACCACGCCATAGCGCCTGCGCCCCTTTTTGCGGGCAGGGCGCTCCGGCAGGGAGGGGATCTCCGCCTCTTCTTCCTCCAGCGCCCACTTGGTCAACAGCGCGTCGTCCTCGTCCGCATCCGGATAAAAATCGTCGATCTCCGTCGCATCGTCCTCGGTCGAGGAAACGGTCGGCCGCTCGGCAAACGCATCGCGGTAGTCCGCGGTAAAGTCCGCGATCTTCTCCTTGCGCCGCTTTCCCGCGGCGGGCGCTTTTTCCTGCTCCGTGTTCTTCTCCTGGGCAGTTTCCGCCTTTGGGTGCTTGCGCGCCCGGTTCTTTCGATTTTCGAGTTGGTTATTCATGTATCCTCTCCGTATGATTATCTATATTCTATACTTATCGGATTTGCCCGTCCCCCATGATGATGAACTTCGTGGAGGTCAGCTCGCGCACGCCCATGGGCCCGCGGGCGTGCAGCTTCTGGGTGGAGATGCCGATCTCCGCGCCGCAGCCGAATTCGCCGCCGTCGGTAAAGCGCGTGGAGGCGTTGACATAGACCGCCGCTGCATCCACCCGCTCCGTAAACGCGCGCGCATTCGCATAGTCGTTCGTGATGATGGCCTCGCTGTGCCCGGACGAATACGCCGCAATGTGCGCGAGGGCGTCCTCAAAGGAATCCACCACTTTGACCGCCAGGATGTAGTCGAGGTATTCGCGGCCCCAGTCCTCTTCTTCGGCCGGCACCACGCAGTCCCCCAGGATCGCGCGCGTCCGTTCACAGCCGCGCAGCTCCACCTGCTTCGCGTCCAGGCGCGCTTTGATCGCCGGCAGCGCCTGCTCCGCAATGTCCTGATGGACCAGAAGCGTCTCCATCGCATTGCAGACCGACGGGCGGGAGGTCTTGGCGTTAAAGACGATGTTGGCCGCCATATCGATGTCCGCGGAGGCGTCCACATAGACGTGGCAATTCCCCACGCCGGTCTGGATCACGGGGACATGGGAATTCTCCACCACGGAGCGGATCAGCCCTGCGCCGCCGCGCGGGATGAGCACGTCCAGGTAATCGGTCAGGCCCATCATTTCGATGGAGGATGCGCGCGTGGTGTCCTGCACCAGCTGGATGCAGTCCGCGGGCAGCCCGGCCTCTTCCACCGCCTGGCGCATCGCCTCGGCCACCGCGGTATTCGAATGGATGGCCTCCTTCCCGCCGCGCAAAATGACGGCGTTGCCCGCCTTCAAGCAGAGCGCTGCCGCGTCCGCCGTCACGTTGGGGCGCGCCTCGTAGATGATGCCGATCACGCCGAGCGGCACGCGCACGCGCTGGATCTGCAGGCCGTTGGGACGGACAAACCCGCTCACCACCTGCCCGATCGGGTCCTCCTGCGCCGCCACCTCGCGCACTCCCTGCGCCATCCCGGCAATGCGGGCAGAGGTCAGCGCCAACCGGTCCAACATGCTTTTGCGCATCCCGCTCTCCCGCGCCGCTTGCAGGTCCTTTTCGTTTGCGGCCAAAATCTCCGCCTCGTGCGCTTCAATGGCGTCCGCCATCTTCAGAAGGGCCGCGTCCTTTTTGGCCCCGGCCACCGCCAGCGCACGCGCCGCCTCCTTTGCCTTCTGTCCCATTTGCTCTAAAATCGTCATGAAATCCACCTCTTTATTCCCGGGACGGTGCCCGATTTTATTTTACTGCTTTCCAGTGCCGAAAACTGTCCCAATCTGCTCGCCATCGAAAAGATGGTACAGGTTTTTGGGATTCGCACCGCTCATCACGCAGCAGCAGATGCCCGCTTCGTTGGCAATCGCCGCCGCGCTGACCTTGGTCCGCATGCCGCCCGTGCCGCGGTTGGAGCCGGTGCCGCCCGCCAGCGCGATGACCTCCGGCGTGACCTCGCGCACAAACGGGATGCGCTTTGCATTGGAATCCGCGCGGGGGTTGGCATCGTACAGGCCGTCGATGTCGGTCAGGATGACCAGCAGGTCCGCGTCGGTCAATTTGGCCACAATCGCGGAGAGCGTATCGTTGTCGCCGATCTGCATCCCGACCAGCTCGTCCACGGCGACGGTATCGTTCTCATTGACCACCGGGATGATATTCATCGCGATCAGCTCCTGGAACGTGTTGATGACGTTCTGCTTGCTGTGCGGGCTGGACACGACGTCCCCGGTCAACAACACCTGCGCCACCGTGCAATTGTACTCGCCAAAGAATTTGTCGTACATGAACATCAGCTCACACTGCCCAACGGCTGCAAGCGCCTGCTTTTTCTCCGTCTCCTGCGGCCGTTCTGTCAGCCCCAATTTGCCCACGCCCACGCCGATCGCGCCGGAGGTCACCAGAATGATCTCCCGGCCGGAATTTTGCAGATCGCTGAGCACCTTGCACAGGGATTCCATCCGCCGCAAATTGATCTTGCCGTTTTCATAGGTCAAGGTGGAGGTGCCCACCTTGACCACAACCCGCTTTGCCTGTGTGATTGCCGACATATTGTATATCCTCTTTTCCCTCAAGTTTTCCATGTTCTTGGATGGCATACGCCCGCCGCGCATAGGTCCAGCTGCCAAGGGGGCCCTCCCTTTGGTAGGGAACCTGCGTTGCCAGCGAATGTCATTTACACCCATTATAGCATGTCTGGCGCACAGAATAAAGCCGGATTTCGACACGGAATGCATTCGCGATGGATTCCTTTTGCAGGGCAGCCCTATCTTATGGCCATACCGCCCACCGGTGCAGATTTTTATAAAACGGGCCGGCTGCGACAACAACAGCCGGCCCGCTTCCCATGCGGTTTCTTCTTTTGCGCGTGCGAAACCCCAAAAGGCAATCCCCTGTTTTGCCGCGCCCTGCCAAACGCCTTACGGCTTTTCCACATCCAGCAACTGCGACGTACAATGCGGGCAGCGGGTCGCGTCGATTGCAATTTCCGTCTTGCAATACGGGCACTTCTTCGTCGTTGCCGCGGCGGGCGCCTCCTCTTTTTTATGGGCCAAGGAGGCCAACTTGTTCATTCCCTTGAGCAGGCAGAACAGTACAAACGCCATAACCAGGAAATTCACCACAGCGGTGAGGAAGCTGGACGCGAAGCTTGCAACGTCCTGCAAGGTGTATGTCGCGCCGCCCGTGACCAGGTTCAAAATCGGGTTGATAAAATTATCCGTCAGGGAGGTGACGATCCCGGAAAACGCACTGCCGATGATTACGCCGACCGCCATGTCCATCACGTTTCCGCGAAGCGCAAAGGTCTTAAACTCCTGCATAAATTTTTTCATAGCTCCTGATTCCCTTCTTTTGGATTTCCTCCACTATAACACAGGAAGGCTGTCTGGGAAAGGGGATCGCGCGGATTTTGTCGAAAGGTAGCAAGATTGTAACCGGTTGCAGGCCGCCCGGCGAAAAAAAGAAGGGCCTTCCCACGCCGTGTGGCCTGCTCGTGGCAGCCAAGGGCCGTCCTTTAAAATACCTTTAAGAAACATAAAAAATCAGGGGCAGACTGTAAATCTGCCCCTGATTTTGCTTGCTTCATGGACTCACGGGAACAACGCCCGGAAAAGTCATTCAAACGAAATGGAAGATTCTGTTCCATTCACACGGCCGGAACCGGTGGAATGAACCGGTCAGCCTACAGAGCCAACTTTCCCACCAACAAGCAGACGCTTTGCATATGCATCCGGATCATCCTCAATTTCTGCTTCTGTGACAAATACGGTTACATCAAGATCGGTAACGGTACAATTCGTGATCGGTTCACTTCCGGAACCTGCATATCCAACAATCCCACCAACCTGCTGCGAAGGGATTCCTTCTTTTCCGCCTTTAACAGAACCACCTATAACATGGCAGTTATCAATCGTCGCACTTCCAGTGGTAATATAGCCAGCAATCACTCACACTCTTGCAAGCGTAGAGTTTGTTGATCCATTCATACGGCCCCACACGTCGGGTTCCTCAACCTTCAGATTGCGAATGACACCGGCATCCTCATGACCGGTCTGCCCCTTGACCCAGCCGAACAATCCGGTCTGCACATTCGTGGGATTATGAATCGTCAATCCGGTAATGGTATAGCCCTGTCCGTCCAGGTTACCCCAGAATTCGTCGCAATTTGTGTTGCTATCCGGCGTCCAACCGATCGGCATCCAGCCCCGGTCTTCGGTCCAACCCTGTTCTGCCCAAGTTTCGCCGTAGTAGCCCGTCAGGTCGATATTGCGGCCGATCTCAAAGTAATAGAAATCGCCCCTTGTCGACGAGCCCATATACTTGCGCACATTGTCCAGCTGGCGGGCGTTCATAATCAAAAACGGATTTTCTTTCGTGCCGTCGCCACTGTCAAAGTCCTTGCTGGTATCGTCCACATATGCGTCCTCCTCCACTGTGAAGGCCGCCGCCGTGTCCTCGCCCTGATACGTGACGGTCCCATCCTCCGCCAGGGTGATGATATAGGTCTCGTCCATATTGGCCGGACGGTATCCGGTGCCCTCCAGCTCGCTGGCAAGCGGTTTCAGGTCGACTGAACCCGGGACGGCTTCAATTGCACGGTCGACTTCTTTTACCAAGGCGCGCGTACCGTCCACCGTTTGATAATAGACCTTAACCGTCGCCTGAACCTTGTCCTGGGTTTCGCCGCCTTCCTGACCGCCCTGCTCGCCGCCTTCTCCTTCCGAAGAATCGCCCCAATCGGGCAGCGGCGCCATACGCGCGCCTTCGTCCACCTGGCCCGCATTCACATACAGGGACGCATGGAAGTGCTTGCCCTGGCCCTCATTGCCAACGGTCACCGGCAGCCACGCCGCTACAATGTAAGAATCCTTTTCCCCCGCTCGGAGGATTTCCGGCACTTCATAATCCGAAGGCTTTCCGTCCTTCCACAGGGTCACGGTACCGTCGATGTCCCCGTCCCCTGCGCCGTTGTCAATCGGCTGAAGCGCGTAGCCGTCCGCCGTCTCTGCCACCCGGTACAGCTGGATATGCAGCACCCCGCGCAGATCGTTTTGGCAGGCAATCTCCGGCTCGTTCTCATCCACCTGGACGCCGCCCGTGCCGTTGTCCACCATATTGGGGATCGTATGTCCATATGGGAGGTCCGGATCGCTGCCCTTTGCCTGCTCCCGAACCGCCAAGTTGATACGCGCCGGGAGCGTGCCCTTGTTTTCCACATTCACCTGATAGAAATACAGCGGGACACCTTCAAAGCCTTCCTGGTTTTTATTGGTGATGACCCCGTCTTCATCCATTTGGAACGCATCGCGCAGCTGATCAATGGTCAGCGGGCGAAGGTTGGTGAAATTCAAGGGCACAACCTCTTCAGTGTTGCCCTCTGTCAAATCGACATCCAACACGCCGGCTTGAAAATTTGAACCTACCTGCTCGGCATCCATATACCAAGCAAAGGTGGTCCCTCCCAACAGCGTCAACACAAGCAAAAACGAGACAATCGATAAAACGAGATGCCTTTTTGTCTTGTCCATCCTCTCACGCTCCTTCTGCAACTGCCGCCCTCAACCTAAACGGAGGACGGTATAACTCATGTTTATTATACGCCATTTCCCCCATCTGTTACAAGTATTTATCCGAAGAAAAAGCAAAGGATTTCCAAAAATTTTGTACGGCTTGGCTATCTTTTGGTAAAACATCGATATCCAGGGCCATCAACCGCCGTCCCGATTGGGGAACGGGCCTTGCATACAACCGCCCTTTGCCCGGGAAAGAATCCCCAAAGGGTGCAAAAAGGCCGCCCCGGGAAGCTCCCAGGGCAGCCAGTTCCTGCCTTCTTATTTATTGGGCTTCTTATTGGTATTGGCGATAAACCCGTTGCTGGCGCGCGGGCGGTCGTCTCTGCGGCGGAAATGCCCTCCGTCGCGGCGCTCCGGGCGGCGCGGGGAATCCGAGATCGTGTTCTCCGGCACCAGGCCCTCCACCTCGATCAGCGCATCGCGTCGGGAGAGGTTCAAACGGCCCTTGTCGTCGATCTCCAGCACCTTGACCATGACCTCGTCGCCCACGTTGACGACGTCCGTCACCTTCTCGGTGCGCTTCACATCCAGGCGGGAGATATGCACCAGGCCCTCCTTGCCGGGGGCGATCTCTACAAACGCGCCGAAGTCCATAATGCGCGTGACCTTGCCGTTGTAAATGGCGCCCGGCTCCGGATCGTTGACAATGGTGTCCACGATCGTCAGTGCGCGCTGGCAATTGTCCTTATCGAGGCCGGAAATAAACACATGGCCGTCCTCTTCCACATCCATCTTGACGTCGCACTCGGCGCAGATCTTCTGGATGACCTTGCCGCCGGAACCGATGACCTCGCGGATCTTATCCACCGGGATCACGGTGCTCATCATCTTCGGCGCATACTTGGAGAGCTCCTTGCGCGGCTCCGGAATGCACTTGAGGATGATCTCATCGATGATGTAGTTGCGGGCCTTGTGGGTCTTTTCCAGCGCTTCCTTGACCATCTCCGGGGTCAGGCCGCTGATCTTGAGGTCCATCTGGATGGCGGTGATGCCCTCCTTGGTGCCCGCGACCTTGAAGTCCATGTCGCCGAAGAAGTCCTCCACGCCCTGGATGTCCACCATGGTCATCCAGCGCTCGCCCTCTGTGATGAGGCCGCAGGAGATGCCGGCCACCGGCGCCTTGATCGGCACGCCGGCCGCCATCAGCGCCAGGGTGGAACCGCAGATGGACGCCTGGGAGGTGGAACCGTTTGAGGAAAGCACCTCGGAGACCAGGCGGTACGCATACGGGAATTCCTCCACCGACGGGATCACCGGCACCAGTGCGCGCTCTGCCAATGCGCCGTGACCGATTTCACGGCGGCCCGGGCCGCGGCTGGGCTTCGTCTCACCGACGGAGTAGGACGGGAAATTGTACTGGTGGATATAGCGCTTGAACTCCTCCTCGTCGATGCCGTCCAGCATCTGCTGGTCGCTGACCGGCCCGAGGGTCGCTACAGTGAGCACCTGCGTCTGGCCGCGGGTGAACATGCCGGAACCGTGCACGCGCGGGAGCAGGTCGATCTCTGCCGCAAGCGGACGCATCTGGTCCATCTGACGGCCGTCCACGCGCTTCTGCTCGTCCAGCAGCCAGCGGCGGACAATGTATTTCTGGGTGCGGTACATGCATTCCTCGATCTTGGCCTCCTGCTCGGGGTAGATCGGGTCGAACTTCTCATGCACCTTCTCATAGATCGGCTTGAGGCGTTCGTCGCGGACGTTCTTGTCGTCCGTATCGAGGGCGTACTTCACGTCCTCCATGGCGAACTCTTTGATGGCGTTGAGCATCTCTTCGTCCGGCTCGTTGCTCGGGTAGCTGAACTTCTCCTTGCCGATCTCCTTCTGGATGCCCTTGATGAACTCGATGATCTTCTGGTTGGCCTCGTGGCCCGCCATGATGCCGTTGTACATCTCTTCGTCGGTGACGATCTTCGCGCCCGCCTCGATCATGGCGATGCGCTCGTCCGTGGAAGCGACGGTGACGGCCATACGGCTCTTTTCACGCTGTTCCGAGGTCGGGTTGATGATATATTCGCCGTCGATCAGGCCGACGGATACGCCGGAGATCGGGCCGTTCCACGGGATGTCGGAGATGGTCAGCGCGATGGAGGTGCCGACCATGGCGGCGATCTCGGGCAGGCAATCGTGGTCCACGCTCATCACGGTGCAGACGACGGAGACGTCGTTGCGCATGTCCTTCGGGAACAGCGGGCGGATCGGGCGGTCGATCACGCGGGACGTCAAAATCGCTTTATCGCTCGGGCGGCCCTCCCTCTTGAGGAAGGAACCGGGGATCTTGCCCACCGCATAGAGCTTCTCTTCAAAGTCCACGGAAAGCGGGAAGAAATCCACGCCCTCGCGCGGCTTCGCGGAAGCGGTCACCGCGACATGCACCACGGTGTCGCCGTAGCGGACCAGGCATTCGCCGTTTGCGAGCTGCGCCATCTTGCCGGTTTCAATCACCAGCGGACGTCCGGCAAAATCCGTTTCAAACGTTCTGAAATTTTCAAACATCTTGTCTCCTCCTAGAATCAGAAATGCATGGTTCTCTCATCTTGCCCCGGAAAGCCCACCGGCAACCGGCAAAAATGGCCGTCCGGCCCTTTCCAAGGGCGTCTGTCAATCTGTCCATTGGGTTGCAACCCCTTCGGGAGGAAACAGGTTTAGCAATGAAACCAGCCCCGCGCCGGGCGCGGCGTTCGTTTCACGGCTAAGGCCTGCACTTCCCATCGGGATCGGGCAAACAGGCGGCAACCGGCGCTTGACGCGGCGGCGCCTCCCTCTGCCTGAACGCGCAGAAGGGCAGACGGCAAAATGCCGCCTGCCCCAGCCAATGTTTTCTTATTTACGGATGCCGAGCTTGGCAATGATCGTACGATAGCGCTCGATGTCCACACGCATGAGGTAGTTGAGCAGGTTTCTTCTCTGGCCAACCATCTTCAGCAGGCCGCGGCGGGAGTGATGGTCCTTCTGATGGATCTTCAAATGCGCCGTCAGATCGTTGATTCTCTTGGTGAGGACTGCGATCTGGACTTCCGGGGAACCGGTGTCGCCCTCGTGCATCGCATATTCCTGGATAATGGCTGTCTTTTCTTCTTTCAGCATGTGCTTTTCCACCTTTTCTAAAATTTGGGGGCAAACCCCTTTTCTATGCGCCCATATTCACAGTAGCAGGCCGGTGTCTGCCCGACCGGGCTTACCCCTGCAACCGGGAATAGGGTAGCCTCGCACGCCCCATATTTCCGGGGCAAAACTACAGGTATTATACCACGGGCATTTCCTTTTGTAAATATGCGGAAATGATCTTTTTTGCCGTCTCCGCGTTTTGCAGGATGTTGTTCTGAAGCTCTTCGATCCCGCTGAATTTCTTCTCCGGGCGAATGAAATCGATCAGGTCCACGCGGATATTTTCCCCGTACAGCTCCTCGCCGTGGTATTCGGGGATCCAGGTCTCGCTCAGCGGCGCGTCCGCGCCGACGGTCGGCTTCACGCCGACGTTTGTGACGCCGTAATAATCGCCGTCGTTCAGGCTGACCAGGGAGGCGTATACGCCGAAGCGCGGCAGCACAAAGCCCTCGGTGAAGACCTGGTTGATGGTCGGGGTGCCCATGGTGCGGCCCAGCTGCCGGCCGCGCACAATCTCGAAATCGTAGCCGAACGGCCGCCCCAGCAGCCGCTCCGCAGCCGCCACATCCCCCTGCTGCACCAGCGCGCGGATGCGGGTCGAGCTCACAGTCTCGCCGTCCACCTCCACCGCGGGCACGATTTCACAGCCGATGCCGCGCTCCTCGCAGAGCGCCTGGAGCATCTCCGGCGTGCCCGCGCCCTTGTAGCCAAAAGTGAAGTTAAACCCGCAGCAGACCTTCCAGGCGTGGCAGACCCGCACCAGGACTTCGTCCACAAACTGCTCCGGGCTCATGGTCCGGATCGCCGCGAAGCGCAGGGAATACACCTGCTGCACGCCCATCCGCTCCAACAGGTGGAGCTTTTGGCGTTTGGTGACCAGCTGCCCGCCGGATTTCCCGCCCAGCTCCTCGAGCGGGTCCGCAAAGGTCAGCACGGACGGCGTCAGGCCCGGCGCACACGCCGCGCGGATCACACGCCGGTGCCCCAGATGCAGGCCGTCAAAGCAGCCGAGAGCGACCGCGGCCCGCGGCGCGCCCGGAGTCAAATCATGGTATACGTTCATAGATGGTTCCTTTATCTCCCTGCCCGTCCGCCGGCAGCCTGAAAGGGCTCCCAGCCCGCCCCTGCGGGGGCCGGCCTCCCTTGCGCCGCCGTCAGACGAATAGCTTCAAAATTTTTAATTCGTTTGCACCGCGGTCCACGGTCCCCAGCCCCAGGAAGGTTCCCTCGGGGCCGTACACCCGCAGCCGCAGCCCGTCCGCCGCATTCTGTTTAGCGAGCGCCGTACGCCCCAGGTCGAGGCTTCCGCCGTTGCGGAACCGGACCGCCTGTGCCGCCGACACGCGCAGCGCGGGCCGCTCGGAAAACAGCCGGTCCACCGGGAGCACGCGCGATTCCAGCTTCCCCTCTTCCGCCAAAGCGCGCGCACCGTCGAGGGGGACGGCGTCCTCCAATGAGAATCCGCACGCCGACGTCCGCCGCAGCGCGGTCATCACGCCGTATGTGCCGAGCGCAGCGGCAATGTCCGCGCACAGGGTGCGGATATAGGTCCCTTTGGAACAGCGCACCTCCAGCGCGCCGGTCTGGGAGGCTTCGTCAAAGCGGATGCATTCCAGCGTTTCAATCGTGACCGGGCGTTTTTCCCGCTCCACCGTGATCCCCTGGCGCGCGAGTTCATACAACCGCTTGCCATCCTTGCGCACAGCGGAGTACATCGGCGGCTCCTGGAGGATATTTCCACGGAAATGCGGGAGCGCCGCCAGCAGCGCGTCCTTTGTCACGCGCACATCGCTGCGCGCGAGCACCTCCCCGGTGGAGTCCTGGGTATCCGTGGCGTAGCCGAAGGCGAATTCCGCGCGGTATTCCTTGCTGGTGTCCTCCAACAGGGACGCCGCCCGGGTCGCCTTCCCCAGCAGGATGGGCAAGACGCCCGTCGCCATGGGGTCCAGTGTCCCCGTGTGCCCGGTCTTTTCGCGCCCGGCGAGGCGCCGCACCACGGCGACCACATCGAAGGAGGTGTAATCCGCCGGTTTGTCCACCACCAGGACGCCGTTCACCGGCCGTCCTCCTTCTGCTGTTCCAGATACGCGCCGATTGCGGCGACGATGCGCTCGGTCGCCGCTTCCTTTGGCCCCGGAAGCGTACAGCCCGCCGCGCACGCATGGCCACCGCCGTCGAACAGCGCGCAGATCTGCGCCGCGTTCACCGGCTCCTGTGTGCGCAGGGAGACCTTGTATTCCCCGCTTTTCTTTTCGCGCAGGGTGACGCCGACCAGCACCCCTTCGATCTGGCGCGGGATGGCCGCCAGCCCCTCCAAATCGTCCTCGCAGGCGCCCGATTCCGCAATCATATCGCGCAGGATGTATACGACGGCGCACCGGTCGTCCAGGTAGAAGTTCATGGAGTCCAAAACCCGGCGCTCCATCTCCAGCCGGGCGCGGGTCTTGGTATCGAACATCTCGCGGTTGATGGCGGCCGCGTCGATGCCGGTCTCCATCATGCACGCGGCGATGCGGTACGTGCGCGGCGTCGCGTTCGTATATTTAAAGCATCCGGTATCCGTGGTGATGCCGGTATAGATGGCCTGGGCGATCTCCGGCGTGATCTTCGCACCCAATTTGGTGATGAGCGCATAGATGATCTCCGTGGTCGCGGCGGCTGTGCTGTCCACATACGTGTATTTTGCAAAGGTGCGGTTGCCCGCGTGGTGGTCGATGCAGAGGTCCACGCGGCCCTCGTATTCCTCGCGGATGGGTTCGCCCAGCAGGTCGATGTCCGCGACGTCCACCGCCACAACCGTCTTTGGCTCAAATTCCTGTTTTTTCACGCCGCGGAACATAAAGGCGTACTTTGCGCTGACCGCATGGCGGCAGCGCGTTTTGGCGCGTTTGCCCATGCTTTGCAGCGCCATACAAAGCGCGGCGGCCGAACCAAACGTATCCCCATCCGGGAATTGATGGCTCAAAATGACGATGTCGTCCGCACGGCGCAGATACTCCGCCGCGTCATCCAGGCTGATCATCGTTTGCTACACTCCCCTTTCGGTCTCCGGAATGTCTTCTCCGTCTGTTTTCAAAATTCTTCCCGTTCTTGCCCGCAGGCAGCCGCCGGGGATCCCTTCCGGCCTGGGGTTGTCCGCCCGGCTTGTTTGGCCCCGGCCCCCAAAGCAAAAAGCGTGCGGAACGCCTGAAGCGGGGACGTGCCGGGGATTCCTGCGAATCCCCGCCGGGAAATCCCAAAGGGATTCCCGGGCGCGGTCCCTTCGGACCGCGCGCACGTCCCCGCCGCCCCGCGTTCCCCCGGGGCTCCCCCCGGCGGTTGGTTAGGGTTCTTCCTCCTGTCCGTCCTCCTTGGGAAGCGGCAGGTCGTTTAAAATTTTCGAAATGTTTGCGCTGTATTCGATGGAGTCCGTCGCCTTAAAGTGCATCTCCGGCACATGGCGCAGGCGCAGCCGCTGGCCCAGCTCCCGGCGGATATAGCCGGAGGCGGACTTCAAGCCCTGTGTCGCCTGCTTTGCGTGCTCCATGCCTTCCATCGCGCTGATATAGACGGTGCAGTACGAGAGGTCGCTCGACACATCCACGCGCACAATACTGATTAATCCCTGCACGCGCGGGTCCTTGAGCTCCCGGAAAATCGCGGTGAGCTCCCGGCGGATGTCCTCCGTCGTCCGTCCCATTCTATGGCTTGGCATCTTGTTTCACCTCCGCGGCCGCAGCGCGCCAGCGCGCCCCGGGCCGTCCCGGACAACCGGCAAAACCGGTCAGTCCTCTTTGTATTCTTCCATCGTGAAGGCTTCCAATACGTCGCCCTCTTTGACGTCGTTGAATTTTTCCAGCGTCATGCCGAAATCGTAGCCGTCGGCGACTTCCTTCACGTCGTCCTTGAAGCGCTTCAGGGACGAAACTTTGTCCTCCGCGATCACGATACCGTCGCGCACCACGCGGATGTCCGCCGTGCGGGTGATCTTGCCGCTGGTGACATGGCCGCCGATGACCGTGCCGACATTCGAGATCTTATAGACCTGGCGGCACTCGCCGCGGCCCAGCTGGACCTCACGGAACTTCGGCGCCAGCATGCCCTTCATGGCGGATTCCATTTCCTCGATGCAATCGTAAATGATGCGGTAGAGGCGCATATCCACGCCGCTGCGCTTTGCATTGTCCTCCGCCACCGGGTCGGGACGCACATTGAAGCCGACAATGATGGCGTTCGATGCATTCGCGAGCATGACGTCGGACTCGTTGATCGCGCCCACGCCGCCGTGGATGACCTTGACGCGCACCTCGTCGTTGGAGAGCTTCTCCAGGGACTGGCGCACCGCTTCCACAGAGCCCTGCACATCGGCCTTGACGATGATCTGCAGTTCCTTCATCTCGCCCTGCTGCATCTGGTCGAAGAGGTTATCCAGCGTGACCTTGGTCTGTGAGTTGAACATGGCTTCCTTCTGCTCGTTGCGGCGCTGTTCAACCAGCTCGCGCGCCAGGCGCTCGTCGGAGACGGCGTTCATGATGTCGCCGCCCGCGGGCACGTCGTCCAGGCCGGTGATCTCCACCGGGACGGACGGGCCGGCCGACTGGATGCGCTTGCCGTTTTCATCCGTCATCGCGCGCACACGGCCGACCGCCGTGCCTGCGACGATGATGTCGCCCGTATGCAGGGTGCCGTTCTGCACCAAAACGGTGGCGATTGGGCCGCGGCCCTTGTCCAGGCGCGCTTCCACCACCGTGCCCTTGGCGGCGCGGTCCGGGTTGGCCTTGAGTTCCTTCAAATCGGCCACCAATGTAATCATCTCCAGAAGGTCGTCGATGCCTTCCTTCTTCTTCGCGGAGACGCGGATGCAGGGCGTATCGCCGCCCCACTCCTCTGGCACCAGCTCATATTCCGTGAGCTGCTGGAGCACATGATCCGGGTTTGCACCCGGTTTATCCATTTTATTGATCGCCACAATGATCGAGACGTTCGCTGCCTTTGCATGGTGGATCGCTTCGACCGTCTGCGGCATGATGCCGTCGTCCGCAGCCACCACCAGCACAGCGATGTCCGTCACCTGTGCGCCGCGGGCGCGCATGGTCGTAAACGCCTCATGGCCCGGGGTGTCGAGGAAGGTGATGTCGCGGTCGCCGATCTTGACGCGATAGGCGCCGATGTGCTGCGTGATACCGCCCGCCTCGGTGTCCGTCACATGCGCGTGGCGGATCGCATCCAGCAGGGAGGTCTTGCCGTGGTCGACGTGGCCCATGACCACCACGACCGGTGCGCGCGGCACCAGGTTCGCCTCGTCGTCCTCGCTGTCGTCGATGATGCGCTCTTCGATCGTGACGACGACCTCCTTCTCCACCTTCGCATGGAATTCCATGGCGATCAGGGAGGCGGTGTCGAAATCGATGGTATCGTTCACGGTTGCGAACACGCCGTTGGCCATCAGCTTCTTGATGACTTCGGCGGCCGTCGCCTTCAGGCGGAGCGCCAGCTCGTTGACCGTGATCTCCTCCGGGATTGTGACAGTGATCGGCTTCGCCTTGCGCTCCATCGCGATGCGGCGCAGGCGCTCCGCCTCGGTCTCCCGGCGGGCGTTGCGCGGCTTGCCGCGGTACTGGCTGCTGCGCTGCGTGATCTTCTGCTTCTGCACGATGTTCTCCGTCCGGACCTTCTCGGAGGCCAGGCGGTCGTACTTCTCGTTGTATTTATCCAGCTCCACATGGGAGGCGCGGGTATCGACCAGGCGGCCCTCTCCGCGCTTGACGTTGGTGGTGTTCGGCGCGCCGGTCTGCATCGGGCGGGGCGGCGGGATGGGCGCGCCCGGCTTCTTATGCGGCTGCTGGCCGCCATTCTGCTGCGGCGCGGGACGGACCGGCGTGATCTTGCCCGGCTTCACCGCCGGACGGCGCGGCGCATTCCCCTGCTGGCCCTGTGCACCGCCCTGCTGCGGCGCCCTCGTCTGGGCCGGCTGGTTGCCGTTCTGCTGCGGCGCAGGGCGCACCGGCGTAATCTTGCCCGGCTTTACCGCCGGACGGCGCGGCGCATTCCCCTGCTGCCCCTGCGCACCGTTCTGCTGCGGCGCCTTCGCCTGGGCCGGCTGGTTTCCGCCCTGCTGCGGCTGTGCCGGGCGCGCGGGCGCGGCGGGCTTCTGCGGGGCGGCGGGTTCCTGCTCCACTGTGACCGTCACCGCCGGTTCCTTCTGGTCTGCAAAATATTCGTCGAAGCTCTCCACGCGGTTCTTCTGCGTGAATTCCTCAAACACGACATCCAGCTCGTTCTCCGTCAGAGCGGTCATATGTTTTTTGGTCTCGCCCGTGTATTTCTGTAAGGTGTCGATGACCTCCTTGTTCGGGAGTCCCAGGTCCTTTGCCACCTCGTGAACGCGATATTTAATCATCATATACGAAATTCCTCCTCATTTCACCACTTGCTCGCCGGTTCCGGCTTCGCACAGCTCATGCAGTTTTTTTGCGAACCCTGCGTCATTCACTGCAACAACTCCGGTTCGCTTTCCAAGAGCCATGCTGATTTCGTCCATGGTGCACGCCGCTGTCAGGACGTCCACCCCGGCTTCCTCCGCCGCAAACCGGACGCCGCCCGCGGTGTGCTGAGAGAGGTCCTCTGCCAGCAGCACCAGGCGCGCCTGGCCCTTCCGCAGCGCTTCCTCGGCGGGATCGCTGCCCAGTGAGAGCCGGTTTGCCCGCCGCGCCAGTCCCAACAGGGACAGAAGCCGCTTGTTGTTTTCATTCATTTTCCGATCTCCTCCTCCATACGGTCATAGACCTCTGCGGGAATCTGGCAGGAGAAGGCTCGTTCCAATCGCCTCGCTTTTCGCGCCGCCCGGAGGCAGTCCGCACTCTTGCAAACATAAGCGCCGCGCCCGGGCTTTTTGCCCGTCAGGTCCAGGGAGATCTCCCCTTCCGGTGAACGGACCACCCGGACCAATTCCTTTTTCGGCTTGCTCTCCCCACATCCGGCGCACATGCGCAGGGGGACCCGCTTTTGATGCATTTGCACACACCGCCCTTCCCGACTGTGATTTCTTAAACGTACGCTGATGAATCTATATGAAAACAACCGCGGCTTGGGGAATCCTTCCCCAGCGCTTTTGCACCCGTTGGGTGCAACCGTCCGTTGGACGCGCGGCGCCGTTTCCCTGTTTTCCGCGGGTGCGGCAACCGCACCCTATTCCTATGATACGAACCGGGTGAACCCCCGTCCGGAATTTCCTCCCGTTTGGCCGCTTATTCCTCCGCGGCCTCCGCCGGTTCCTGCTCGGCGGCAGGCTCCTCCTCGGCCTTGGGCTCTGCAGTCTCTTCTTCCCCGTAGAAGCCGCTCTCCGGCTTGATGTCGATCTTCCAGCCGGTCAGCTTTGCCGCCAAGCGCGCGTTCTGGCCCTTGTTGCCGATCGCCAGGGAAAGCTGGCTGTCCGGCACGGTGACGCGGCAGGCATGCGAACCGTCCTCCGCGGTCACGACGGAGAGGACCGTCGCCGGGGAGAGCGCGGAAGCGATAAATTTCGCCGGGTCGTCGCTGTATTCCACAATGTCGATCTTCTCGCCGCCCAGCTCGTTGACGATGCTGGACACGCGGGCGCCACGCGCGCCGATGCACGCGCCGACCGCGTCCACGTCCGCGTTGTGGCTGACGACGGCCAGCTTGGTGCGGGACCCCGCCTCGCGGGACACCGCCTTGATCTCGACGGTGCCGTCGTAGATTTCCGGCACTTCCGTCTCAAATAGGCGCTTGACCAAATCGGGGTGGGTGCGGGAGATCATGGCGCGGGGGCCCTTCTCCGTCTCGCGGACGTCCACCACATACACCTTGACATGGTCGCCTTCCTTGAGCTCCTCGCCGCCGACCTGCTCGCTCTTGGGCAGCACCGCCTCGGCCTTGCCGATCCGCAGGGTTGCCGCGCCCGTGCGGGGGTCGATGCGCTCCACCAGGGCGGTCACCAATTCCTGGTGCTTGCTCTGGAACTCCTGCATCATCTGGCCGCGCTCGCCGTCGCGGATGCCCTGGCGGATGATGTTGCGCGCGGTCTGCGCGGCAATGCGTCCAAACTCCTTTGTATTGAGGTGCACGCTGACCGTATCCCCGGCCGTTGCCGTCGGGTCGATCTCACGCGCCTTTTCCAGCAAAATTTCCTTGCCCGGCTCTTCCACATCCTCGACCACCGTCTTGCGCAGATACACCTCGAACACGCCCGTCTCGGGGTCCATATTGATGACGGTGTCCTCGTTGCCGTAGCTGTTTTTGCACGCGGTCACAATGGCCTTTTTGATGCGGTCCACCATAAAGTCCACCGGGATGCCGCGCTCCTTTTCGAGCAGGCTCAATGCCTCAAACACTTCGCTCATTCCTCAATCCCTCCAAAGTCGTCGTCCATCAGCCGCACGCTGGAAGCGTCCTTTCTGGCCACGGAGCGTTCGTCTCCTTCCTCCATCCGCAAAATCATCGTGCTGTCGCGGTAATCCTCCAAGATCCCGGCAATCACGCGCTGCCCGTCCTCGTCCGGGCGGATCAGCTTGACCTGTACCGGTGCGCCCAAGTACGCGGCGAAATGCTCGTCGCGCGTGAGCTCGCGGTTCATTCCCGGAGAGCAGACTTCCAGGCAATAGGACTGTTCCACCGGGTCCAGCTCGTCGAGCGGGCCGTTGATCGCGCGGCTCATCGCCTCGCAGTCCTCGATGCCGATCCCCTCCGGCTTGTCGATAAAAATGCGCAGGAACCAATCCGCGCCCTCTTTGACAAAGCGCACGTCCCAGAGCATCAGGCCCAGGTCCCGCGCAATCGGCTCTGCCAGCCGCCGCACCAGGGCGACCGTATTGCCGCCTTTCTTTTTCGCTGCCAATCGTTTCACCTCATAATGCAAACAAAAGAGTGGGTTGCCCCACTCTTTCATCCTCACATAATATTACCTTGTATAGTGTAGCACAACTGCTGGAAAAATGCAAGGGTACGCGGCGGAGAACTGCGGTTTTTCTGCGGTCCTGCGCTTGTTTTCCACGCATTTTCTGCAAAGCGGCCATCTTGCCGGCCAGCTTTGGCCGGTCAAGCGGCAAATCCGCCTTCAAAAAGAAGGGTTGCTTCACCGTCTCCCCTTCGAAATTTCCTTCCGCCGCGGGCGTTTTATTCCTCCATCTGCTTTGCGAGGAAGAACGCCGCTGCCTGCACCAATTTTTCATCCGTCTCGCCCGCGGGCTCCTGCGTCTCGCTGGAGAGCAGCACCACGGCGCCGTTGACGTCGCTGGACGCGATGATCGGGTAGAGGATGCAGGCGGTGCGGTCAATCCCCTCCACAGGGCGGATCCCGCTGGCGTCGCCGTTCGGATAGGACATCCGGTTCTGCATATACTCCTCCAATTCCGGCGAGACGCGGCGCTCCAGGTATTCCTTCTTGGAGACGCCTGCCACGGCGATCACGTGGTCGCGGTCGCACATGACCACCGGCCGGTTGGTCACCTTGTTCAGGACCTCTGCATACTGCCCGGCAAACGTGGACATCTCCCCGACCGGGGAATATTTTTTAAAGATAACGCCGCCCTGCGCGTCGGTAAAGATTTCAAGCGCATCGCCTTCGCGGATGCGCAGCGTGCGGCGGATTTCTTTCGGGATGACGACGCGTCCAAGGTCGTCAATTCTTCTTACGATTCCTGTTGCCTTCAAAATTGATTCCCTCCTGATGATCTATATTTGACCTTTCTGTTGAATCTTCGAAAACGGTGTCATGTCCATATTATCCGCAGGAAAGTCCTGACTATGCAGGCTTTGCCTGGGCAAATTTTCGGGCACGGGAATCCATTTGGGAATCCATCCGGGCATAGTGCTTGCTGCCGCATTTTGATTGGCCGCCCATCTTGCTCAGTTCTATGGGGATTCAACGCCCGGTTCGGGCGCCGGTTGATACATATGCCGATAATCCCCCTTATAAATGCATAGGATTTTATATATTTTAGGCATTTGCCTCTATACAAATCCGAAAAAAGTCGTATAATAAAGGGAAGACTTTTCTTTTTCCCGTGGCTTGCCGCATATGGCCCACTGGAATCTCTGTACAAAAGAAAATTTCATTGATAGGAGGTATACCATTGAAACGAACGATATATGCACGCCTGCTTGCATTGGTGGTCCTGATCTCCCTGTTCTGCACTGGATGTTCCGCGCGCACGCCCGTCACGGCGGAAGAATTTGAAACGCAGGCTTCTGCGGTCGGCTTTACGGTCGAAACGCCCAGCGTCGATCCGGAAACCTATGTCTCCGCCCGCACCGCGTACGACCAGACCATCGATATGCAGATCGACTTCGCCGTCTGTAAAGACCAGGAGACGGCGACAACCACGTACAACGGCCTCAAAGAGTACATCGGGGAGCCGAAAACCGCAGAAAGAACTACAAATGTCGATTCTGCCGCCTACAGCAAATATACGGTGGAAAACGGCGAACTGTATTTTGTGATCGCCCGCATCGAGGATACCGTGCTCTATGGGACTGGCAAGCTGGCCCAGCGGAACAAGATGGACGAGCTGCTCAGCGCGATCCAATATTGATGTACGCCGGTTCGCCTTCCTGCAAAGCAGGATGCAAATCCCTGTAAGAACATAAAGACAAAAAGGAACGGATATGCGCTTCACTTCCGCGCATATCCGTTTTTTTCTGCCTGTCAAACAGCCTTCACGATTCGCTCTTTCCGTTCGCAAAGCCCTCTTTATCCCTTCCGCTGCCGGTGGTTGCGGAGCATCAGGAATATAACTGCGCCCACAACCGCAAGGACCAGGACGCTGCCGGACACAGCGGGCAAAACCCACGGAACGCCGCCGTCCGCCATGTCCTGCGGCGGCGCAATGACCGCGGTCATCAGGTCGCTGGACGCATAGGAGCGCCGCTGCGTGCCGCTCCAATCGGACGACTGGTAGGCCATGAGCACATTCCCGCCGCCGTCCATCGAGGCATCTATTCCATGCAGCGCATTCCCATGGCCGAGGTACGTCTGGGCGGCGCTGCATTTTCCCGTTCCAGGGTGATAAAACGCGCCGTCCAGTCGGAATGCGCCCTCTTCCCCGGCATGCAGCCAATACAGGAATACCAGTTCCCCATTGGTCACGGTTTCAAACGAAGACGTCTGTGCGTCCGGCGCCAGGATCAGCTCCTCCCCCTGCCGTTCGCAGGCGATGGAGCCGTCCTCCCGGCAATAGAACTTCGTTCCCGCCGCTTCAACGCTTTCCGCTGCGTCCGCCTGCCCCAGCGGGACCATCAGCTCCAGCGCCTGCATCCCGGGAGCGCTCGCTTCCGCGACCGCGTCCTCCCTCTGTACCTTCCAGGTCCCCTGCTCGTAAACCGCTTCGTAGCGATGGTTTTGCCCTTCGGCAAACAGGAGGTCGCCGGAGTCGTTTGCCAACCAGCCCGCAGTAACGTTCCCGTCCACCACTTCCAGATTGTGCATCCCGCAGTACCCGCCGGTTTCCTCGGTGAGGTTCGTCACATCCTGCATTTGGCCGTCCCGCAGCACCGCCGCATAAAGGTCCATGGAACGCGCATATTCGGAAGAGTTGACCATCCCGGGAAATTCCTGGTTGGCGCTCTGCCAAAGCAGGTACACTTCCCCGTTGACCGTTACGGCGCGCGGGGCAAAATCCGCCGTCCCGTCGTCGTAAACCGGCGTGGGATCGCCCCAGTGGAGGCCGTCGTACAGGGAGTAGACCAACCGGTACCGGTTGATCTCCGTGCGCTCCGTTGCATCCTCCACCCAAAACAACGCAGCCGCCCCATTGTACTTGCCAGAAGTCCCGGAAGAAACCGAGCCGTTGCCCAACGGCACAAGCACCGGGTCCGCATGATCCCCAGCGTTTTCCACCACCGGGTCGCCTTCTTCCGTTGGGAAGGCGGGTGCTGCGTCCGGCCGGAACTGCTGGCTGTCCTCACCAGCGGTGCCGGTCTCGCTCCGGCCGGGGAAACGGTCTACCGGCTGCGGCGGTTCATACGCCGGGCCATCCTCTTCGGAGACCACGGGGTAATACTGCCAATAATATCCCTCCCAGGTGCGTTCAAACCCCAACAGCTTGGCCACCGCGCGCAGATTCCCGCCCAACTGCACAAAGTCCTGTAGGACGTTTTCGCCGTTGGCCAGGTCCGCTTGCATGGTGAAATTTACGCCGCCGGTCAATTCCGCGCCGAGCTTCAATTTGACTTTTCCCGCGAGGACTTCCTGCTCCAATTTTTTCCCCAGGTAGGCGTACGCCGAGCCGGAGCAGGAGACCGCCGGCACCAAATGCAGGGAACCGTCGTCTTGATACGCCCCGGTCAGGCGAATCTGCGGCGTCAGCTCCCCGTCAACCCCCAGGAATAGATAGCTCAGATCCTGCGAGAGCGTGACCGAAGCCGTTACATCCGAGTTGACCAGCTCTAACCGGGCCTGTTCCTCGTCCCACCGGGCGGTTACTTCGCCTTCGACGGCGGCCTTCCCCTGGAACAGCAGCTCTGCCAAGCCGTTGAGCTGGAACGACCCTTTGTACTCGCCGGTCTCCGGATCCCGCGTGAGCGTCACCTCATTGGACAGCAGGTGATCCACTTTGATCGGGAAGGGGAGCGGCTCCAGCTGCCATTCCGCATTCAACAGGACCGGCCCGTAAGCCTCCCCCACAAACGAGGAAAGATCCAGCGGAATGGTAAACGCCTCCGGCAGGGGTTCCAATTCCACGGTCAATGTCTCGGCCAGCTCCCGGACGGCCACGGAAAGCTTTTGACTCTGATAGCCGTCGCAGGAAACCAACACATCCGCGGTCCCGTCCAGGTGCATGTGCGGTTCGCTCTTCGAGGCCTTCCCGGAGGCGTCCGTCTGCGCAGGGCCCAAGGCCCCGCCTGTCACCATCGCGCCCTCCACCGGCTTTCCCGTCGCTTTATCCACAACCGCAACGGTCTGGGTGTGTTCCCCACAGCCCGCCATGACGCAACCGTCGCACAAGCCGGAGGTGTTCCCCAGGGTGGAATTTCCACAGTGCGCACAATGCGGGCGGGGCGGCGTCCAAAGGACGATGCTCCATTTGTTCCGGTCATTCGCCCAGCAGTCGTAACACCGCTGGTCTTCCGCCCAATTGCCCTCCCGCGCAAACAGGGGCGCGCCGCAAGACGCACACGTCCCCACGGGAGGCTGTACATAATAAGATTCGGGCAAATCGCCCTCCGCGGCCTTGGCAACCGCCGCCCCCGCTCCGATCGGGCCCAAAGCCGCCAAAAGCATCGCCAGGCTCAATAAAAATCCGATCCCTCGTTTCATGAGTTTCCCATTCCTCCTCCATCCTTTTGGGTCCATCCGTGGTTTCAGCATCATTATACCGGCCGTTGGCATGCATAACAAGGAAATCCCTTCGTTTCCCATAAAGTTTGGGAACTCCCTGGTTCTGCGGACTGCATGAAAAAATGTATGAAAAAACGAATCGCGCTTGTTTAAAGGACGCAAAGCTGCATGCAGCAAAAGGCGGAAAAGCAGCAGAGGCCCCGGCAAAACGAGCGGAGCAGGCGCCGCCCGATCTGCAAGGAAAGCCCCTGCCGCTGAAAGAGGAAAACCCGTCCTTGGGGCAGATGAAGGCTAAAAAGCCCTTTTTATTCGGGGCACAAGCAGAAAAACATGGATGAAGCTGGACCGCTTTGATAGAGGGATCTGCCCGGCCTGTATTGAAGCGGGCAAAACCGCAAAATATACGGGCGGAAAGGGGGACAGCCAAAGAAGCAGCAAAGCCATACTTTCAAAAAAGAAGGACGTACGGCTGCAAGCCGTACGTCCTTGGGGATTATTCAGGATAAGGAACGTCTCTTAGAAATCAACTTCCGTTCCATAATAGATGCAGGTGAAGAGCTTCGCCATGGTAGCGGGGTCGATCGGGCGCGGGTTGGAGCCGGTGCAGGCGTCGCCCACAGCGTTCTCCGCGATGGTGTTCAGCTTCTCCTGGAACTCGGACTCGATGATGCCGAAGTCCTTCAGCGTGTTGGGGATGCCCATGGTGTCGTTCATGGAGCGGATCTTGGCGCGGAGGCCTTCGACCAGCTCAGCCGTGGTATCGCCGGTCACGCCCATGGTGCGGGCGATGTCGGCATAGCGCTCCGCAACGCCGTCTGCCTTGGCGTTGTAGGCGATGACATAGGGCAGATACATCGCATTCGCCAAGCCGTGGATGATGTGGCCGGTGGAGAACGCAGCGCCGGTCTTGTGCGCCATGGAGTGGACAATTCCCAGCAGGGCGTTCGAGAACGCCATACCCGCCAAGCACTGGCCATAGTGCATCTCTTCACGGCAAGCCATGTCGCCGTTGAAGGACTTAATGAGATCGCTGTTCACAATATCGATCGCCTTCAGAGCCAGCGGATCGGTGAACACGGTGTGCAAGGTGGACACATAGGCCTCAATCGCGTGGGTCAGTGCGTCCATACCGGTGTGAGCCACCAGCTTGGGAGGCATGGTCTCGGCCAGGGCCGGATCGATGATGGCCACGTCCGGGGTGATGTTGAAGTCTGCCAACGGGTACTTGATGCCCTTCTGATAATCGGTGATGACGGAGAAGGCGGTCACTTCCGTAGCGGTGCCGGAGGTGGAGGGGATGGCGCAGAACTTGGCCTTCTGGCGCAACTCCGGGAAATTGAAGGGGGTAATGAGATCCTCGAACGTGGTCTCGGGATACTCATAGAACGCCCACATCGCCTTGGCTGCGTCGATGGGGGAACCGCCGCCCATGGAGATGATCCAATCGGGCTCGAACTCGCGCATTACGGCGGCGCCGTTCATGACGGTCTCCACGGAGGGATCGGGCTCCACGTTCTCGATGAGCTTGGTCTCAATGCCGGCTTCCTTCAGATAAGCCAGGGCCTTGTCCACAAAGCCAAAGCGCTTCATGGAGCCGCCGCCCAAAACGAGGACAGCCTTCTTTCCTTTCAGGTTCTTGAGGTTTTCCAGCGCATTGGCGCCGTAATAAATATCGCGGGGAAGGGTAAATCTGGACATGACAAATACCTCCAAATATGTAGAATCAAATCAACATTGATAAATCTTTAACAATTTATCAATATATTATTATACACTTTTACGATGAAATGTCAATATATTTTCAGGAATTTTGATAAAATAAACCTGATTTACAGGTCGTTTATAAGTGCGGGAACACCGTTGGGAAGTAACGTTGCAAAGGGAAGTGCCGAATTCCGTCAACACAACCCCAACACCGCCCCATCTGTTCAATTTCCAACGCGGGTTTCCGCTTTGGAAACACGTTTTCTCAAAAATTCTAGAAACGCAGGACGCCCTGCGCTGCTTTACGATGCAAACCCACAGCAAGGATACACACGCGAATGGTGACGCAGGGCTCCCAACCCATGAACGTATGGCCCGTTTCATCTGCAAATGGCGCAGCACCACACAAAAGCCCCGGCGGGAATTCCCGCCGGGGCTTTCTGCTTTGCGACATATCAATAAAAAACTTATCTTCTGTTGTTCATCAAGTCCGGGTACTCGCCTGCGGCAAAGGACCAGACCGAGGTGTCGAAACCAGTAAGCACCTTGCCCGACGTAATTCCATAGGGGTCTCCATCTGTGTTATTCATGACATACAAATTCGATCTTATTCCTTGTGTTGCTCCAACGTATTCACTAACATTTCTATTAGCAGTCAAATAATAACTCTGCTGATCAATAAAGCAGTTCTCCAATGTTCCGCCGTTTGTACCTAACATTCCGCCAACAGACTCTTCGCCTCTAATATTACCGGATTGAATCACATAGCAATCGGAAACCGTCCCTACACTTCCTCCTGCAATTCCTCCTAAGTAACAATATACTTTTGAACTATTCAGAATGTCACTATCGCTAACTTCAGCGTTAATTTCTACAAACGTGTAAGACTGATCAATCTTGTTATAATTTTTACCAACAAGGCCACCAACGTACGTGTAACCATAAGCTGATACATCCGAGCTACAGTATTGTACAGTACCTCTGTTAAGGCCAGTAATGCCTCCTGCATCATTGGAGCCGTAACCTCTATAAATCGCTCCAACATATCCGCTTGTATGTACGTTTGAAATCACACCCGTATTCTGTCCTGCCACAATACCTACATCACGACCTCCGAGAACGCCCAAACCTGCTGTTGAAATCTTGAGGTTCTCTATTGTTCCTCCATTCAAAGCAAACAGGCCAACATTTGTATTATCTGTCGTATTATTGGGCGCCCAATCCGCTCCCAATTGCGAAATTTCGTTACCCTTACCATCCAATGAACCTGTAAAGGTTACATCACTTGCATCTGTCCATCCGATAGGCTTAAAAGTAGAACCAAACTTCGCCATACTAATATTATTTTCCAAAACGAAATCCATATCCATAGCTAAACGGATATTGTCAATACCATCTGCCATGTTCAGCACGGTCTTTCCTTCCGTATCGACCTTGCGAACCGTCAGGGAAATTGTAGCTGGAGTTGCTTTCCCCTCTGCAACTGTAATTGTCTGACTCTGAGTCTCAGGATACAACTCATAGTTATTCAGCCCTAACAAAGTCTTAAAGTTATCCTTTGTAATCGTTACCGTTTCTGTCAACTTCAAACCATCATTTGGTACTGTAGTCTCATTAAAGTAATCCGTTAAATCTACTGCCACAACCACACCAACAGATAACGGTTTTTTCACCTTAAATGTAACGGTTTCCGGAGTAGCAACGCCCTTCGCATCCACCGATACATCAAAGGACTGTGCAGCCGGGGCGAACACATAGCCCTCCGGCAGCGGGGCCGTAATGGTCTCAGTTCTTCCTGCCCAACCCGGCGTTGCAATGGTGTATTCGCCCGGGACCTCCAGGGAAACCGTTTTGGTCTCCGTAAGCAATTCGCCGTCTACCGTATTTCTGTACTGTAGTACATACTCAATCGTCTTGGCTTCTTCCGGAACAACCGTAAAGACAACCGTCGCCGGGGTTGCGGCGCCCGTCTTGTCGTCAACCGTCACCGCACTGGACTGGTCCGCTGCTACCGGGCTGTACACATAGCCCTGCGGTGCATCATAGTCCGCCGCGGCAATCGTGGTATC
>NZ_JADNJD010000056.1:0-1089 GCF_015554745.1 Anaeromassilibacillus sp. 1001302B_160321_C8 | reverse complement strand
TGTAGAGCTACAATACATGTTGGACAGAAGAGCAAGTAAAAGCAAATAAAAAAGTAGAAGGACAGAGCCTTCATAGGGTATAGTTAAGTTGCGACACCAACAAACCCAAAAAAGGAGCTCTGTCCCTCATGAGTAAAAGTATAACACAAGACATGCGGTATCGGCAATCCCTAATGCAGTATGCAGCCAAATATGGCGTGAGCCGTGCAAGCCGGAAATACAACAAGAGCCGGTCATATATCTACTTCTGGAAGGCACGCTGGGATGGAAGTATGGCGTCCCTGGCTTGTCAGTCCAGGCGCCCCCATCACCATCCAAACCAACACACAGAAGCGGAACTGAAGCTCATCCGAGACATGCGGAGGAGGAATCCCACGCTGGGAATGGTAGAACTCTGGCACCGGCTCCGCAAACGTGGGTATACCCGCTGTCCGGAAAGTCTGTTCCGGGTCATGCGCAAGCTGGGGATGTTCCCGCAGCCAAAGGTCAAAGCAGCCTACAAGGCAAAGCCATACGAACAGATGCAGTATCCCGGCCAGCGCGTTCAGGTAGATGTGAAGGTGGTGCCGATGAAATGCCTAACAAACCCGGAAGAACGGCTATACCAGTATACGGCGATCGACGAATATACACGCCTTCGCTATCTGGGCGCATATCCAGAACAAAGCACTTACTCCTCCGCTGATTTCCTGGAGAAAATGGTGGCATGGTTCAAACGCCGTGGTGTGCGGGTAGAGTGCGTGCAGACAGACAATGGCATTGAGTTTACCAACCGTTTTTCGACCAACAAGAAGAACCGGCTCACACGCTTTGAGCTGACCGCTGCACGCCTTGGGATCCTGCACAAGCTGATTCGCCCCTACACACCTCGCCACAACGGCAAAGTAGAACGCAGTCACCGCGAAGACCAGAAGCGATTCTACGACACACATCGTTTCTTCTCTCTTGCCGATTTTGGTGTGCAGCTCGCTGCACACCAAAATCGCTCCAACGACTTACCTATGCGCCCCCTTGCCTGGCTCTCCCCGAAAGAAAAACTTGCTGCTTTCTTTGAATCTCTCGCTGTACAAGATGTTTGACAAACCTACA
>NZ_JADNJD010000055.1:0-1097 GCF_015554745.1 Anaeromassilibacillus sp. 1001302B_160321_C8 | reverse complement strand
ATTACAGGTGTTCGATGCTGTAAGCAAATTTCAATCGTTATGCGCCACGTATGGCATAGATAAGGCTATATTTGATAAAATCCAACATGTATTGGATGGATTGGTCACTGATGATTTGGATTTGCTGCAATTAACTTAAAGAACAGTAGATGGTGATAGTTGCTCCAGTCTTTTCTGGAACGGCTTTCTTTTCTTTTGAGATCTTTATACCCCTATTTGTTATTTTGGAGAAAGTCACATGTTTCCCACCCACCCTTTCAGCGGAGTGACTGTCCCCGTTTCAGGATTTCTCATAGTCACTCGCAGGCTCCGTGATTGTGTGAAATCCAGGAATGGGGAAGGCAAAGGAGAGAGGCATATCCGGTCTGCTTTCGGAGCTTCGGCCACATCGAGACAACCTCTTTCCGGCGGCTATGCCACTCTCCTTTTATTTGCCCGGCAGTCTGTTGCTTACCCATATGCCCCAGCCTTTTAGGGCTGTATATAGGTAGTCGGATATTTCGCCGCTAAATCGGCAGTCCGCTTCAATCGTTTGCTTGCTTTTCTCCGAGTGGATGCCTTTCTGTTTTTCCGGTTGTATAATCTTCTTTTTCCGGAAACAGTTGTAGTGGCTGTATGCCTGTATGGTTATGTTCTCCCCGCAGAATCCGCAAGTCTGTTCTTCCGTTGCAGCCTTTCATTTTATCGTGCAGTCACTTTTTTCGATACGTGGAATATTGTATGCTTCATTCTTCGGCTTCATTTTTTTAAAAGGAATTGCAGAGGTTTCTTCCGGTGTGTCGATAGGCGGCTGACCATATTTTCGGAATGTGCCATGCTTGCTGTCTGACCGGTTGTTTTTTGCATCCTTTCCAAACCTGTTGCTGATTTTCAAGTTTTGTCTTTTTCATATCATTTTTTAGGGAAGTCAAATCATTTTCCGTTGCAAATATAGATTGTTGCTAACCCCTTTTACGGGGATAAGGGGACGATTCACAAACACCACGTTGTTATTCGTCTGAAATCTTCCTTTTTTTGCCTTGCACAAAAAGCGTATTTAACCCGAATTATTCGTTGCCATCTTCACCAATAAAAAAGTTACAAATCTTCCTTTTTCC